>CAZIXV010000142.1:0-9468 GCA_964543105.1 uncultured Steroidobacteraceae bacterium
AGATCGTCCCGATCATCTGCGACGTGGTGGACGCGAACAACATCGAGCGCGTCTTTGAGGCGCACCGGCCCTCGCACTTTCATCCCCGACAAGATCGAGTTGCCTCTGATCGTCACTTGCATCTCGAGCTGATCGGTTTTCTTCAAGTGACGAAACTTCTCCATGATGCGTGGGCCTTTGCGTGCATCTCGACGAATCACAAACCACTCGCCGTCCCAGCCCGAACGTGAATCGGCCAGGGGTCCATTGGGCAGCGACGCTTGCGTGCGTGTGCCCGCATCGTAGCGACGCGTTTCGAAATCGGTGACGAGGGTGACTTTCGCGCCGCGCTCATCGTGATCGATCTGCAGGCGATTCGAGAGACCGAGCAGCCGGCGGCGATTGCGCTCGCGCTCTTCCATTGCGGCGATGAACTGCGGTGTGCGTTCGGGCGCCGTGAACTCCGGCATCCATGCGAACGGATCGTTCTCCACGCGGCGGCGCCAACGCGCTTCATCGCGCTGCTGCTGCTTTCTCAACTCCTCCATGCGTTTGGCGAGCAGCGCCTCTCCGTCATCGCTTGCTGGCGTGTTCACGATCCAGGCGCCGCGCAAGTCGACGCCGCTCGGTAGCGTGTCTTTCAATGCGTGCGCATCGAACGCGACGCACGACAACGCCACAAATAACAACAGAAAGCGCATGAGTTCCTCGCACGTAACGGAGGTGATTCACCGACTCTAACAACGCTGCAACGCTCTCGTGAAGCGGAAATGAGGACACGCGAGAGTGCCCACGCAGGCATGCAAGTGACGCGCTTCACTGAAGGCCCGCTTTCAGGACAACGCCTATGCATTCGCACTCAACGCGTCGATATCTTCGTGATCGCACAACAGCATTCGTTGCGAGTCAATGATCACGCATCCGTTTCGTCCGCGAGTACTCACACAGCCGCTCGGCTACACGCTGGTCGAATTGCTCGTCACGATCGCGCTTGCAAGCGTGTTGCTCTCGGTGGCCGTGCCTTCGTTCAGAAACTTGACGGTCAGTAATCGGCTGACAACACAAGCGAATGAGTTCGTCGCCGCGATAGCGCTCGCGCGCTCCGAGGCCATCAAGCGAAATGCGAGCGTCACGCTGTGTCGCGCGAGCAATGCAACGGCAACCGCCTGCGCCGCTGCTTCCGGAGATTGGACGGATTGGATCGTGCGCTCACCGGCCGGCACCGTCATTCGCCGCGGCAGCGTAAATACGGGCGGCGGGCTCGAAGTCACCTCGACATTGACGAACGACACCATCGTGTTCGGACCGGATGGCTTGGCGATGACGAATGGTGTGCTCGTCAATGATCACGTGATCCGGGTGTGTTCGCCGGCCATGTCCAATGCGAACGTGCGTACGACGACACTCGGCGCTGGCAGCCGCGTGACGACGGAAGTCATCACAGGAACCTGCTCATGAGGCACTCGATGATCTTGCGTCAGCGCGGCGTCGGCCTCGTCGAAGTGCTGATCGCGGTGCTCGTGCTTGCCTTCGGCATGCTTGGGCTCGTCGGCTTGCAGCTGTTCACACTGAAAAGCAATCAAAGTTCGTTCGAGCGTGGTTTGGCGGTCGTCCATACGCATTCGATCATCGATGCGCTGCGCGCCGATCGCAACGCTGCCGTCAACGGTCAATTCAACATCGGCCTCGATGACGACGCACCTGCCGGGACGGCATTCACCGACACCGCGCTCGCGACGTGGCGCGCGAACCTGATTGCAGGTTTGGGTCCGAACGCGACCGGCTCAGTGGATTGCGATGGTTCGGCCTGCACGATCCTCGTGCAATGGAACGACCAGCGCGCCGGCGGTGAAGAAAACATGAGCTTCGCAACAGAGGTGGAGCTATGAAGCGCGCCGCATCGATACAGCGTCTCCAGCGCGGCTTCACACTCGTCGAATTGATGGTTTCGATGGTGCTCGGACTCGTCGTCGTCGGCGGCGCATTGAGCATCATCGCATCGAACCGCCAAAGCTATCGCACGAACGAAGGCTTATCGCAGCTGCAAGAAAGCGCGCGTACGGCATTCGAGATTTTCTCTCGCGATCTGCGTCAAGCGGGTGCGACGGGCTGCGACAACACCGGCCGCGTCGGCAGCGTTTTGAATGCCAGCACCGCGTGGTGGCAGGGTCCTGTCGGCATCACGGGCTATGACGGCGCAACCGCGGATCCAGCGGTGAGTTTCGGCACCGACGCCGGTGAGCGCGTGGCCGGTACCGCATCGCTGCACATTCGCGGCGCTACCGGCAATGGTTTTGCCGTCGAATCGCACACCGCGGCAATGGCCAGTTTCAAGATCAATGCGGCGACAACGCCGTTCGTCGCGGGTGACATCTTGCTCGTGTGCGATTTCGATCATGCAACGATGTTTCAAGTCACGAGCTACGACGCTGGCGCAGCCACGCTCGTTCATGCGAGCGGGCCCGGACAGCCCGGCAACGTCTCCATTGGCTTGGGCTATCCGCCGATCCTCACACCAAGCGGCAATGCGTACGCCTTCAGTCCGAATTCGCAACTCGTGCGCTTTGGCGCGACCGATTGGTACATCGGAAATACCGGACGCACGGCCGATGCTGGCAGTTCTCTCTATCGCCGGCGGCTGGCCCCGGGGGCGACCAGCGTGACGGAAGAAGTCGTCGCCGGCGTCACAGACCTGCAACTGCGCTATCGCATCGAAGGCGCGAACGATTTCGTCGACGCCGCGAGCGTCGTTGCGACCGATTGGGAACGCGTCAACGCGGTGTCGATCACCTTGACCGTCGAGAGCGCCGATGCGCGCATCTCGACTGATACGAACGTGAACGACGGCCGCTTGCAGCGCGTCTTCACTCACCTCGTAACCTTGCGCAATCGAGTGCCCTGATCATGCCGCGCGTTCGTTCCCGAACTTTATTTCAATCGCGTCGCGATGCTCGCGGCGTCGCGCTCGTCATCGCGCTCGTGTTGCTCGTCGTCGCAACACTCATCGGGCTGGCCGGCATTCGCACCGTCAATCTGCAAGAGCGCATGAGCGCCAACATGTATGACCGCTCACTGGCGTTTCAGCGCGCAGAAGCGGCGTTACGCGCCGCAGAAGACGCCATCACGACGAATTGGAAGATCGCGGATCTGGGTGGTGTCGACTGTTCGCCGAGTGCAGCGACGCTGTGTCCGGTGATGCCGCCCGACACCTACGCCGGCACCAATGCAAACTGGACTGCCGTCGCCGAGAAATACGATGTGAACGCCGCGACCGCCGCCAGCGCGCCGCAGTACTACATTCAGTTCATGGGCACAGGCAGCTCCGACAACAATCTCGGCCTGCAAGACAACGCCGACTTCGGCAACTACGGCAGCGCCTATCCGCCGGACAACGTCGCGTTCTATCGCGTCACCGCACGTAGCAGCGCCCCGGCCGATGCCGAAGAGCGCGCCATTGTGGTGCTGCAATCGACCATCAAACGCGCCTATTGACCGCCCGACTGCCCGCTTACGAGATCATCACGAATGACGCAGCGTAGATCGCTCCTACACGCACAAGCTTCCGGCTTCTTATGCGCGCTGGGCGTGGCCGTACTCACGCTCGGCAGTGGGATCGCGAGCGCGCAAACGATCGCGCAGTCACCACTCTCCGTGGGCGGCGATGTGCCGGGCAATCTACTGCTCGTGCCGTCGGTCGAATGGCCGACGCTCGATAGCATGGCGAATCTCGGCGCCTACGATGTGACGCGCAAGTATGTCGGCTACTTCGATCCCGACAAGTGCTACTTATATAAGTACAGCTCGGTCGAAGCGGATCGTCACTTCTATCCGACCCGCAACGCCAGTGCACACAAGTGCAGTCACTCCAACAAGGAATGGAGCGGCAACTACATGAACTGGGCGGCGACGCAAACGATCGACCCGTTCCGTAAGGCGCTCACCGGCGGCTACCGCGTCGTCGATACCACGACCGAAACGTGGCTCGAGAAAGCGCGCTCAGACGCCAACACCGGCACCAGCATTTATCCGGATCGTCGCCTGCCGTCGAGCGGCAACAATCAGACGCTGGTGCGCAACGCGACGCCGGCGTCGTGGGACAACGTAACGATCCGCATCCGTCAGCTCGGTAACAAGATGCGCTTCACGCGCAGCGGCGACCTCAACGACGATCGCGCCGTCGTTGCGTACAACCCTGCGACGCACTCGACCCCGAACGCCAATCACGTCTATGAAGTCAGCGTGCGCGTGAAGGTGTGCGACGCCGCGAGAGGCGTCGAGGCGAACTGCAAGCGATACAGCGGCGGCTGGAAGCCCGAAGGGCTCATCCAAAAGTACTCAGAGCGCATTCGCTTCAGCGTCTTCGGCTATTTGAACGACAGCGACATGCGGCGCGACGGCGGTGTGCTGCGCGCCAAGCAGAAGTTCGTCGGCGAATACAAGGTCGACCCGACCACGGGTGCAAACATCGCCAACGCGAATCGCGAATGGGACCCCACCACGGGCGTGTTCGTACGCAATCCCGATAGCGCCGATGCGGCAGCAACGACGAACGCTGTGGGCTCGACGATTCGCGACAGCGGCGTCATCAACTACATCAACAAGTTCGGTCAGATGACGACCCAGAATCACAAGAGCCACGACCCGGTCAGCGAGTTGTATTACACGGCGATCCGTTACTTGAAGAATCAGGGCAACGTTCCCGAATACTCGAACCTCAGCGGCGGCGGCAACGCTACGACGCGCTACAACTGGGCCGATGGCTTCCCCGTGATTACACAGTGGGACGATCCGATTCAGTACTGGTGCCAGAACAACGCCATTCTCGGCATTGGCGATGTGAACACGCACCGCGACAAAAATCTACCTGGCAACAACGTCACGACCGACGAACCGGCGATGCCCTCGGCCGTCTCGTCCGATACGACGATCAACGTGCGTACCGCGACCAACAAGGTCGCGCAGCTCGAAGGCATCACGATCAATGTGCCGTATACGGGCCGCGAGAACTCAGCGTATATCGCCGGCCTCGCCTACGACGCGCATACGAAGGATCTGCGTCCGTCGCTGCAAGAGAAACAAACCGTCTCGACGCATTGGGTCGATGTTCGCGAAGCGCAGGTGCTCGAAGGCCGTGCGCGCAATCAGTACTGGCTCGCGGCGAAGTACGGCGGCTTCACGGTGCCGCGCGATTTCGAACCCTACACGCGCGCACAAGCGCTTCCGGAAGCCTGGTGGAGCAGTGGCGAACGTTTGGCGACGAACGATCTGCGCCCTGAGAACTTCTATGTCGCAAGCGAAGCCGACAAGATGGTCGAGAGCCTGACGCGAGCCTTCGCGAAAATCTCCGCTGAAAGCGCCGGCTCGGCCGCCTCGTTGGCTGCGAACTCGACACGCCTGGAAACGGACACGAAAACTTTCCAAGCGCAGTTTCACACCGGCAGCTGGCGCGGTGAGTTGATGGCCTACTCGGTGGAGAACGATGGCGCGCTTGCAACTTCGCCCTTGTGGTTGGCGAGCGCGCAGCTCGCGGCAGCAACGTGGTCGGACCGCAAGATCTACTCGCACAACCCCACCGGCGGCACGAAGTACGTGACCTTCCGCTGGGACAATCTGAATTCGACGCAACGCACGCAACTCGGCAACGCGAACGTCGTCGACTACCTGCGCGGTGATCGCTCCAAAGAAGAGTCGCAGGCGAACGGTACGCTACGCACGCGCACGAACATTCTCGGCGACATCGTCAACTCGACGCCGGTGTTCGTCGGCAAGCCGAATCCAGCGTTGTATGCCGGTGCAACCTTCACGGGCGCGAGCGCCTACAACGCGTTTGCAACCTCGCGCGCGAATCGCACGCAAGTCGTGTACGTGGGTTCGAACGACGGCATGCTGCATGGCTTCAATGCCGCAAACGGCAATGAAACCTATGCGTTCGTGCCGAACGGCGCGATTACCAACGATCTGCGCTCCTACAGCAATCCCGAATACGAACATCGCTATTTCGTCGATGGCGAAATCGCCGTCGCCGATGTGTACCTGAACGGTTGGAAGACCGTGCTCGTCGGCACGCTCGGCCGCGGCGGTCCTGGCGTTTTCGCGCTCGACGTCACCAATCCAAACGACGTGAAATTCCTTTGGGAGAAAAGCGGCGCAGACATCGCCGCCTTGGGCAAGAACATCGGTCGTCCCGTGATTGCGCAGGTCGCCAATGGCGATTGGCGCGTGCTGATCGGCAACGGCGTCGGCAGCACTGGCGGCAAGGCGCAACTCGTCTCGATCGCGCTGAGCAATGGCAGCGCGAAAGCGTTCGACACGGGCGTGGGTTCGAATAACGCGTTGTCGGCGGTGTTGGCTCGCGATTCCAATGGCGACGGCTTCGCCGATACGGTTTATGGCGGCGACCTGCGCGGGCATCTATGGAAGTTCACCGGACTCACTGGCACGGGCACCGCGACTTCACTGTTCGTGGCGCGCGATGCGAACGACGACACTCAACCGATTACCGCCGCGCCGATGGCAGGCAAAGATCCGGCGACCGGCAAAGTCTGGGTGTTCTTTGGCACCGGTCAATTTCTGGATACGCCCGATCTTACGACGACGCAGGTGCAAACCTGGTACGGACTCATCGACTCCGGCACGGTGATCAGCGGCCGCAGCGCACTCGTCGGGCGCGACATCGTCGCTGAAGGCGCGATCGGCGGCTTGACCGTGCGCGTCATCGAAGAAGGCAATGTCGCCGAGTTCGCCGCAAAACGCGGCTGGTACATCGACTTGCTGCCGCCATCGGGTACCCGAACCGGCGAGCGGATGGTGCTGCAAAACCGCTTTCAAGGCATGGCGCTGGTCGGCGCCACGCGCATCCCCGAAGCGGACGATGCGTGCCGCCCGTCCGGCAAAGGCTTCGTCATGGCGATCGATCCGTTCACCGGTGGACGCTTGCCGCTGACGTTCTTCGATGTGAATGGCGATGGCATCTTCAACGACGCCGACAAGCTCAACGGTCAGATCGTCTCCGGCATCGGCCTACCGAACAGCCCGAGCAATCCGATCTTCGTCGGCGACATGATGCATGTCGGTCTCGACGACGGCACGACGACGAGCCGCAAGATCCAAGGCGCCGGCGTGCAGGCCGAACGCATGAACTGGCGTGAGCTATTGAATCAATGAAGCAGACGACCCGCATGAAGACAGTTGCCACTCGCCGGCGCGCTTGCGCCGCTGGACTCGCGTCCGGATTCACGTTGATCGAACTCATGATCACGGTGGCGATCGTCGCGATCATCGCGGCCATCGCCTATCCGTCCTACCAGAACTACGTGATTCGCACGCATCGCACCTCGGCGCAGTCGTGTTTGTCCGAGCAGGCGCAGTTCATGGAGCGCTACTACACCTCGAATCTCACCTACGCAGGCGCCGCACCCGCTGCGGCCTGCACCGCTGACGGCGCGTTGGCCGCGCGTTACACGTTCACAACCGCCAATCTCGATGCCTCGACGTACACATTGAGTGCCGCTCCGAAAGGACCTCAGGCGAAAGACGCGAAATGCGGCACGCTCACGATCGACCATACGGGCGCACGCGGCGCAGCCGCCAGCGATTGCTGGTAGCACGGGATGTCGGCAGACGGTGACGCCTGAGAGCGCGTCGAGTAAAGGTTGCGTAGTTTGCAAAGCGCCGGATGCTGGTAGCCTTGCGGCGCTATGAATCTACGTATCGCTTTCCTCGCGTTCATCGCGTGTCTGATCGGGATGCCGAGCGCACATGCTCAGGCGCCCGCTGTTCTCGTCTTCTCCAAGACCGCCGTTTACCGCCACGACTCGATCGGCGCAGGCATCAAAGCCATCAAGGCCCTCGGCGAGACCCATGGCTTCACGGTCGAAACCACCGAGAGCGCGCTCCCATTCAACGACGAAAACTTGGCCCGCTTTGCCGCGGTCGTGTTTCTTTCGACGACCGGCGATGTGCTCGGGAATCGCCAGCAGCGCGCGTTCGAAAAATACATCGGTGAGGGCGGCGGCTTCGTCGGCATCCACTCCGCGGCGGACACCGAATACGACTGGCCGTGGTACGGCTTGCTCGTTGGCGCACGCTTCGAAAGCCATGGAGAGATTCAAGAGGCGACGGTCATCCCGACTGAAGCGTTCGGCCGAGCTTCGTTTCCCTCGCCGTGGACACGTCGCGATGAGTGGTACAACTTCCAGGAGCGCCCGAAGAACGTACGTGTCGTGTTGAAGCTCGACACCGATAGTTTCGAAGGCAGCAAACATGAAGACGATCATCCAATCGCCTGGTATCACGAAGTCGGCCGCGGCCGCGCGTTCTACACCGGCCTCGGTCACACGAAAGAAAGCTTTTCGGAAGCGCCGTTCTTAGAGCATTTGATGGACGGCATCCGCTACGCGATGGGTTCGCGCGCGGCGGGATTGCGGCAGTGAGGGAGGGGCGGCTACAGGCTACAGGCTACAGGCTACAGGCTACAGGCTACAGGCTACAGCCAGAGCTTAAGGCGATCGTGCTGAGCACAACCCTCCGTTCGTGCTGAGCTTGTCGAAGCACAAGAACCCTTCGACACGCTCAGGGCGAACGGAATAGACGTGAGCGAAACTCTCCGCTCGTGCTGAGCTTGTCGCAGTACAAACCTAACCGCTAACCGCCAGCTTCAGCGTCAGCGTCACATCAGCACCTGAATCGTTACCCGCCGCTTCGAGGCTTCGGGTGTGGGCGTGGGGGCGCCTAGACCGGTCAGCACCGTCGGCTTCACATTCGTTTTGAGCTGCATCAACTTGCGATCGACACCGAGACGGTAAAGCGCCTCCGCGACCATCTCGGCACGTGCGGTAGCAAGCGCTTGCGGTTCACTCAACCGTTGGCCGGACACCTCGTAAGGCTCGGTCGCGGCAAAGCCGGTGATGACGACCGCCTTGGGTTGGCTCGCTTTCACATACAACGAGATCTTCTCGAGGATCAGCTCGGCGTATTGATAGATGACGAAGTCATTGCCGTAGTCGAAGACGATGTGGAATTCCTGATTGCTGTACGGCGGCTTCGGCAGCTCACGCGGCATCCACGTCGGCTTCAGCACATCGGCCGGCAAGACGAACGGTCGTCCTGGATAGTGTTCAGGCGGAATGATGGCTGCAGGACACGTCTGTCCTTCGAGCACTGCCTGGCGAACGGGTCGCAGCACGATACCGCCGCAGGTATCCGGCTCGTTCGTGACGATGCCTTCGAACAAACTCAGTTTGCCAACCTGAGGCTTCGTCGGCCCATCAGTCACGTCGTAACGAATGCCGGTGGCCGGATCTTCCGCCAACCAACATCCCGACTTACGTCCCGCATCGGTATCGCGATACACCGGACAACCCACAAACGTCACCGTGCTCTGCGGCGCATCCGCAAACGCGACAGCAGGCCCCAAAAGAAGCAACGCAAGTAATCGAATCATCGGCATCTTTCTCTTCACTATCCGCTATCCGCTATCCGCTATCCGCT
>CAZIXV010000143.1:0-9262 GCA_964543105.1 uncultured Steroidobacteraceae bacterium
GTCGAGCGCGTCGAGGTGCTCACCGGCGGCGCATCGGCGTTGTATGGCGCCGATGGTGTCTCCGGCGTCGTCAACTTCATCACGCGCCAGCGCTTCGAAGGATTGGATACGCGCCTGCAATTCGGCCGCGCAGCGCACGGCGATGCCGATTCACATTTGGCAAGTGTCGTTGCCGGTCAGAACTTCTTTGATGAGCGCGCGAACGTCACACTCGCGCTCGAGTACGCAAGCGAAGAGCGGCTGCATCAAAGCCAGCGCAATTACACGCATACCGATCGTGCGTTGTTCGTCGGCAATCCAGCGAACGTGAGCAACACGCCTGGCGTGCCCGCGCAGATTCCCGTGCGCGACATCGGCTACTGGGATACCTCGCCAGCGGGCGCCGTGTATCTGTTGGGGCGCAACGCCGCAGGCAATTTGTTCTTCCCCGATCGTCTGGCGGACTTCAACGGGATGGGCCTGCCGTACGATTACGGCACCGTGTTGCCGAGCGGCGGCCGCGCGCCCTTCCCAACGCTGTATCAGCAAGGCGGCGATGCCACACGCGTGGCGCTGTATGCGGGCGATCTGTTGCCGGAAAAGGATCGTTACACCGCGAATCTGTTCGCCGATCTGCGCTTGAACGATGCGGCGCGTTTGTTCGGCGAGTTCAAGTATTCGCGCAGCGAAGCATTCACCTACCGCCAGCCCACCTACGATTTCAATCTCGTCATTCAACCGGACAACCCCTTCGTTCCAGCGCCGATTGCCGCCGCGGCAGCCGGATTACCAGTTGCAGTCTCACGCGATCATTTCGATCTCGGCACGCGCTATGAAGACGTGACGCGCGCCACGACGCGGGCCGTCATCGGTATCGAGGGCGATCTCAGCGAACAGATTCGTTATGAGGCGTCATATGTGTACGGCGAAACCGAATCGAAGGTCGTCACGCTGGCGCGCTTCGAAGATCGGTTTCGTGCCGCAATCGATGTAGTGGCCGATCCGGTCACGGGCGAGCCTGTGTGTCGCTCCACACTGAACCCCGGTGTCATCACCAATGCACGTACGTTTACGCCGGGCGCGAACAGCGGTTGCGTGCCGATCAGCTTGTTCGGTTACAACGCCATCTCTCCGGCCGGCGCTGCGTGGATCATGACCGACACGCTCGGGCGCTCGCAGATCGAGCAGCATGTCGTGCAGGGTTACATCGCCGGCAATTCGAGCGACTGGTTTGCGCTGCCCGCCGGTCCGATCGGCTTTGCCCTCGGCGCCGAATGGCGTGAGGAGTCGAGCGACAACGAACCGCCCATCGAAAATCAGCTCGGCCTCGTCTCCGGCGTGCTGCTTCCCGATGGTGGCCGCTTCGATGTCGCAGAAGCTTTCACGGAAGTGAGCGTGCCGTTGCTCAATGGGCGGGCATTCGCAGAAACGCTCGCGCTCGATGCCGCGCTGCGCGTGTCCGACTACAGCACGGCCGGCACCGCGACGACGTGGAAGACCGGCTTGGTATGGTCGCCCATCCGCGATCTCACCGTGCGCGGCACCGTGGCGGAAGCCACCCGCGCACCCAACATCAACGAGCTGTTTCGAACCGGCAGCCAAACCTTTCGCACGATCGCCGATCCTTGCGATGCGACACGTTTGAACCAGGGCGCCAGCGTGCGCGCGGCGAATTGCGCAGAATTGCTCGCGCAGCTCGGGGTCGACACGAGCGTGCCGTATCGGGACCTGAATACTTCCTCGATCGCAGGCACGCTGGTCGGCAACGAAAATCTGCGCGAAGAAGTCGCGAAAACGAAGACGCTCGGCTTGGTGTTGCGACCCAGCTTCGCACCGACGTTGTCGGTCGGCCTTGATTGGTACGACATCGAACTGAGCGATGCGATCAACACGGCGTTGCCGCTCGAGGCAGCACAAATCTGCGTCGACTCCGCCTCGATTGACAATGAGTTCTGCGCTCTGTTGACGCGCGCACCTGGCACGGGCCGCATCACCGGTTTCGTTCAGCAACCGCAAAACGTCGCGAACTTCGAGACCTCGGGATTCGATCTCACGGTCAGCTACAGCTTCGATGCCGGCCATCTCGGCAACTTCGGACTGCGCCTGATCGGTAACAAGCTCGAGAAGCTCACCTTCGTGCATCTGCCTGGTTCCGAACCTGATGACGATTTGGGCGAAGGCGGCGCGGACATGAGCGCGCCGGAGTGGCAGGCGAACTTCGATCTGACCTGGCAACGCGGCACGCTGACGTTGAACTATGGCTTCAGCTACTTCGACGAAACGCTGCGTTACTCACGCGAGGCGATGCGCGGCAATCCAGATCTCGTCGAGCCGCGTTACCGATACTTCGATGCCAAGTTCACTCACGACCTGCAAGGCCGCTGGGAATTTGCGAATGGGTTTGCCTTCTACGCCGGCGTCAATAACTTCCTGGATCAGGAACCCGACATCGGCGCGAACGCCTACCCGGTCTCGCCGCTCGGACGCTATTGGTATGTAGGCATCAGCGCCGCGAAGCTGTAAACACAGCCTCTTTTGTTCTCTCCCCGCAAGCCGGGGAGAGTCGGAGAGGAAGCTTCACTTCTCGCCGCGTTTAATACCTCGCACCTTCTTGTCCTCTCCCCCGTGAAGCGGGGGAGAGTTAGAGAGGGGGCCCGTGCCTGTTCCTTCGCACTTTCTGAGCAACCCTAAGCCGCCGATTGCGCCGCATTCGCGCGGGCCGCTCGACGCGGTTTTGCTTGCTTCAACGACCGCTTCAGCATCGTCTCCAAGGACTGCTGCTTGCGCGAGCGCCGCGCCGCCCCGCGCAGCACTTTCAATGCGAGTTGCTCGAGATTACGAGGCGATGGGCTCTGGGCGACGCTGCGTGCGATGGCGCCCGAGCGCCACGCTTCGAACACGACCGGGTTGATATACGACTTGCGACACACGGCGGGCGTATTGCGTAACGCTTCCGCCACGTGCTGCGCCGTCTGCGCGACGCACTGCTTGAACTCGCGCTCGCTGACCTCGCCCTCACAGGTGCACTTGACGAGATAACCCAGCGCGAAGAGCGTCCCGCCCCAGGTGCGAAAATCCTTCGCCGTAAAGCCTTCATCGCTGTTGTCGCACATCGCGCTGCGGATGTAGTCGTTCACCATGCCTGAGTCGATGGGTTGGCGTTGTCCATCATCATCGATGTACTGAAACAGCTGTTGTCCAGGTAAGGACTGACAGCGGCGAATGAGCCGCGCCAGGCGCTTATCGTCCAGCACGATGTCGTGTGCGCGACCGCCTTTGCCGCGAAACGCGAAGGTGGCACGGCCATCACGCAAGAACTTCACATGCTGATCGCGCAGCGTCGTCAAGCCATAGGACTTGTTGGTGCGCGCATATTCCTCGTTGCCGACGCGGATCAGCGTCTCGTTCAAGAGCGCAACGATGATGGCGAGAACTTTCTCTTTGGGTAAACCGGTGCGCGCCAGATCGCGCTTCAGACGCCGCCGCAACCGCGGCAGACGTTCACCGAAGTCGACCATGCGCGAGAACTTGCCTTCATCGCGCGTGCTGCGCCAAGCGGGATGGTAGCGATACTGTTTTCGGCCACGCGCATCGCGCCCGGTCGCTTGCAGATGTCCGCGTTCATGCCCGCAGATCCATACATCGACGTAAGCTGGCGGAATGGCGAGGTGACGAATGCGCGCTAGCGTCGCGGGATCCTTGACGACGCGTCCGTCGGGATCGAGATATTTGAAACCGGCGCCAGCGCGGCGCCGGCGAATGCCGGGTTGAGCGTCGGAGACGTAAATGAGCCCGCTGGCCTTCGCATGGCGTTTGGCTTCGAGTCGCGCATCGTGCTCCGCGGCCGCCATGCGCAGGGCGTCATTTGAGCGAGCGCGTCTGGCTCTTGATGAGCGCCCAACCGATCAGCGCGATACCAAGGATCAAGAGCAAATGTATGGCGCCAACGGCGATCTTGACGCCGAGCCATAACAGCCCCCAGCTCACGACCATGACGATCCCGATCCACAACAGCACTTTCATGGCGACTCCACTGCAACGTGGATCAGCAACGTGGTGCATGTAAGACCAGTTCCGCTTCGCGTGGTGCGTCGCGCCGCGTGGTGCGCGCGAGTGACAGCGAAGAGCTGACTTTATATACAGGTGCCGTCATCATACGCGCATGAATGCCGCCGCGATCGATGTCTTTGGGTCTCGTTTGAATGCCGAACAACGGCAAGCCGCCACCTTTGGCGAGGGCAGTCACGGCGCGGTCGCTGCGGGCCCGTTGTTGATCATTGCGGGTGCGGGTACGGGTAAGACGAACACACTCGCGCATCGCGTCGCCCACCTGTTGCTAAATAAGGTTCCGCCCGAGCGCATTCTGTTACTCACCTTCACGCGCCGTGCGGCGCAAGAGATGCTGCGCCGCGCCGAAACGATTGCACGTGAGACGCTGCAGGCATCGCGCGATAAGGCGGCATTTCATCCAAGCGCCACACGCGCGCTATGGTCGGGTACGTTCCATGCGATCGGCAATCGCATCCTGCGCGAGTACGCGCAATCGCTGGGACTTGATCCTGCTTTTTCCGTCATCGATCGCGCTGATGCGGCCGATCTGCTCGATGTGTTGCGCCATGAGCTGGGGTTATCGCGCAAAGACAAGCGCTTTCCGCGCAAGGACACCTGCCTTGCCATCTACTCACATCGCGTCAATACGCGCGGCTCGCTGCAGCACACGCTCGATGAGGCGTATCCATGGTGCAAGTCCTGGCATGCCGAGCTCACGCAATTGTTTCGCAACTACGTCGAGGCAAAACAGGCGCAGCAACTGCTCGATTACGATGATCTGCTTCTGTATTGGCACGTGCTCGTGCAAGAGCCGACGCTCGCTGCCGCACTCGGCGCGCGTTTCGATCATGTGCTCGTCGATGAGTATCAGGATACGAATCGGCTCCAGGCGGAAATTCTGCTCGCTATGAAACCGCACGGCGACGGCGTGTGCGTCGTCGGCGATGACGCCCAGGCGATCTATTCTTTTCGTGCCGCAACGATCGACAACATCCTGAATTTTCCGCAGCAATTCACGCCGCCGGCGCGCATCGTCACGCTGGAACACAACTACCGCTCGGTGCAGCCGATTCTGGATGCCGCCAATCGCCTGATGAGCGAAGGCGCGCGCCAGTACCAAAAGGAACTTCGTTCTGCGCTCGCCTCCCAGCACAAACCCAAGCTCGTGACAGTGCAAGACGATCGCGCCCAAGCGGAATACATCGTCGAACAAGTTCTCGCGCGGCGCGAGGAAGGCTGCTTACTGCGCAAACAAGCGGTGCTAATGCGTAATTCGCATCACAGCGATGTACTCGAGCTCGAGCTGATCCGCCACAACATTCCTTACGTGAAATATGGCGGACTGAAGTTTCTCGAAGCTGCGCACGTGAAAGACATGCTCGCACTACTGCGTTGGATCGATAACCCGAAAAACCGGCTGGCGGGATTTCGCACGCTGCAACTGCTGCCGGGCATCGGACCGGTCCACGCCGATCGCTGCTTGAAGGTCTTCGCCGCCAGCGGTCACGATTGGCAGACCTTGTTCGACTATCAGGTGCCCGCTGCCGCCGCGGAGGACTGGCAGGATTGGGTGAGCCTCGTGCAGGCGCTCAATGGCGCCACCGAATGGGCTGGGCAATTCGAACGCGCGCGGCGCTGGTATGAGCCACAGCTGCAACGCATTTACGATGCGGCGCAGGTGCGCATGGGCGATCTCGATCAGCTGGAGAAAATCGCTCAACAACATGCCACGCGCGAAGCCTTCATCACCGAGCTGACGCTCGATCCGCCGCAAGTGTCTTCTGATCTGGCCGGTCAACCCTTGCTCGATGAGGATTATTTAATTCTCTCGACGGTGCATTCAGCCAAAGGCCAGGAATGGGACAGCGTTTATGTCCTGAATGTTGCCGACGGCAATTTCCCCAATGAGCACGCGACCGGCAAGGCCGAACTCATCGAAGAGGAGCGCCGCTTGCTGTACGTCGCGATGACACGCGCCAAGCGCGATCTGCATTTGGTCGCGCCGCTCAAGTACTACATAACTCAGCAAAGTCGCGTCGGCGACGCGCATGTGTATGGCGCGCGCAGCCGCTTTTTGACGCCGAACGTGATGGCCACCCTGGATCCAACGACGTGGCCGCTTGCGAGCACTGCGAACCCCGCATCGAGCGCGCACGCGCCGCGTATCGACGTCGGTGCGCAGCTGCGCGCGATGTGGGATTAATCCAGGAACCTTTCCGCGGGCGGCCGACTTTCTCCCGGAACAACTTCGTAGGCGTTTTCTCCAAGCGGAGACGCGCCCGATGATCGCAATGTAGGAAGTTCTCCTGAACATTGCGAACGATACGAAGTCCATTTGGGAGTCATGAGTCTGCGAACACGCACACCCGTTTTCGATCGATCGAATCTGCGCACGATGCGAGAGCAGCGCGCGCATGCGCTCGCGCGTCGTCAATCCGATGCGGATTTTACGTTGGGCTTGGAAGACGAATGGGATGACGTGCCGACCGCTCAAATGGAAGCGCCCAGCAGCGACGAGCCGACTGCGAACATCGACGCGCAGCCGCCGGAATCGGTCGTTCAGCTACCGCGCCGCTCACCCGTCAATGCTCCGGCCGCGCAGCCCGCCGCAACCGTCATCGCCAAACCCGAAGCACCGCCGCCTGCGCCGCGCGACATAACGCCTGGTACGCTGCTCGCGCAGCGTTACTTGCTCGGCGGTCTACTCGGCACCGGCGGCAGTTCGCTGATTTTTCAAGCGGAGGATCGACGGCGGATCGGCGCCCAAGATGTCGGCAGTCGCATTGCCATCAAGGTGCTGCGCCCGGAGATGCGCAACAACCCGCATGCGCTGACGCGCTTGCAGCGTGAATTCAGACAGATGCAGCGTCTGTCGCACCCCGGCATTGCGCAGGTGTATGAACTCGGCCGCGATGAGGACGTCTGGTTCATGTCGATGGAGCTCATCGACGGCCAGACCATCAATCAGTGGTTGAAGTCGAGCACGACACGCGCCGCCGGCTTGAAGGTGATTGCCGCATGTTGCGACGCGCTGCATCACGCCCACGCCGCAGGCGTCATTCATGGCGACTTGAAGCCCAGCAATGTGCTCGTGCTGCCCGATTACGGCGTCAAGCTCGTCGACTTCGGTTCGGCGGCAGAACGCGACGCCGCCATGAGCATCATCGATACGCAGCGCTCATTCGCGGCGACACCGCCGTACGCAAGTCCCCAAGTGCTCGCAGGCGATGCAGCCGATCCACGTGATGATGTCTTCAGCCTCGCGTGCCTGGCCTACGCCGTGCTGACGCATGGCCAGCATCCTTTCGAGCGCAAATCCTCAGCCGATGCCCAGCAGGCGCAAATGCGTCCGGCCTATGCGCGCGGCATGTCAGCGCGCGAGTTCGATGCAATCGTGCGCGCATTGTCGTGGGAGCGAGAGCAGCGCTTCGCTAGCGTGCGCGAGTTCTTGCATGCGCTACTGGCGTCGGATTTGCGACGCGACCCTGTCCGAGATGAGCTTCGCGAGGACACCAGCGACGTGAGCGCGCCCGCAGCTCCCGCCGCGGTGGCATCTGCGCCGGAAGCAGCAGCGAAAGTTGAGCCACCGGCGCCGCGCCAGGAGGCGGCAGCGCACGTCGAAGCTCCGCCGCGCCGCGAGGCGCCAGAATTTGCTGAACCTGTTCCCACCGCCGAACCGGCAGCCGCAAAAGCCGATCCGCTCGAGCGTTTCAAAGGCTATGTCGCCGGCCCACTTGCACCAAGTGAAGGACACGCCGAGCGCGAGGTTGCTATCTCGCGCTCTGCCCAGGCTGAAGAACCAGCTGCCGAGCCTAAAAAGCGCTGGCGCTGGCCATGGCAGCGATCGGCATTATTCGCCTTGTTCATCGTGATTGGCGCCGCCATCGTCGGCTCACAGTTCGAGATCTCTGCACCGGCGGCACCGCCGGTCGAAGCGCGCACCGAAGCGCCGGCCTCTGAACCCGCGCCTGCGGTGGCGGCGCCGGAGTCCGAAACCGCACCACCGCCTCTTATCGCTGAGACCGCGGAAAAAAAAAGTCCAGCGATTGCAGTAGCACCGCCAGCCCCGAGCATTGCGCCGGGTGAGATCTCCTTCACGACCCGCACCTTGCAAGTAGGCGCCCACCAAACGCTCGCTGCGCTGTCGGTACAGCGACTGCATTCCACACGCGGCCGCGCGCGAGCGATCTGGACGATCGAGGAAGGGACTGCGCGCTCTGGCGTCCACTACGACGTGGATGCGCCGCAGACCATCGAATTTCTCGATGGCCAAAGCGTGCGCAGCGTGTTCATTCCCTTACAACCAGATGACAACGCCGCGACCGCGCGACGCTCGAAAACTTTCACCGTCAAACTGCAACAAGCCGCCGGCGGCCCGGTACTCGGCGAAATCAAACAGGTGTACGTGACGATCGAAGGCGATGTCATGTACGAGCCTGAGGAGACGGCGCGTCTCGACGTCTACTCGAGTGCGACAAATCCGTCCTAATAGACAGCGTTCGCGTGCGCGTGCCGGGCCGGTCAACACACAGCTGAGTTGCAAGCTGGGACAATGTGGCGACGCTCCGTCTTAGCGCTTTCGATGGGTTCTTTGAACAAGCATGTGGCGCACGCGGGGCGTTGATGTGGGAACGCGATCGCTCAGGCGACCCTCACGTCATTTGGGTCTTCACGAAATAGATGAGTTCGTCGGGTTTGATCCCGACCTCATGCGCGCGACCGGCTCGCAACTCGAGCACGGCTTTGGTGTGACGCGGCGCGAACACGAAACGCCACGGCGGGACGTGGGCCGCGACGCGCAATACTTCGCCGTACTCGTTCAGGAAAACGACATCGATGCCAAAACGCATCCAGCAGGTATGAACACTGCCGCCGGGCGCGATCAATAAGCCTGCGTCGTCAGAGAGGCTGCGACGGCCGAGCAGGCCAATGCAGCGTTGCATGAACGTGCGCGCGATCGTTACATGCTCGATCTCTGCGTCCTGTGCCACTGCAATGCATTCGCCGTGCATCGTCGCGAGCAGCACAGCTGGAGTCGCGGCGCTCATAGAATGTCCAACGCGCCCGAATCGATGAGCTGAATCACGATCGGAAAGCCGATGATGATGAAGGTGATCGGGAATAACAGCGCGATGAGCGGGAACAGCATTTTCACCGGCGCTTGATTCGCAAGCTTCTCCGCGCGTAAGAAGCGTTCTTGTCGGCGCATGCGTGCTTGATCGGCAAGTACCTC
>CAZIXV010000144.1:0-3066 GCA_964543105.1 uncultured Steroidobacteraceae bacterium
TTGGCCCACTCGTGTGCGCATTCCGGGCAGACATACATGTTCGCGTCTTCATACGTCAGCTCGGACTGACACTGCGGGCAAGGCGGAAATTCGTTCATGGCACCTGTAGCTGTGATGAGGAGGCGTTGATTGTAGCCCGTAAATACGTTGTGACTGACTGATCGCGCACCGACAGCAAACCGCCAAACGTTTCGCACTTCGCGTGTGCGGCACATCACACGAGCTTCGGCAACTTGCAAATACGTGATCTCCATCGGGCTTTGTACGTGCGAATACGGGCTCTCATCGACGCGACATTCCGCCACTGTCGACACACTGTCTGCGTGCGCCGTCGGCTGAAAATTCGCAGCGCGCGCGCACCCAGATATCAAATTTCGACACTGCGCTTGTGCGCCGGAAATCCGGATGGACTATCAGTTCACTTCCATCACAACCCCGACTCACCTGCACGCCATCGGCTCGGGCACGCACACTGCGGATCACTTGCGCCGGTTTCTTGCGGATACTCATCGACTCGTCGTTGCGCATCATTACGATGCCGTCTTGCTGGAAGTGCGTTTCCAGGGTCGCAGTCTCGACTTCGGCACGATCTATTCGATCATCGTGCAAAACCGCAACGACGCATCGATCGTCAAGCGGATCGCCTATGTCGACACGAATGCGGAGCACATCTCCGAGCGCGCGGAGTTTGCTGAGCTTGCGGCCAACAAGCTCGGCTTGAATGCCCGCGTCTTTCGCACCGTCGCTGAAGCGGAGCGCTGGCTCGCGAACTAGCGAGCATCTCCACCTCTCTCTGGCAAAGGCTTCAGCCGATACTCGTCGGCACTTGCGCCTGCGATAATGCGCGGCCACTGACCCGCGTAACTCAACGAGCGAGCACTTCCATGCCGGATTATTTGCCACTATGGATGCAGGATGCAGCGCGACCCTTCCTGCCATTCATCCGCCTCCTGCTGATCATCATCGTCGCTTGGGCATTGCGCAAAATTGCGATCACTCTGATCAATCGGCTGAAGCGGCGTCCGGACGTGCCGCCTGAACTCATCATCGGAATACGCCGCGCGGCCACCTTCATCATTACCGCCACTGCGCTTTTGATGGTCCTCGAAGGGTTGGGCGTCTCTGCGACCGTGCTGTGGACGGCATTCACGGGTTTTGCAGCTGTCGCTGCAGTTGCGTTCTTTGCGGCGTGGAGTGTGCTGTCGAATATTTTCTGCACACTGCTGATCGTCATGACCCGTCCGTTCCGGCTGCACGATCAGATCGAACTATTGGAAAGCGGCGACAAGCCGGGGCTGCGTGGCCAGGTCATCGACTTGAATTTGATCTACACGACACTGCAGGAGGCACCAATCGAAGGTGCGCCTGCCACGGTCCTGCGGATTCCGAACAGCTTGTTCTTTCAGCGCGCGCTGCGGCGGTGGGAGCGTCGATAAGCACCGCGTGCGACGCAGGCTTGGCGGGCCGACTTTACGCGACGCCGCCAGACTGAGCGAATCTCAATGGAAGCACGCGGTGTGCGACTGTCTATTCGCGATCCAATCGCGCCGCCCATTGCGCCGCCTTCGTGCGCATGCCCTGCGCATCTTCCGGTAGCACGTAGCCTTGCTTCACGGCATCCGCGAGCGCGGCGTCGTACTGAGTCAAATACGTTTTTGAATCCGGATACAGCGCTGCCAATTCTTGCGCAGTGAAATCGCGCGCGTAGCCGTACAAGAACCCAAGACGATAACCGCCCGGCTTGTTCGTGCCGGTGCCACGGTGCTCCGCCGTCGGCACGGCGAAGTCCGGCAAGCGGATCCCACCGAGCGCATTGCCGTGCGCATCGCGCTTGATCTTCGGCGGGTTCGTTGCTTCCAGTTCGATGAGCGGCGCAGTCGGCGGCGCTTTGTTTTGCGTCAGCCAAACATGCATATGACGAACGGCAGCATCGTAGGCGGGTCGATAGGCAAGCCAGTTCGGCGATTCGAGATCCGTGCGCGCATTGGCGCCACGCTCGACATTCACATGTGCACTGCCGGCCACTTCCCAGAAGCGAAACGTGTCGGTATCGGGTTGACGCGAGACGACATAGCCTTCCGTCTCGGTTTCGGAATTCACTACGAACACCGGCACACCCAGATCCGTACGCACGATCGTGTTGGGCCGATCGAGAATCGGTGCCGCCGAGTTGAGCGATGACACGGCGGGCGTCGCTGCCACTGGTGCAGAAAATGGCATCAAGCGCGCAAAGTCGATGTAAGGAATGTAGCCGTGGAAGACGTTATCGAGTGGGTGAATGCCATTGATGTAGGCGCGTAGACGACCGGCGGATTGTGAGGCGCCCGCGGCGACTAAATGTTTCACCGGCAACTTGCCCATTGGATCGACTTTACTGGTGTCGCGCTTCGGACCGATGACGCGGCCGACCTGCGCGAAGATATCGAAGGAGTAGTCATCCCCTGGATGCGCAAGTGAGCCATAACGCTCTGGATCCCATTGCTTTAACCCGGCCGCTTGCGGCCCAGGAAAACCATCGATCCCGACCTTCTGCGCGGAGACACCCACCCACGCATAGCCGCGCAAGTATTCATTTCCTTCGGAGACGCTGCCGAGTTCATATCCGGCGGTGACGTTCTGCCAGTGCACGACAACCGTGCCATTGAACTTGCTTGCATCGATGGGACGAACGACGAGGAAGCGAGTACGAAAAGGCGCCGTCTGCTCGCGCTTACGCAGCTGCCAGCGTCCATCACTGCCCTGCTTCGTGCCGGGCAAGAGTTCGTATGCGTGAGCGGTGCCGTCGAGAAAAAACTCTTCAGCGACGTAGCCGTGTTTGGCTAGATCGAGTTCAGGTGCGTTGAATGGTTTGCCTTGCTTGCCACCGGTGACGGGCCCGCTGACATTGGCCGCCTGCGCAATACCCAGGCACAGGATCCAGGCAAAAAAGAACGAAGCCAGAATCGGCATACGACGCATCTTCAATCCCCCATGCACGAGCTGCGATGCTTCAACTCCGGCGCTGAACTTGCCGTGGCCGGAGACGAATGCAGCATTGATTATTCATCGCGGGCGCTGGTCGCGGGC
>CAZIXV010000144.1:3166-9249 GCA_964543105.1 uncultured Steroidobacteraceae bacterium
GGGACGCGCTAGCGGGAAGCGTCTCTTTTACTGCGATCACGCGCGGATGCGCACGAATTCCCTCCCCTGCGTTAGCGAGGGGAGGGTTAGGGTGGGGGGCCTGCCTTGAAGTTTTCAGGAATAAGAAATGCCCCCTCCCTACCCTCCCCCGCTTCGCAGGGGAGGGAAATAAGAGCTGCCCCACTTCGCAGGGGAGGGAATGAAGAACTAACCGCTAACCGCTTCTCCCTGACCGCTTCTCCCTCACGCTTCTCCGTCCGCTTCCCCAGCGCGCTCATTCCGAGTAGCGTTCGGCGTTCGATGTTGCGCGGGATCGAACTCATGCAGAAGGAACGCACGCACCCTCTTCGTTTCATTGTCATCGGCGCAGGCCTCTCCGGAATCCTGGCGGCCATCAAACTCAAAGAAGCCGGTTATTCGGACATCACGGTGTTCGAGAAGGCAACGCGCCTGGGCGGCACCTGGCGGGACAACATCTATCCCGGTGTGGCGTGCGACATCCCTTCGCATCTGTATTGCTATTCCTTCGCACCGAATCCGGAGTGGTCGCAGCGTTACGCGCCGGGTGGTGAGATCCTCGGCTATCTCGAGCATGTCGCACGGCGCTTCGATGTGGTCCGTCATGTTCGCTTCAATACCGAAATAACCCGCTGCGAATTTCACCAGGACCACTGGAAGCTCACGACGCACACCGGAGCTCAACACGAAGCGGACGTCGTCATCGCGGCAACGGGCGTGACTCATCATCCCCACATTCCACCGCTTGCAGGACTCGAGTCGTTTGCCGGCATCTGCACGCACAGCGCGCGTTGGCCGCAGGATTTGCAAGTCACGAATCGGCGCATCGGCGTGATCGGTACCGGTTCGAGCGCCGTGCAAGTGGTCTCTGCCGCCGTGAAGCAAGCAGCGCAGGTCACGGTCTTTCAGCGCACGCCGCAATGGATCATGCCGCAAGAGAATCCACCCTTTACGGAGGCGGAGAAGCAGGCGTTTCGCGCTGATCCCGTGTCGATGATGCAAAAGCGCGCCGGCATGGAGCGCAAGTTCGTGCAGAATTTTTCCGATGCGGTGACGGACGTCGACTCGCCGCGCTTGCAAGAAATCGAAGCCGCCTGCCGCGCGAATCTGGAAAGCGAAGTCAAAGATCCGTTACTGCGCGAGCAGCTACGACCAGATTACCGCCCCGCATGTAAACGCCTCGTCATCTCACCTGATTACTATCGCGCGATTCAGCAACCCAATGCATCGCTGATCACGGCACCCATCGAATGCATCGAGGCAAAGGGCGTGCGTACGCGAGACGGCCTGTTGCATGAGCTCGATGTGCTCGTGCTCGCAACCGGCTTTCGCACCGATGCTTTCATTCGTCCGACGCGCGTCATTGGTCAGTACGGCCGTCATCTCGACGATGCATGGAGTGAACGACCGGTCGCGTATCTGTGCGTCGCAGTCCCTGAATTCCCGAATTTATTTTTTCTCAACGGTCCGAATGGACCGGTTGGCAACTATCCAATGATCGAAGTGGCGGAAGCGCAGATGCGCTTCTTGTTGCAGCTCATTGCAAAAGTAGATCGCGGCGAATGCGTAGCGCTCGCGCCGAGGCGTGAAAGTACCCAAGCGTTCGAGACGGCGCGCATCGAGCAGGCACGACGCACCGTGTGGACCAGTGGCTGCAGCAGTTGGTACCTCGATGCGGCAGGCGTGCCCGCCGCCTGGCCTTGGCCGATCGCAAAATTCCGTGAGTGGATGGCAGCGCCGGATTGGCGTCAATGGGAGATGTTGTAATACCCGCTCGCGGAGCAACAAGGCACACTCGGAACCTCTGGCCGCTGGCGAACGTTGCCAGCGGCGACCTTGTCACCGCAGAAGGGGATCTCATGAAGCAACGAACAACACATCAATGGCTGGCGGCGATCGCCATTTCTTCCTTTTGCGTCGCAGCGCACGCCGCTGATACGTACACGATCGACCCGATGCACACGCACGCCACCTTCTCGTTCGATCACCTGGGATTCTCGACCTTCTACGGCAAGATTCCCTCGAAGAGCGGTTCGATCACGCTCGACACAGCGAAGAAGAGCGGCTCGGTCGACGTCACGTTCGAACTCGATGAGGTCACAACGGGCGTCGACAAATTCGATGATCACCTCGAAAGCGACGATTTCTTCGATACGGACAACCACCCGACCGCCACGTTCAAGTCGAACAAGATCACTTTCAAGGGTGATCAACCAGCGACGATCGCTGGAGATTTGACGATCAAAGGGATTACCAAACCAGTGACGCTGCAAGTCACGCGGTTTCATTGCGCGAATCATCCGATGATGAAAGTGCCTGCTTGCGGCGCGAATGCTTCGGGCAAGATCAAGCGATCGGATTACGGGCTGACGTACGCGTTGCCGGCGGTGCCGGATGAGATCGGACTTGATATTGAGGTCGAGGCGACGAAGAAGCAGTAGGGACGGATCTTAAAGAAGAAGAGCCCCCTCCCTGGCCCTCCCCCGCTATCGCGGGGGAGGGGATCAGATCGCGAGCGGAGGCGATCGCATCAATCGAACGAATAGGCGAAATCGCCTTCTTTCACGTCGATGGCGACGCGGGCGATTGCGGTGTTGTCGGCCATGCGATTCAGGATTTCGTGGCTGATCGCGGGGAGCATCGTGTTCGTCAGGATGGCATCGATCATGCGTCCGCCGCTTTCGAGCTCCGTGCAGCGGCTCGCGACGAGTTTCAGCACCTCGTCTGAGTACGTGAATGGCACCTTGTGATTCTTTTCGATGCGCTTTTGGATGCGGCCCAATTGCAGGCGGATGATCTCGTGGAGCATCGAATCCGATAGCGGATAGAACGGAATCGTGACGATGCGGCCCAGCAGCGCCGCCGGAAACACCTTCAGCAAATCCGGACGTAGCGCCTTCGCAATAGCGTCCGGCTCCGGCATCAGCTCCGGGTCCTTGCAGAGATTCATGATCAAGTCGCTGCCGACATTCGTCGTGAGCAGGATCAGTGTGTTCTTGAAATCGATGAGGCGGCCTTCGCCGTCTTCCATGACGCCCTTGTCGAACACCTGGAAAAAAATCTCGTGTACGTCGGGATGCGCCTTCTCCACTTCATCCAGCAGCACCACGCTGTACGGCTTGCGACGCACCGCTTCCGTCAACACGCCGCCTTCGCCATAGCCGACATAGCCTGGAGGTGCGCCTTTCAAGGTGGAGACGGTGTGCGCTTCCTGGAATTCGCTCATGTTGATCGTGACGACATTGTGCTCGCCGCCGTACAACGCCTCGGCCAGCGCAAGCGCTGTCTCGGTCTTACCGACACCGGAGGTACCCGCGAGCATGAACACACCAATCGGCTTGTTCGGGTTGTCGAGTGCAGCGCGCGAGGTCTGCACGCGCTTTGCGATCATTTCGTGCGCATGTTTCTGACCGATCACGCGTTGGCTCAGAATGTCGGCCAGGCGCATCACTGTTTCGATCTCGTTGCGCGCCATGCGTCCGACTGGAATGCCGGTCCAATCCGCCACGACGGACGCAACGGCCTGGTAGTCGACGCTCGGCAGAATCAACGGACGCTCACCTTGGATCTCGGCGAGTTGCGCTTGCAGGTCTTTGAGTTCGCTGAGCAGCGTATCGCGTTCGGCATCGCTCAAATCGGGCGCCGCCACTTCGCCTTCAGCACCGGCTTCGAGCTTGCTGCCAGTGCCTTCGACCTTGTGCGCGCCGCCGCGCAGCTTTGCGCGCAACGTCAAAATGCGATCGACGAGTTCCTTCTCTTTCTGCCAAGCCGACTCGAGTTGCGCGAGATTGTCTTTCTCCGCAGCGAGCTTCGCCCCGGCGTCTTTCTCACGCGCCGTCACATCGACACCGACGACCTTTTCACGCGCGATGATCGCAAGTTCGGTTTCGAGCGCGATGATGCGCTTGCGGCTGTCGTCGACTTCCGGCGGCACCGCATGCTGGCTGATCGCCACACGCGCACACGCCGTATCGAGCAGGCTGACCGACTTATCGGGCAATTGCCGCGCCGGAATGTAGCGATGCGACAAACGCACGGCCGCTTCCAATGCTTCATCGAGCACTTGCACGCGATGATGCTTTTCCATCGTCGAGGCCACACCGCGCATCATAAGGATGGCCTTCTCTTCACTCGGTTCGTCCACTTGCACGACCTGGAAACGCCGCGTAAGCGCGGGATCCTTTTCGATGTGCTTTTTGTACTCGGCCCAGGTCGTCGCAGCGATGGTGCGCAGATTGCCGCGCGCGAGCGCCGGCTTCAAAAGGTTTGCGGCGTCTCCGGTGCCCGCCGCACCACCGGCACCGACGAGCGTATGCGCTTCGTCGATGAACAAAATGATCGGCTTGGGCGATGCCTGCACTTCTTCGATCACTTGCCGCAGGCGCTGTTCGAATTCGCCTTTCATGCTGGCGCCGGCTTGCAGCAAGCCCACGTCGAGCGTGCGCAGCGTGACATCCTTCAGCGGCGGCGGCACATCGCCTTGCGCGATGCGTAGCGCAAAGCCTTCGACAACCGCGGTCTTACCGACGCCCGCCTCGCCCGTGAGGATGGGATTGTTCTGACGGCGACGCATGAGAATGTCGACGACCTGCCGAATCTCGTTATCGCGTCCGACGATCGGATCGATCTTGCCTTCGCGAGCTTGTTCGGTGAGATCGACCGTGAATTGCTTGAGCGCTTCTTGCTTGCCCATCTGCGCGCTCGGAATCGCGCCGCTCGCCTCGCCCGGTGCGCCAGCGCCGCCCAGCTTGAAACCATCTGTGGGATTCAAATGATCTTCGGGCGATCCGCTCACGATCTTGTCGAAGTTATCCGTGAGCGCTTCGAGTTTGATTTTCTCGAACTCCTTCGAGATCCGCAGCAATGCGTTCTTCAATTCACGCGTATTCAAGATGCCGACGAGCAGATATCCGGTGCGCACTTGAGCTTCGCCGAAACGCAAGCTCGCATACACCCAGCCACGCTCAGCAGCGATACACACGCTGTCGGAAAGATCGACTGAGGAAGCGCCGCGTGAAAGGGTCTCGAGCGTGTTCGTTACACCTTCGGCGATGCGCGCCGCATCGCATTCGAAATGGCGCAAGATGCGATGCAGATCCGAGTCCTGCAATTGCAACAACTGATGAATCCAGTGCACCAGTTCGACTTCTGGATTGCCGCGCAGCTTGCAGAACACCGTCGCGCTTTCGATGCCGCGATAGGCGATTTTGTTGAGCTTGCCGAACACGGCTTCGTTGCTGAAATTGCTCATGAGTGCTCCCAGTGAATCGATTTGTAATTCGTTGTGCTTATGCGGCGCATGAGGCGTCGATGATGACGTCGTCCGGATCCGGCCCCGCATCGCGCGGCGGCGCCAGCCAGCCGTTCCAACCGAGATGACCGAAGGTGCCCAGTTTCACCGCCGGCACGCGTTCCCGGCGTACGACAAACTGCAGATCCCAGGCGTGCTCGAGTCCTAGGTAGTTCAACACCGCTGCGCGCAGCCGCCGCAGGCTTGCGCCGCCGGGCAGGTATTGCAGCAACTCGCCGGCGTTCACCGGGCCGATGACGATGCGAATCTTGTGCTGCACGCTGTACACGCGCTCACCTAACACGCTCTTACCGAGCACGCCGGTGCGGCGATCGCCCAATCGCATGCGCTCCTCCGCTTCGATCGGCAACCATTCACCGACGCATTCGCGCACGCGCACCTCGAGTCCCAAGTACTGACTCAGTAAGGCTTCCAGGCCCGCACGCGACTTCGGGCCCATCGCAAATAGCCCGGCGAAATAAAGCTTCGCGCGATCGGGCAAGGCATCGCGATCACGCAGCGACGGCTGACCGGTGCCGATGAGCGCGGCGAGGTATTTCGCAAAGGCATCTTCCGTCGGGCGATCGAAAGCGACGGTCGGCCGCGCGTTGGCCCACGCGCGATAGAACAACACCAACATGCGATGGTGAAAAATATTCGCGAACGCGACGAGCGTTGAGTCGTGGGCATTCGTCTGCCGATCGTTGACGTATTCGGTGAGATGCAGCGGCAAAGGTCCATTTTCTGCGTGGCTTATAAAATTAAAAGATCATAC
>CAZIXV010000145.1:0-9204 GCA_964543105.1 uncultured Steroidobacteraceae bacterium
GCGCCTTCGCTGTTGCACGGCGATTTGTGGGATGGCAACTGGGGTGCGACGGGTATCGGCAAACCTGTGCTCTTTGATCCGGCGGCGTATTACGGTGATCGCGAAGCCGATATTGCGATGACGCGTTTGTTCGGCGGCTTTTCGCGCGAGTTCTACGCGGCGTACGAAGCGACATGGCCGTTGGACGCAGGCGCGAAGCAGCGCGTCGATCTCTACAACCTGTATCACGTGCTCAACCACTTCAATATCTTTGGCGGCGGCTATCTCGATCAGGCGCGGCGCATGCTCGAGCGCTTGTTGGCGCAAGTGCGCTGACGAAAGCGCCTGCGAAATCATGACAGCGCTTGGCAACCTCGGAAGTTACCTTGGGTCGAGGTTTCCACTGGTGAGCAGCAAGAGAGTTCACACATGAATGACGCGAACCCCAGCATGATGTCGCATGTCTCGATCGGAACGAACGACTTCGAGGTGGCCGTTAAATTTTACGATCGTGTACTAGCGACACTGGGTGCGCGGCGCATCATGGAACACCCGGGCGCCGTCGCGTACGGCAAGCAGTTTCCGGAGTTCTGGGTGCAGACGCCGCTCGATGGCCAGCCCGCGCGCACCGGTAACGGCACGCATTTCGGTTTCTTTGCGGCAAGCCGGCAGGAGGTCGATGAGTTCTATCGCGCGGCGATGGCGGCCGGCGCACGCGATGATGGCCCGCCCGGACCGCGCAAGGAATATGGTGCTGCGTATTACGGCTGCTTCGTGCGCGATCCGGAGGGCCACAAGATCGAAGCGATGCACTGGGATGAATCGCTCGCTTGACTGTCGACCTACAGCTTCGTCGCGATTACCTCGTGCAATTTGCGCAGGTCCGCGGCGAAGAGGCGAATGCCTTCGCTGAGTTTTTCCGTCGCCATGGCGTCTTCATTGAGTGTCCAGCGAAACGAGATTTCATCGGTCGCGGGGATTTCAGGCACCGGGCCCGGGTTGTCAGGTGACAAACGTCGCGGCAGTTCGCCCTGCGCTTGATCGAGCTCGCTTAAGATCGCGGGCGAAATCGTGAGTCGATCGCAACCGGCAAGCGCTTCGACTTCGCCGGCGGAACGAAACGATGCGCCCATGACGATCGTCTTCACGCCGCGCGATTTGTAGGCTGCATAAATCGAGCGCACTGAGAGCACGCCGGGATCTTCCTCGGATGTGTAGGTGCGACCAGTCTGTTTCGTATGCCAATCGAGAATGCGGCCCACGAACGGCGAGATCAGAAACACGCCTGCCTCGGCGCACGCCATTGCCTGCACGAGCGAGAACAGCAGCGTGAGATTGCAGTCGATGCCTTCGCGTTGCAGTACGCGTGCGGCTTGAATGCCTTCCCAGGTGGACGCGATTTTGATCAAGATCCGGTCGCTCTCGATGCCGAGCTCGCGGTAAGCACCAATGATGGCGCGGGCTTTATCGATCGTGCCTTGCGTATCGAAAGACAGGCTGGCGTCGACTTCGGTAGAGACGCGCCCTGGAACCAGACGCGTGAGCTCGGTACCGACGCCCACTGCCAGCCGATCCGCCACGCGCTCGATGACCGCTTGGCGCTCGCCGGATTGTTTGCGTCCCCACGCGAGCGCTTCATCGAACACCGCCGACAACGCCGGCAATTGCAAGGCTTTGAGCAGCAGCGTGGGATTGGTCGTGCAATCGACGGGCTGCAACGCGCGGATTGCTTCGATGTCGCCGGTGTCGGCGACGACAGTGGTCATCTGGCGTAATTGTTGGAGCTTTGAGGGCATGGATCTGACTTCGCTATCGAATGGACAAGGACGAGGGAGGACAGGAAGTCGAAGTCTGCCCTCGAACGCCCGCGTACGCACTACCTGCGGACGCGAGTGCCGCGCGTGATGCACGTTTTTTCCTCACTTAGTACGCAGCGCGCGGTTATAAGCGACGCAACTCACTTTCCTCATTTCACCAGGAGCCAGTCATGAAATATCAAGGCAGCTGTCATTGCGGCGGTATCGCGTTCGAAGTCGAAGGCACGCTTGAAAGTGCGCTCGCGTGCAATTGTTCGATCTGTCAGCGCAAAGGCTCGCTGCTGTGGTTCGTGCCGTATACGCAATTTCATTTGCAGACGCCGGAAACGAACACCAGGGTTTACGAGTTCAATCGGCACGCGATCAAACATCGCTTTTGCCCGACCTGCGGCCTGCATCCGTATGCTGAAGGCGTCGATCCGCAGGGCACGCGCATGGCAGCGATCAATATTCGCTGTTTGACGGATATCGATCTCGATGCGATCCCGACGAACAAAATCGACGGTCGATCGATGTAGCGGGCAACGTCACGAGCGCGCCTGCGCGGGTCTCGCGAGCGTTTGCCGTAAACCGCACTAGTCATTGCAGGCAATCTCTGCAACTGTAGTGCGCCCACCGACAGTGGCGCTTGCCGCAAGCGGCGGGACACATCAACGAAGCGGGGCACGTCAGATGGTGACAGCCGGGAAACGGATCAAGACGGGTGGCGCGCTGGTAATGCTCTGCGCGCTGCTCGGCTATGTGGGGTTCAATCTCTCGGCGCAAACCCCGGAAGCTTCCCAAGCGACGCAACGTACTGCCGTCACGTTGGAAATACGCGATGCGATCGGCCCTGCGACCAGCGATTTCTTTCGCCGCACGCTCGAGCGCGCCAATGAAGACGGCGCGCAGCTCGTCATTTTGCAAATGGATACGCCGGGCGGACTCGACTCGGCGATGCGCGACATGATTCGCGACATTCTGGGATCGAGCGTGCCGGTGGTGACGTATGTGGCGCCCTCAGGAGCGCGCGCCGCGAGCGCAGGCACCTATTTGCTCTATGCCAGCCACATTGCCGCAATGGCGCCGGCGACGCATCTGGGCGCGGCGACGCCCGTGCAGATCGGCGGCTCTCCGCCGGCGGATCCCGAGCCGGGCACGCAGGACAAGGAAGGCGCCGAAAAATCCAAAGATGACGCGCCGCGGGCGCCGGAGCCTGCGAGCGCAAGTGAACGCAAAGCCATCAACGATGCCGTCGCCTACATTCGCGGGCTTGCGGAATTGCGCGAACGCAATGCGGATTGGGCCGAGGCGGCTGTGCGTTCGGCGGTGAGCCTATCGGCGAGCGCGGCGCTCGAACAAAACGTCATCGATGTCGTGGCCACCGACCTCCAGGACTTATTGCGTCAGCTCGACGGGCGCGTCGTGAAACTCAACGATGGTGAAGCGACGCTGGCGACGGATGCGCTCGTCATCGAGCGTGTCGAGGCCGATTGGCGTACCCAATTTTTGTCGGTCATCACCAATCCGAATGTGGCGTATTTGTTGATGTTGGCGGGCGTCTACGGCTTGCTGCTCGAAGGCTACAACCCAGGCGCACTGTTGCCCGGCGTCGTGGGTGCGATTTGCTTGTTGCTCGCGCTGTATGCCTTTCAAGTGCTGTCCGTGAACTACGCGGGGTTGGGATTGATGATCTTGGGGCTGGCATTGATCGTCGCGGAAGCATTCGCGCCGAGTTTCGGTGTGCTTGGGCTTGGCGGGATCGTTGCCTTCGTGATCGGCTCAGTCATCCTCATGGATAACGATGTGCCGGGTTTCGAAATTGCGCGCGGCGCGGTAGGCGGAATGGCGCTTGCGGGCGCGCTGCTCGTGCTCGCTACCTCGATTCTCTTAGCGCGTTCGCGCCGCCGCCCGGTAGAAACCGGAGTGGAGCAAATGCTGCGTGAATCCGCGATTGCCGAAGAGACGTTTGAACACAGCGGTTTCGTGCGCGTGCGCGGCGAACTATGGCGTGCCGTTTCGGCGACGCCGGTTCAAGTGGGCCAACGATTGCGCATTGTGAAAGTTGATGGGCTGACGCTCGAAGTCGCGCCCGAGGCGTCATCGGGACTCACTGCCAACTAGTGGCTTCAACGCCAGCCCCGTTCGTGCTGAGTTTGTCGATGCACGGCGAAAGCGCTTCGCAGAACCCTTCGACAAGCTCAGGGCGAACGGAAACTTGGCTCAGTGCAAACGGCATCAGCGCAGAGCGAACGGAAGTACAGAGCCCACCGTTGTACAGACCAGTTAACGACGAACTGCCAACCGCTCTTCAACCGAGGTCGCTATGTATCTGATCATCCCTGCCATCTTCGTTCTGTTTCTGCTGATCTCTGCCATTCGAGTGCTAAACGAGTACGAGCGCGGCGTGATCTTCACGCTCGGTCGTTTCACGGGCACGAAAGGGCCGGGCATCATTTTCGTGATCCCAATCATTCAACGCATGGTGAAGATGGATCTGCGCGTGATCGTGCTCGACGTTCCTACCCAGGATGTGATTTCGCGCGACAACGTCTCAGTCAAGGTGAACGCCGTCGTGTATTTCAGGATCGTCGATCCAGAGCGCGCGGTGATTCAGGTTGCGCAACCGTTCGAGGCGACGAGTCAGCTCGCGCAGACCACATTGCGTTCGGTGCTGGGTCAGCACGAACTCGATGAGATGTTGTCGCAGCGTGACAAGCTCAACGTCGATATCCAGCGCATTCTCGATCAGGCGACGGATGCCTGGGGCATCAAGGTCGCGAACGTTGAAATCAAACACGTCGATCTGGATGAAACGATGATTCGCGCCATGGCAAAGCAGGCCGAAGCGGAGCGTACGCGTCGCGCGAAAGTGATTCATGCCGAGGGCGAAAAGCAGGCGTCCACGATGCTGGTCGAAGCAGCAACGACGCTGGCAACCGAGCCACGCGCCATGCAACTACGTTACCTGCAAACGCTCGCCGATATCGCGAACGATCGTTCGAACACGATCGTGTTCCCACTGCCGCTGGATTTGATCAAACCCTTGCTAGAGCGCGAGCGGAAGGATGTGTAGGCTCGCGCGGTGATCCGGTGATCCGGTGATCCGGTGATCCGGTGATCCGGTGATCCGGTGATCCGGTGACCGGGTGAACGTGTAATCGTGTCAGTGTGTGGCAGCGTTACACGTTTACACGCCTACACGCGCACGCCCTACATCCCATCAAAGAACGACTTCGTCGCCGCCAGACAAAACGGCGGCACGAGCGTGCTGTGATACGCCTCTAACACTGCTGCCGTACCGCCGCTTGCCGCGAGCGCTGCTTTCGCAGCTTCGAACGCCAGTTTGAGCGTTGCATCGTCATCGCCGAGCGATGGATCGTCATCCACATCGAGCACTTTGATAGGCGCGGTCGCGCCATTCGCAGACCAATACGAGGCGATCAACTCAGTGTTCATATAGAGCACGGTGGGATCGTCATGCCCGCCGCAAAGCAACACCGGCGAGGTCGGCAGCCAATCGCGCAAGTCGTTACGCTTGAACGCTTGGCGTAACCCGTTCGCTGGTGTGGCGGCGGGCCGGTTGTCCGTCACGATGGGAAAGCCACCATCGGGATTGGCTTGCGCGTCTTGCAAATACGACAGCCGAAATGAGTTCGTGATCAGCGCGTCCGGCCCGAAGCCGAGCGCAAAGACCGGCGCGAGTTCGGCCGGCGCCGTCGCAGGCGTGTAGGGCGCGAACGCAGGATCGGGCGGCGTGCTGCTGAAAGCTTGTTCGCGTGGCAACAAGCCTTGTTCGAACAATTGCGAGCGCGTGCCTGTCGTCGGTAGCAACGTCTCGATCGTCGGCGCGTATCGCGGATCGAACACATCGGTCGTCGCCGCGTAAACGTCGCCATAGGCGCGTTGATATCCCGGGATCAGATACGCCAGGAATAGCGGCGTGCTGCCAACCACTTGGCCTTGAAAGACGGCATCGGCAAACGCAGCGAGCGCATACGGTCCAGACATCGGTGCGGAAGCCGTTACGGCAACACCGGTTTGCTGTAGCAGGCGATGCGTCGCCATCGCGACGTGGCCACCTTGCGAATATCCGGTGATGAACAATTTACCGTTATCCGTGACATTCGGTGCGGTGCTCGTTGGCAGTGCGCTGCGCGCCGCCGCGATGGCGTCCGCCGTGTCTTGCGCTGATTGAGCTGCATTGAGATACGCGTGATAGCTCATCGTCGAAGTGTCGAAACCTGCATAGTTCGGCGCCACGACGATGTATCCCTGCGACGCGAACGCGATCGAGATCAGCAAGCCCTCTGCGTTGTCCGGGTCGTTGAGGTCCGCAATGTTGTATGTCTTCACCACCTGCGTGCCGTGCGCGTAAGTGAGGATGGGGCGCGCGCCTTGGCAAGCCGGGTCGGTGCCGGTCGGGATGAACAAGCCGCCCGACGCAGTCGTGGCCGCATCCACGGGGTCGACGGTGTGGTATTGCAAATGATGCACATCGATGCCGCACTTCGGCGCAGCAATGAGTTCAAGCAGATCCGAACCGCCGGACTGCGCTGTGACCAATGAGACGAGCTGATCCGGCGTGACCGACAACAAACGTGTCGGTGGATTGACGATCAAGCTGCCTTGTGTGGGTGGAGGAGGTGGCGTTGCGTCATCGCTCGGCGGCGGGTTGTTGTCATCATCGCTGCTGCCACAACCTGCGAGACAGACCGAGATAAACAAAGCAAAGGCCAGGTTTCGAAAGCGCATTCGCCATCCACCAGTAATGAAATGTGGCTGCGTAACGCGCGAAAGCGGCGAAAGGGTCAATCGCTCGGACGAGGGGTGATGAGTACGGGTGATGGGTGATGGGGTGATGAGGGAAGTGGGTGAGACGGTCTTTGCGGATGTGATGGCAAGTTCGATTGCCGACAATGGCAGGTTCCGGTACGCGAAAAACCAAGCGCATGCCATACATTCATTCTTGAGGAGCAGTCATGATCAAGAAAGCATCGGCCGTGTGGCAAGGCGGTATCAAAGACGGCGGCGGCACGATCTCCACCGAAACCGGTGTATTGAGGGACGCGCCCTATGGCTTCAATTCCCGATTCGAAAACGGCAAGGGCACCAATCCGGAGGAGCTGCTGGGCGCCGCGCATGCGGGCTGTTTCTCGATGGCGCTATCGCTGATGCTCGGCGAAGCCGGGTTGAAACCCGAACGTATCGAAACGCGTGCTGCAGTGACGCTGGAGAAGAGTGGCGATGGGTTTGTCATTACGCAAAGCCATCTCGATGTCGTCGCCAAGATTCCGAACGTCGAGCAAGCGAAGTTTCTCGAGATCGCTGAGCAGGCGAAAACCGGCTGTCCCGTCTCCAAACTTTTCAACACGAAAATTACGATGGATGCGCGTCTTGGCTGACGCGCGGAACGCCTTCGGGCCGCTTGTATTTTCTAGCGCGTGTGTTCAGCAACGAATTCGGAGAGCTGCTTAGCGCTTTGCGAGCAGTAAGGCGAACGTCACTTTGACTTCGTTACCGACGGTGGCGGTGTCTCGCCAATCGCCTTGGCCGACGCCGAAGTCCAGGCGCTTGATGTCTGCCGAGCCCTTCAGCCATGCGCCGTTCGCATTCTCTTCGAACGTGAATTCAATCGGCACGTCTCTGGTGACATTGCGCAGCGTGAGTTTGCCTGCGGCGGCGTAATTGTTCTTGCCTTTGCGAGTAAAGTTTTCCGCGACATAACGAGCGCTGGGATATTGCTTCACCGCGAACAGCTCCGCGCTCTTGATCGTCTCATCGCGCTCCTTATCGCGTGTGTTCACCGAATCCGTGTCGATGACGACATCGAAGCGGCTGGTCGCAAGATCGTTCGGAATGAATTGAATGTCAGCGGTGAAACGATCGAACTTACCTTCGAAGGGTGCACCCGCCTGTGTTGCAGTGAATGAGAGCTGACTGTCCTTGGGCTGCATGCTCCATTGCACGGCGGCGAAAGCGAGCGAGACGAGAAGACATAGCGGCACAAGGGCGAGAGTTTTGGAGCGCATACCTTTACTCTGGTTTCAATTTGACGGGCAGCATACGGCGCAGCACGTTATCGCGATCGATGAAATGGTGCTTTAGCGCGGCGAGCACATGCAGGACGGCGATGAAGAACAGCGTCGTCGCGAGCACTTGATGAGCGGTGTGAAAGAACTCGTACGCCTGCGTGCTAGGAGAGACGAAATCCGGCAGCGTGACGAGCCCAAACCAACTCACTGGAAAGTTACGCGCCGACGACATGAGCCAACCCATGAGCGGTGTGACGAGAATCAGAATGTACAGCGACCAGTGCGACAGATGAGCCGCCCAGTGTTGCCAGCGCGCCGTGGTGGCGGGCATCTGTGGGACGGGATTGATAAGGCGCCAGATCAATCGCAATACCGCGAGCGCGAAAATCGTCATGCCAACCGATTTGTGAGTGGCGAGCGTGGAGATCTTCGCCGGGCCGAGCGGCAATGCATCGGCTTTGCTGGCCAGCACGAACTGAGTCACGATCAATGCGACGATCGCCCAATGAAACAGCTGCGCTATGGCGCCGTAGCGGCGTGAGTCGTTCTTGATTTGCATGGTGCGAGCTTACGTTCGAATGGCCTATTGTCTAGTTCGCTGAACGAATCACCGGGCGACAGAGAGTGCGATGACACTAGCGCGAATCAGCTTGACGATCGTCGCGGCGATGGCACTGGCGGCTTGTCCGGCGACGAGCGTCAAGCCGCCCGCGGCGCCTACACCGCCGAAAGCCCCTGAGAGCCCACCGGCGCTGCGCAGTCCCGATCTCAGCGCGACACGCTACGCAGTGGACTCGGCACGCACCGTAGTGCACATCCATGTGTTGCGCGGCGGTGCGCTGGCGCGTTTCGGTCACAATCATGTCATCACGTCCAAGCACGTGACTGGCTTGGTGTGGACGCACTCCGTGCTCGAACGCAGCGGCTTCGATCTGCAGTTTCCTGTGGCGCAGCTGATCGTCGACGACACTGACGCGCGCGCAGCAAACGGCGCGGAATTCTCGGGCGAGATTGCCGCCGCGGATCGGGACGCCACACGCACGAACATGCTGCGCACCGAAGTGCTGGACGCACAGCAGCATCCAACGATTCGACTCCAAGCGCTACGCGTGCGCGGCTCGCGCGCGAGCCCGATCATCACCACGCGAATCACGATCCGCGGCGTCGCTCGCGAGGTGCTCGTGCCTGCGAGTGTCGTAGTGGATGGCGATCAATTGACCGCCTCCGGCGAGTTTGAACTGATGCAGACCGAATTCGGAATCGAGCCGTTCAGTGTTGGGTTTGGTGCGCTCGAGGTGCAGGATCGGTTGCGCGTGAGGTTTGGGATTGTGGCGCGCCGGGGTGAAACTGATCGGTCGGCAGGAAGGTGATCTGGTGATCAAGGTGATCCGGTG
>CAZIXV010000146.1:0-9185 GCA_964543105.1 uncultured Steroidobacteraceae bacterium
GTCGTGTACGTCTACATCATCAGCGTCGCACGCGCTCATCATCCATTGGGATGGTTCGTATTCTGGCTGTGACTGAAGCTCTCGCGCGCGTCTGTGAGCGCGCTCGCAGTATCGACGAGCGCGTGCGTTCGTTTGACACCACGACGCTCTCGGCCCGCCCCTAACTTCCTCGTACTTCCGCTTAGCCGCAAGCGACAACTGATCTGGATCAATTGTCGCGTTGCGGTGCGCTCATAACCTTGCTGCAGAGCCGATGAGGCTCATCTACAGCGGGTTCATCATGAAACGGGTTCTGACGTTACTGGCTTGCGCGGCTGCCTTCGGGCTCGGCGCGTGCAGCGAGCAAGGCGCTTCAAACATCATTCAAGTTGCCGATGCGGAGACGGGCGGATCGCGCCGCGGCGATTTCGGACCGCCGCTCGGCGAGCCGATCCAGGCGGTGCTCACGAATCCGCCGCACGTGCCGCCGCCGACGAATCGCCAACATCCCGCAAAGGTCATCGTCGAACTCGAAGTCACCGAAGTCGACTTGGAGATCGCCGAAGGCGTGACGTACACGTTCTGGACCTTCGGCGGCACTGTGCCCGGCAGCTTCATTCGCGTGCGCCAGGGCGACACAGTCGAGTTCCACCTGAAGAATCATCCCGACAGCAAGATGCCGCACAACATCGATCTGCACGGCGTGACCGGACCCGGCGGTGGCGCGGCGTCCAGCTTCACCGCGCCAGGCCATCGCACGCAGTTCACGTTCAAGGCGCTGAATCAAGGCTTGTATGTGTATCACTGCGCCACCGCACCGGTGGGCATGCACGTCGCGAACGGCATGTACGGTTTGATTCTCGTGGAGCCGCCGGAAGGTTTGACGCCCGTCGACCGCGAGTTCTATGTGATGCAAGGCGACTTCTACACCGTCGGCAAGTATCGCGAGAAAGGTCACCAGCCGTTCGATATGCAAAAAGCGATCGACGAAAATCCGACCTACGTGTTGTTCAACGGCGCTGAAACCGCGCTCACCGGCCCGAAAGCGCTGAAGGCGAAGACCAACGAAACCGTTCGCATGTTCGTCGGTAATGGCGGTCCAAATCTGATCTCCAGCTTCCATGTCATCGGCGAAATTTTCGACAAGGTGCAGTACGAAGGCGGCACACGCTTTCAGGAAAACGTGCAGACGACATTGATCCCAGCGGGCGGCGCCGTCACGGTCGAGTTCCACACCGAGGTCCCAGGCAATTACGTGCTCGTCGACCATTCCATCTTCCGCGCGTTCAATAAGGGCGCGCTCGCGATCATGGAAGTGGAAGGCGAACCGGCGCTCGAGATCTTCTCCGGCAAGCAGCAGGACGAGGTGTACATCGGCGATAAGGTTGCAAGCTTGGCATCGGTCGCTACGGCCCGTCAGTCGAGCGCCCAGGGAACGCTGACGACCGCACAACAGATCGAGGCCGGCAGTGCGCTCTACAAGGGCACCTGCTCCGTGTGTCACCAGGACAACGGCGCTGGGTTACCGAATGTGTTCCCACCGCTTGCGAAGGCCGACTACTTGTTGAGCGATCCGCAACGCGCCATCGAAATCGTGCTGAATGGTTTGAGCGGCCCCGTGACGGTGAACGGTGAGATGTACAACTCCGTCATGCCGCCCATGAGCCAGCTCAACGACGATGAGATCGCGAACATCCTGACGTACGCCTTGAACAGCTGGGGCAATGAGGGTCCTGCTGTCAGCGCCGAGCAAGTCGCGAAGATCCGCGCCACGACGAAACGCGCGGAAGGTGCGGCACATTAACCGAGCGCAACCCGCAGCGCGTCGATGGTCTTCCCCGCGATGACGGGAAAGACCGTCAGGGAGCAGAGATGATCAAGCACGTTCTGATCATTGGCCTAGGTAGCTTCGCGTTTTGGACTGCAGCGTTCAGCGCGCCGCGAAAAGCTGAGCCGCCGCCATCGCTGATCATTCCCACGGGCGTTTTCGAATCCGTCTTGCCGCCGGCCGCCGGGGTCAAAGCGGTGACACTGAAAAGTTTCCACATCGATCGTACGCCGGTGACGAACGAGCAATTCCTGCGCTTCGTCACCGCGCATCCCGAATGGCGGCGCGAACGCGTCGCGCGAGTGTTCGCCGACGCGGGTTATCTGCGGCATTGGCCCGGTGAGACCACGCTCACTGCCGCGCAACGCCAACAGCCCGTCGTCCATGTGAGCTGGTTTGCCGCCAGTGCCTATTGCGAATCGCGCGGTGCGCGCTTACCCACATGGTACGAGTGGGAATACGTCGCGGCGGCGAGCACTAGCCAGCGAGATGGGCGCAGTGATGAATCATGGCGACAGAACATTCTGAACTGGTATTCGAAATCCGGACGCGGTCCATTGCCGCCGGTTGGCCAGACACCCGCCAATTACTACGGCGTGCAGGACGTGCACGGCGTCGTCTGGGAGTGGGTCGAAGACCTGAGCGCGATGCTCGTCTCCAGCGACAACCGTGAACAGAGCGATCCGGACCTCATGCGCTATTGCGGCGCCGGCGCACTGACGATGGAACAGAAGGACAACTACGCGACGCTCATGCGCATCGCGATGCTGTCCAGCATGCAGGCAAGTTACACCAGCACGACGATGGGGTTTCGTTGCGCCGCCGATCTCGGAGATTCGCCATGAGAACATTCCTTTTGGCTTGCACGTTATGGTTCGGCGCAGCAGTGGCAGGCGCCGCACCGAACGATTCGCCGACATCGCTCTACCGGCTCGATGCGCAGTTGGTCGATCAAGACGGGCAAACGCATGGTCTGGACATACATCGCGGACATCCCGTACTGATCACGATGTTTTACGGCAGCTGTCCGATGACATGCCCGTTGTTGATCGATACCCTCAAGGCCGTGGAGCGCACTACGCCCGCCGCGCAGCGCAAAGACCTGCGTGTGCTCTTGATTTCGGTCGATCCCGAGAACGACACACCGGCGGTGCTTGCGGAATTGGCGCACCAACGTCGCATCGATACGACGCGCTGGACGCTGGCGCGCGGCGATGAGCGCACGGTGCGGAAAATCGCTGCACTCCTGAACATCCAATATCGGAAACTGCCGGACGGCAGTTACAACCACTCGAGCATCATCACCATGTTGTCAGCGCAAGGCGAAATTCGAATTCAAAGCAATGTTCTGGGTAAGACGGACGCGGCGCTCATCGCCGCCATCACGGCCGCAGCACCACTTGCAGCCACTGGCAAACCATGAGCAAGCAAGCGTGGATCGCGCTGGTCGCGCTGTGCGCCATTGCTGGGTGCTCGCAGGAGCAAGACCGGACCGAAACCACCGCTGCTCCACACGATGCGGCCGCGCGTGACATGCCGCGTACGTTCTACGCACCCGGTCTCGGCGACATGATGCAGGCGCTGCAAGTGCGGCACGCCAAGTTGTGGTTTGCCGGCGAGGCGCAACACTGGGAGTTGGTCGCGTTCGAGGTGCACGAAATCGAGGAGACGCTGGAGCGCATCGCCTTGTGGCACGCCGATCACGATGATATTCCGACCGCTGCCTGGATCGACGCCTACATGCAAGGCGGCATCGACGCGATCGAGCGCAGCATCGAGCAGGCGGACCCCGCCGCATTTACCGCGGGCTTCGATCAACTCACGAATGGCTGCAACGACTGCCATCGCTCCGCGGAGCACGGCTTCATCGTCATTCAGCGACCGCAAAACGATGCGTACGGCAATCAGCGTTGGCAGAAGGTTGACGGTTGACCGTCAGAACAAGGCAATCACCGGGCTGCGTGCAGCTCAACCGTGAACTGACTAGCCGCTCACGTCGAACAAGTCGCCGATCAGCGCCGTAAGCGTCATTGCGAGCGCACCCCAGAACGCGACGCGTACGGCGCCACGAATCATCGACGCGCCGCCGGCGCGGGCCGCGGCGGCGCCGAAACACAGCAAGGCAAAGATCGCGGCGGCAGATGTCGCCGTGCCGATATGTTGGTTGGGCGCCCAAAGCACCGTGGAAATTGGCACGCATGCGCCGACTGAGAATGCCACCGCGGACGCGATGGCCGCTTGAATCGGTCGCGCACGCAGTGTCGGTGTGATGCCGATTTCGTCACGCGCGTGTGCGGCGAGCGCGTCGTGTTCCGTTAGCTGCTTGGCGACTTCGCGTGCGAGGGGGCGATCCAATCCGCGCCGCATGTAGATCTGCGTCAGCTCTTCCAGTTCGCGTTCGGGGTTCTTCTCGAGTTCGTCGCGTTCGAACGCGAGATCGGCATGCTCCATATCGGCTTGCGATCGCACTGAGACGTACTCGCCTGCCGCCATCGACATGGCGCCCGCGATCGTTCCTGCTACACCCGCGACAAGAACGTCCTCAGGCGATGCCCCGGCGGCGGCAATGCCGACCACGAGACTCGCAACGGAAATGGTCCCATCGTTCGCACCGAGCACGGCGGCGCGTAGCCAACCCGCACGTTGGGACTTATGAGGTTCTGCATGCGCCCGCAGAATGGGCGTGCCATGAGGCATCTGTTGTGATCCGCGCTACTCCGTCGAAAGCGGCGCACCATACAGCATCTCGATGCCTTCCATGTTCGGCAAACGGTGCGCGATGCCTTTGTGGCAGTCGATACAGGTGTACTCGTTATCCGCGAGCGCATTGGAATGCACATAGACGGCGCGCTGGCTTTGCCGCGTCCAATCCATGAATTGATAGGCATGGCAGTTGCGACATTCCAAGGAATCGTTCGCCTTCAAACGCGCCCATTCATGCTTGGCGAGCGCGAGACGTGTATCGAGAAATTTCTCGCGCGTACTGATCGTGCCGAAAATCTTGCCCCACACCTCTTTTGACGCCTGCATCTTGCGCGCGATCTTATCGGTCCAATCGTGCGGCACATGGCAGTCCGGGCAGGTGGCACGCACGCCTGAACGATTGCTGTAATGGATCGTGCTCTTGAGTTCGGCGAACACGTTGTCGCTCATCTCATGGCAGCTCACGCAAAACTCCTCGGTATTCGTCGCTTCGAGGACGGTATTGAAGCCGCCCCAGAACAGGATGCCGCCGATGAAGCCGCCCACCACCAGAAAGCCCAGGCTGAAATACTTGCTGGGTTTACTCAGCACCCGCCACCAGCTCACCACGCGCTCGCGTATCGCTTTCACTCGTTCGTCCTTATTCAGCGGCGCGCTGCTGTTCTCGCTCGATCAGCTCGTAGACGTCGATGAACTGGTTGCCCACGAGCGGTTTGGCATCGGTCTGCACGACATGGCATGCGGTGCAGAAGTAGCGCCGCGGTGAAATTTCTGCGAGGTAATCGTGGTCGCGATCCATGTAGTGCGTTGCGCTCACCATCGGCGCGCCGAACTCCTCGTTGCGCACGCGCGAATGACAGTACATACAGAAATTGACGTTCTTGGTGATCTCGTAGCGCTCGATGGAATGTGGAATCGTCGGCGGTTGGCTCGTGTATGCACGCCCGCGTCGGATGTCGAAATTCTCCACGGTGGCTATCCGCGGCGCCTTCGGTTCTTCATTGAGCGGCGCTGGTCCGCGCAATCCATTGCCGAGGTTGTCGGCGGCGAATGCGACGCTCATCAAGAGTGTGGCGGCAAACAAGAGCTTGTATTTCATTCACACTCCTACACGGCACCGAGCGGCACGATCTTGCAGGCGCATTTTTTGAAGTCGGTCTGTTTCGAAATCGGGTCCGTGGCATCGAGCGTCAGTTTGTTGATGAGCTGACTCGCATCGAACCAGGGCACGAACACGACGCCACGCGGCGGTTTGTTACGTCCGCGCGTTTCGACACGCGTGCGCATCTCGCCGCGACGGGACACCAGTTTCACCTCCACGCCGCGACGCACACCCAGCGCCTCGGCATCATCCGGATGCATGAACACGACGGCGTTCGGAAACGATCGATACAGCTCAGGCACACGTCCCGTCATCGAACCCGAATGCCAATGCTCGAGCACGCGGCCCGTAACGAGCCAGAAGCCGTACTCTTCATCCGGTTCCTCTGCGGCCTGCTCATACGGAAACGCGAAGATGTTCGCCTTGCCGTCCGGATTGCCATAGAACTGATAGCCGGTCCCCGGCTTTACGTACGGGTCGAGGCCTTCCTTGTAGCGCCATTTGGTTTCTTTACCGTCGACGACAGGCCATCGCAGACCCGGCACCTTGTGATAGGTGTCGAACGGCGCGAGATCATGGCCATGCCCGCGACCGAACTCCGCGTATTCCTCGAACAAACCTTTTTGCACATAGAAGCCGAATGCTTTGGCTTCATGGTTCTCATAGGCCGGGTTCATGTCGCTCAAGGGGAAGCGGTCCACCGTGCCGTTGGCGAACAACACGTCGAACAGCGTCTTGTTCTTATAGGAAGGATTGGCGTTCAACATTTCTGCCGGCCACACCTCGTCCGTTCGAAAACGCTTCGAGAACTCGATGAGCTGCCAAAGATCCGAGCGCGCCTCACCCGGCGCATTGACGAGTTGCTGCCAGAACTGCGTGCGCCGCTCAGCATTGCCGTACGCCCCTTCTTTTTCCACCCACATCGCCGTGGGCAGAATCAGATCGGCGCCGCGCGTCGTGACCGTCGGGTACACGTCCGAGACGACAATGAAGTTCTTCGGATTGCGATAGCCTGGCAACCCCTCCTCATTGATGTTCGGCTGCGCCTGCAGGTTGTTGTTGACCTGGACCCAATACGCATTGAGCTTGCCATCGGTCAGCATGCGGCTTTGCTCGACGGCGTGATAGCCCGGCTTGGGGTTAATCGTGCCCGCCGGCACTTTCCAGATCTCTTCCGCTGTTTTGCGGTGCTCCGGATTCGTCACGGTGAGATCTGCCGGCAAGCGATGCGCGAACGTGCCCACTTCACGTGCCGTGCCGCATGCCGACGGCTGCCCGGTCAGTGAGAACGGGCTGTTGCCTGGCGTGGAAATCTTGCCGGTCAACAAATGCAGGTTGTAGACCATGTGATTGGCCCACACACCGCGCGTGTGTTGATTGAAGCCCATCGTCCAGAACGAGGTGACTTTGATCTTCGGATCGGCATAGAGCTCGGCGATCTGCTTCAGCCAGGATTCCGGAGCGCCCGAAATTTTTGCGGCATGCGCCAGCGTGTAGGGCTTGACGAAACGCGCGAAGTCCTCGAACGAGATGTTCTCCGATTCGACCGCACGTGCGACGTTCTTGGCTCTGACTTCCAATGGATGCGTCGAGCGCAATCCATAACCGATGTCTTCCATGCCGCGCTTGAAGTTCACGTGTTTGCTGACGAAGTCGCGATTCACGCGGCCCGTCTCGATGATGTAGTTCGCGATGTAATTCATGATCGCGAGATCGCTCTGCGGGCGGAAGATGAGCGGGATATCGGCCAAATCGAAGGAGCGATGTTCGAATGTCGAGAGCACCGCCACTTTTACATGCGGTGCAGACAGACGCCGGTCGGCGACGCGCGACCATAGAATCGGATGCATCTCCGCCATGTTCGAGCCCCACAGCACGAACGCATCCGCATATTCGAAGTCGTCGTAGCAACCCATCGGCTCGTCCATGCCGAAAGTGCGCATGAACGCATAAGCGGCCGAGGCCATGCAATGCCGTGCATTCGGATCGATGTTGTTGCTGCGAAAACCTGCCTTGAACAATTTGTTCGCCGCGTAGCCTTCCCAGATCGTCCATTGCCCGGAACCGAACATGCCCACCGCTTCGGGGCCGTTCTCTTTCAGCGCGGCTTTGAACTTCTCCGCCATGATGTCGAACGCGGCATCCCAACTGATCGGGGTGAATTCGCCGTTCTTGTCGTACTTGCCATTCGTCATGCGCAATAACGGACGCGTGAGGCGGTCCGCGCCGTACATGATCTTTGATAGGAAGTAGCCTTTCACGCAGTTGAGGCCGCGATTCACTTCGGCGTTTGAGTACGCATGCGTCGCGACCACACGGTTGTCTTTGACAGCGACGCGCACACCACATCCCGTACCGCAGAATCGGCACGGCGCCTTCGACCATTGCAGCTTGGTGAATTGCGATTCGGTGATGATGTTCTGCGCTTGCGTCGGCGCGGTGGCGGTTGCCGCGGCGATGGCTGATGTGGCCGCGCTATTGCGTAGGAATTGTCGTCTATTCATCGATGTTTTCCAGCGCAGAGGCGCGCTCAGTCAAATGGGCGACGATGGATACGGTGAGCACGCCAGACAAATGTTGCAATTCACTCGTGGCGTGCGCGAGCTCCCGGCTGTCTGCGGACTCAAGCACGACGGCGAGCTTGCCGGGATGGGCTGTTTCGTGAATTTCTGCTGCAGGCATTGCAGCGACGAGTTCGCGCACGGCCGTCATCCCTGCTGGCGTGGCTTGCACGAGCAGGCTTGCGATATGAATCAGAGGATCGGAATCGTCTGCAGCAGCCGCGCCGAATGAGAGGACTTCGCGTCGAGAGAGAATGCGCATGTCACACCGACGGTGGACCGGCAATGATTTGGTACATCCAAACCAGGAACCCATACCCTGCGACGATGATGACGGCGAGGATCGGCGCTAAAACGAACGTCAGAAAAATAAAGACCGTCAGTTCGCGTCGTTTTTCGACTTGCATGTATTCACTAGCCTCGTGGCGTAACAGCCAACCTGTCCGAGTCTCTGCGGGAAGATCTTAGGCTGGAATCATGGATTACCGAAGGTGGGGCGCGTGAGGTGATGGGGTGATGAAGTGATTAGGTGATCGAGGTCAGAAGCTCTGACTTATTCCCAGGCCTGGATTGTGCGTTTGAATGGTCTGCGTCGATGAAGCGGTGAAACGGCAGGCGCGATAGCGCTCTGGCCTCGATCACCGGATCACTTCATCACCTCATCACCAATCGTCTAACCACCCGCGCTACCCCGCATTCCTTCCGTGGGTCCCCGTAATTCTTGCCGTTGAGTTGCGAGCTAATCTGCGCAGCGTAGAAGGACGCCGAGATTGCGCGTCCAGGATCCTTCCTCAATGGCTCAACACGCACTCGCAAACGCGACCTACAACGACAAGGTCGTGCGTCAATTCGCGATCATGACGGTCGTATGGGGCATCGTCGGCATGGCGGTCGGCGTATTCATCGCTGCACAGCTCATGTGGCCGGCATTGAACTTCGATGTGCCATGGCTCACGTTCAGCCGGCTGAGACCATTGCATACCAAAGCGGTGATCTTCGCGTTCGGCGGCTG
>CAZIXV010000147.1:0-9129 GCA_964543105.1 uncultured Steroidobacteraceae bacterium
AGCGCCTGCGGCAGATCCTCAAGAATCTGCTGTCGAACGCGATCAAGTTCACGCAACAAGGTGGAGTCAAACTGCGAGCGTTCGTCCCGACCGGGGAGGCAAGCGGCGACCAGGTCGCCTTTGAAGTCACCGACACCGGCATCGGTATCAAGCCCGAGCAGCACCGCATCATTTTCGAACCGTTCCGACAGGCCGATGGCACGACCAACCGGCGCTTCGGCGGCACGGGGTTGGGATTGTCGATCTCGCGTGAGTTGGCATCCATGCTCGGCGGTCATATCGAACTCGTGAGCAGGCCGGGTATTGGCAGCACGTTCACGCTCACCTTGCCGCGCGAATTGCCGCGCGGCGCCGAAACGCCCCAAGCAGAGCCGACGTCGGCTGCTCACACGCCTCGACCTCCGCGCCGACCGGCCAGCGCGGCAGCGCGACGCGCGATCCAGGAGCGTGCGCCGGCGGAACCCACGAGCGAGCGCTTGCTTTTGATCATCGAAGACGACGTGCAGTTCGCCAATACGCTTTGCGATCTTGCCGAACGTCTGCAGTATCAAACGCTGGTGGCGCTGAGCGCGGATGAAGGCATCGACATGGCGCTGCGTCATCGACCGACCGCGATCGTGCTCGATATTCACTTGCCTGATCACACCGGCCTTACGGTGTTGGATCGACTGAAACACAACCCTGCGACCCGCCACATTCCGGTGCAAGTCATCTCCGGTTTCGACTACACACAAGCGGCACTCGAGATGGGCGCGGCGAACGTCATGTTGAAGCCCGTCGATGCCGATCGGCTGATCGATGCGCTGTCGAAGCTCGAACAAAAGGCGAATCAACCCGAGCGTGCAGTGCTGATCGTCGAAGACAATTCGATTCAGCGCGACAGCATTCGTGAATTGCTGAAATCCGAGAGCGTGCGCGCCGTGGCAGTCGCCTCGGCCTCCGCGGCGCTCGAGCAGCTGCGGGCGACCACATTCGATTGCATGGTGCTGGACCTGTCGCTGCCCGATGCTACGGGTCTCGAACTGCTGGAGAAGATGGCCAACGATGAGGCGTATGCGTTTCCGCCGGTCATCGTCTACACCGCGCGCGCGGTGACGCCGCTCGAAGAGCAGCAGCTACGCCGCTACTCCAAGTCGATCATCATCAAAGGCGCAAAATCCCCCGAGCGTCTGCTCGATGAAGTCACGCTGTTTCTGCACAAGGTCGAAGAGTCGCTGCCGGCGGAACAGCAACGCATGTTGCGCGTCGCGCGCAGCCGCGACAGCGTGTTCGAGGGCCGCCGCCTGTTGCTCGTAGAGGATGACGTCAGAAACGTGTTCGCCATGACGCGCGTGCTCGAGCCGCAGGGCGCGAAGCTCGAAATTGCGCGTAACGGCCTCGAGGCGCTTGCGGCGCTCGAACAAAATTCGGACATCGAACTCGTGTTGATGGACATCATGATGCCGGAGATGGACGGCTTGACTGCGATGCAGCGCATCCGTGCGCAGCCGCGCCACGCCAAGCTTCCGATCATCGCTTTGACGGCGAAGGCCATGCCCGATGATCGCCAGCGCTGCATCGAAGCCGGCGCCAACGATTACATCACCAAGCCGATCGACGTCGAAAAGCTGCTGTCGCTCGTGCGCATCTGGCTGCCTTCGCGACGCGGAGCGCTTGCGTGAGAATCGAGGTGGACGAAATCGAAATGCGGCTGTTGCTCGACGCGATCTACAGTCGTTACCACTACGATTTCCGTCAGTACGCGGGCGCTTCCTTGAAGCGCCGCCTATCGCAGGCGCTCTCGCGCATGGGGTGCCCAACGATCTCGGCGTTACAGGAAAAGATCCTGCACGATCCGAAAGCGTTTCCGCAGTTGCTCGAATTTCTGACGGTCCAGGTCAGCGATCTGTTTCGCGATCCCGAGGTCTTTGCCGCGATCCGGCGCGATGTCGCCCCTCGGCTGGCGACCTATCCTTCACTCAAGATCTGGGTGGCCGGCTGCAGCACTGGTGAGGAGGCTTATTCTTTTGCCATCTTGCTGCACGAGGAAGGGCTGCTTGATCGCACGCTCATTTATGCAACCGATATCAATGCGGAAGGCCTGGACCGTGGGCGACGCGGCATTTTTCCGCTCGATCGCGTCAAGCAATTTACGGTCAATCATCGCGAGGCAGGCGGCAAGAGTTCGCTGTCGGACTACTATCACGCGGCGCACGACAGCGCAGTGATGGCCGGGTTCTTACGCGAGCGAATTACGTTTGCCGATCACAGTCTCGCGACCGACAGCGCGTTCTCGGAAGTGCAGCTGATTTCCTGCCGGAATGTGCTCATCTATTTCAATTCGGAGTTGCAGAATCGGGCGCTCGGGCTGTTTCACGATTCCTTGTGTCATCGCGGATTCTTGTGTCTCGGCTCGAAAGAGGCGCTGCGTTTTTCCGCACACGCGGCCTCGTTCGAGGAGTTTCGTGGGCCCGAACGAATTTTCAGAAAGGTGGCCTGATGCACGCCACCCCTCGAGCGCAGCTCACTCGACCACTCATCGACGCCATCGTGATCGGGGGCTCGGCTGGCGTCATCGATGTGCTGCGGGTCGTATTGGCGGGATTGCCGCCAGGATTGGCGATTCCAGTCGCCGTCGTCGTGCACTTGCCGCCGCGCTCGCAGGCGCCGATTCATGAATCGCTGCAGGTCGTGACGTCGCTGCCGCTGTCACAAGTCGAGGACAAGCAGCCGATGTTGGGCGGTCGCGTATATTTTGCACCCGCGGGTTATCACTTTCTGATTGAAGCGAATCGTTGTGCAGCGCTATCGATCGACGAGCCGGTGTTCTACTCCCGGCCATCGATCGATGTGCTGTTCGAGTCGGCCAGCGACGCCTATGGCCCTGCGCTGCTCGGTATCTTGCTGACCGGAGCAAGCGCCGATGGCGCGGCTGGTTTGCAATTGATACATGAGCGCGGCGGTATCACCGTGGTACAGAGCCCGCAGACGTGTGAGGCGGATACGATGCCGCAAACCGCACTGAAGGCATTCGATCCGGACTACGTACTTGCACCGAGTGAAATCGCAGCGCTGCTGATGACCCTAATCACTGACCACCAGATGACACACCTGCCATGACGCATCCGGCCCATGCGGCATCACCGCAGAAATCGAAGATCCTCCTCGTCGACGATGTCGAGGAAAATCTCGTGGCGCTCGAAGCGCTGTTGCGGCGCGATGATGCTGAAATCTTGATGGCGCAATCCGGCCGCGAAGCGTTGGAGCTGATCCTCATCCACGAATTTTCGTTAGCGTTGCTCGATGTGCAGATGCCGGAGATGGACGGTTTCGAACTGGCGGAGCTCATGCGCGGCTCGGCGCGCTCAAAATACATTCCGATCATTTTCGTCACCGCCGGCGCAGGCGATGCGTTGCGAGTATTCCGCGGTTATGAATCGGGCGCCGTGGATTTTTTATTCAAGCCGATCGATCCGCATATCCTGCGCCAGAAGGTCGATACGTTCGTGCGCTTGGATCAGCAAAAGAAGCAGCTCGCTGATCAATACGCGCGTATTCAAGAAAGCGAAGCGCTGCTGCGCGCGATGATGGATACGACCGCGGCGTTAATGCACGTCAAGGACACGCGCGGGCGCTACATCACGGTAAATCGACGCTACCGGGAGTTGCTGGGCGATCGTGAGCTGACGACCGAGACGACCGATTCGGAGTTGTTTCCGAAAGCAACCGCCGATGCACTGCGCTTGAATGATGCGCGGGCGATCGGCCAAGCCGAACCGCTGCAAGTCGAGGAAACGTTCCAATTCCCAAGCGGAGCACGCACCTTCTTGTCGAACAAGGTGCCGCTGCGCAATGCCGATGGAGAACTCTGGGGCGTGTGTACGGTGGCGACCGATATCAGCGACATCAAGCGCATGGAAAACGAATTGGCGCAGGCCGTCCAGTCGCGCGAGGACGTGCTCGCCGTTGTCTCGCATGATATCCGCAACTTTCTGCAAGCGATCCGCAGCGGCGTCATGATGCTCGCAACGCGCAAAGAAGACCTGAGCGTCGATGTGCGCAACATGATTTACGAGCGCATCAAGATCACCGTCGATCTCATGAGCCGCATGATTGCGGACCTCATGGACATGACGAATTTACGCATGGGCCGCATCGCAGTATCCATGCGACCTGAATCCGTGGCTGCGTTGATTCGCGATGCGGTTGTGGTGCATGAGCCGCTCGCCCAAGCCAAAGGCATCACGCTCACGACGCGCATCGACGAGCCAGGGTGTCTGGCCGAATGCGATCGCGAGCGCGTGCTGCAAGTGCTCGCGAACATCATCGGCAATGCCATCAAGTTCACGCCGCATGGGCGCATCGACGTGCGTGCCGAGCGCAACAGTACGGAAGTGCGGATTTCGGTCGCGGATTCAGGCCCGGGCATTCCGCCCGAAGATCTGCCGCATGTGTTCGATGCCTATTGGTCGCGCGAACAAGACAACCGCCGCGGCACGGGTTTGGGTCTGTACATCACGAAGCGCATCATCGAAGCGCATGGGACGAAGATCTGGATCGAAAGCACCGTCGGCGCGGGCACGACCGTGCATTTCTGTTTGCAGTTGAGCGAGAACGCCGGCGTCGAAGCGGCCTGACTCAACGCGCCAACCGCGATGTGTGGCGCGCATATAAGAAGTAGACCGCAAGACCGAGCGCATTCCAGGCGAAGAACCGCCACATCGTCGCAAACGGCAAACTCACGAATAAGTACGCGCAGCCGATGATGGCAAGCGGACCGATGAACCAGGCCCACGGCGCCTTGAACAGCCGTGGATGCTCGGGCGCTTCGCGTCGCATCTTCAACATACAGACCGCGACGGCGATGAAGGCCGCCAGCGTGCCTGCATTCGCAAGTTCGGCGATTTGTTGCAATGGCAGGAAGGCGGCGATCGCGGCGACGATCACGCCGGTGATTGCGGTCATGGCGACCGGTGTGCCAAAGCGCTGATGCACGACGCTCAAGCGTTGCGGCAACAAGCCATCGCGCGCCATGACGAAGAACACGCGCGACTGCCCATACATGAACGCCATGATGACTGTGGGTAGGGCAATGACGGCCGCGGCTGCAATCAAGTTCGCGGCCAGCGGATGATCCAGCGTACGCAGCACCAATGCGAGCGGCTCGGTGCTATTGGCGAGCGTGCGATAGTCCGCACCGCCCAACGCCGCCGCCGCCACCGCCATGTACAACAACGTACACAAGAGCATCGAGCCGATGATGCCGATGCGCAGGTCGCGCCGCGGATTGCGTGCCTCCTCGGCGGCGGTCGAGACGGCATCGAATCCATAGAACGCGAAAAAGATGACGGCAGCAGCGGCGGCGATGCCGCGTTTGGCGCCATCGATCTCGGCGGCGCCGAAGCCGTAGGGCGCAAACGGTGTGAAGTTGTTTGGATCGAAAGCCGGCAAGGCCAGCGCGATGAACGCCGCGAGGGCGATGAGCTTGATGAACACGAGGACGAGATTGACGGTTGCGCTTTCGCGCGTACCCAGCGCGAGCACGCCGGCGACGGCAAGTGAGATGACGATCGCCGGAACGTTGATGACGCCGCCGGCGGCGGGTCCGGCAAGCAATGCTTCCGGTACATTCCACCCGGCTGCTTGCATGACGCCGGATGCATAGCCAGACCACCCGACCGCGACTGCACTGCATACAACGGTGTATTCGAGGATCAAGGTCCAGCCGACGATCCACGCGAGCAATTCGCCGAGCGCTACATAGGTATAGGTGTATGCGCTGCCGGCCATCGGCATCATCGTCGCCATCTCAGTGTATGCAAGCGCTGCGCACGCACACACGATCCCGGCAATGACGAACGACAGGATCACGCCAGGACCTGCGAGCCCTGCACCGACACCGGTGAGCGTGTAGATGCCGGTACCGACGATTGCGCCGACGCCGAGACCGATCAAATGCGGCCAACCAAGGGTGCGTTTGAGCGCGCTGGGTTCCTGGCGCGTGCTGACGGAGGCGAGCGACTTGCGACGATGGAGGTCCAGCATGAGTTGCCCAACGCGATGACGGCCGGCGCAGTATCGCAAAAGGAATCCTTCAGCACTTGCCGTTCGCGGGCGCGTGTGGCATCAACGCGCCTCCGATATCCGGTGGAGGCAGGATGCAGATCTTGTGGCGAGCGCTCCTGGCGATCGGCGCGTTGCAGTTCGCGACCGCGCTCGAAGCGCAGATCTATACGTGTACCGCCGCCGACGGCACACGTATCTTTTCCGACGAAAAATGCGGTCCTGATGCGAAAGTCGTTCCGAACATCTCGACCTCGAAAAAGCCCGCCCGCACCAGCACGCCGCGTCCCAAAGTCGAACCCAAATCTGCCGCCGAACTGGACGGCTTGCTCGAACAATGCAATGGCGGCGACATGAAAGCTTGCGATACGTGGACGCGCGGTGGCGGGCCGAATCGTCTGCGCGAGAAAGAACAATCTGCAGAGCAGTCCTGCGAGGCCGGCTCGGTAGCGGATTGTGAGTATCGCTATTGCAGCGGCAACGTCAGTCAGGAATGTCGCGCGCGCGTCTTGCAAGCGGCGCAAGTAACGGGCGAGAACTGGTACTTGCACGGCACAGGAGAGACGCTGCCCGATGGCGCGACTCGCTATGCGGTGCGCTGTCTCGTGCCGAATGCACGCAGCATTGCAGAGGTCACTGTGACGTGCGCAGGCCAGGCGGGGCCGAATCGTTGCAGCATCCTGGGCAGATCGGGTGCGCACGGCCGCCTGGATCTCGCCGCCGCTGCAGCCTGCGGCGCTCCATGAACTTCTGCCTTTCGAGGGCTTTCCGTTGAGTCAGAGCGGTACCTATACCGACACGGTCTCACGTCTTCTTGCCGATCACGAGGACACTCAGGCCGCTGCGCCGCATCCGCGGCAACTCAGCGTCCTCGTCGTCGATGATGAGGCGGCGTTGGCCGCGACACTCGAGAGCCTGTTGAGCGCGCATGGCTATCGCGTCGTCGGTGCGCGCTCGGGCTTCATGGCGCAAGAGGCGCTCGCTGAAGAATATTTTCCGATCGTAATCATCAATCGCGGCTTGGAAGGCGGTGATGGGCTGCGCGTTTGCGCCGAGATTCGTGAGCGCAACGAGCGCGGCTATGTGTTCATCATCATGCTGAATGCACGCGATGCGGTCGAGGATGTCGTGGCGAGTCTGGAAGCGGGCGCCGATGACTACCTGAGCATGCAAAGCAATGAAGCGGAACTGATCGCTCGCTTGAACACCGCAAGTCGCATCGTGCGCCTGGAGCGCGCCTTGCGTGAAGCGCTCGCCGAGCGCGCTCGGCCCGCGACAGGTGCCTCCGTGTCACAGGCACGCGCAGTCTTGATGAAACGCATCGCCCGCGATCTCGAGCGCGCCTTGGCGGGACAGCGGGCAATGTCGGTGCTCGCCTTCGACATCGACCTCTTCAAAGCGGTCAATGACGAACACGGCCACGTCGCCGGCGATGAACTCCTGCGGCAACTGGAAAATCGCGTGCGCTTTGCGCTACCACGCGATCAGGATTGGCTTGCGCGGAGCAGCGGGGAGGAGTTCTTTGCCGTACTGCCGGTGACAGACATCGATGCAGCGATCGTAGCGGCGGAAAAGCTGCGCGACACCGTCGCCGCGACGCCCTTTCATGTGGCCGGCGCAGATGTGTTCGTGACGATCAGTCTTGGTGTGGGGTCGCTGACGACGCTTGGCGAGGATGAGGTCGTAGGCGCGCAAGCGCTGGTGGATCAAGCCGACCAATATCTCTATCGCAGCAAACTCGCCGGCCGCAATCGCGTCAGCGCCCCGGAAAACGCCCGCCGCGAACAGAACGGCGCTCGTAACGGCGCCAAGCGATGAGTTCGCAACTGCGTAGCCCTCTCTAGGATTCCGTTCGCCATGCCCGGAATTCCCGTGCCGCTGCCTGTAACTCCGTTCGCCCTGAGACTGTCGAAGGGCTTCTGATGCCTTCCACAAGCTCAGCACGAACGGGGTGCGCTCAGCTCTTGCTGACGTTCTCCTCAAAGAACCCCTCATCCAGCGGCTTGTGCTGCAGGATTTCCTCGCGGGTGAGACCGCGCAGTTCATGCGGAAAGACCAGCCACTGATCCGTCGTGCGAATGTAGTAATCCGGTTTGAGGCGGGTCACATTGCGCGTGGGCTTGTAGTACACGGTGGCGATTCGAATCTGCTCCGGAAGATTGCGACGGCAGCGCCGCTCGAGTTCATCGATCACCGCTTCGAGGCTCTTGCCGGAATCGAACACATCGTCGATCAGCAGCAGACGGTCCTCATACGTCAATTGCGACACGAGGTAATCGAGCGCATGAACGCGCACCATGCGCTCGCGCCGATCGATATCGCTGTACGCTGAGGTGCGAACCGAGATGTGATTGCATTCGACGCCGTGATACTCGAGCACTTCCTGAACGGTGATGCCGACCGGCGCCCCGCCACGCCAGATACCGACCAGGAAAGAAGGCCGAAAATCGCTACGCACGATGTCGAGCCCCAGCTGCAGGCCATCGCGCAGTAGTGACTCGGCGGAGATGAAGGTTTTCTCGATCGAGGCAGTGGACATGTCGTTGTCTCGTAGGTGACGCACGATCACTTACGACGGTGCGGTACGTTTCAAAATGAACTCGCGATCCACGGTCTTGCCGACCGGGAAACCGTACTCGCCGACCTTCATGAACCCGTAGCGTGCGTAGAAGCGTTGCGCGCCGAAGTTCTCCGACCACACGCCGACGTATAACGGCGTGCGACCCTGCGCTTCGAGCCATGCGAGGCCGAGGTCCATGAGCTGGGTGCCGATATTGAGATTGTGAAACTCGGCGAGTATGTAGAGCTGCTGAACTTCACCTGCGGTGGGTTCGAGTTGCTCGACCGGGAGTTTGCATGGGCCTGCGAGCACGAAGCCGACGGGAGTAGTGTCATCGACGAGTGCAAGCCACACAGCGCGCTGCGGGTCAGCAAGGATGCTGCGCCACGCATCGCTCGAATGCGTTCTACTCAAGAAAAACTGCAGATCCTCCGGCGGATACAAATGGCCGAAGGTCTGCGTGAATGTCGTGGCGCCGAGGGAGGCGAGATGGGATGCATCGTCGGTCGTGGCGCGACGAAAGCGTG
>CAZIXV010000148.1:0-9114 GCA_964543105.1 uncultured Steroidobacteraceae bacterium
GCTCGATCAGTTGCTTGGCGAGATTGAGTTCGGCCGCCTTCACTTCTTGCTGCGGGATTTCGATTTCTTCGGAGGAGCGCACTTCGGTCGAGAACAATAACTGCTGCATCATCATTACATTGCCGACCGAACGCAGCATCACCAGATTCGCCTTGCCACGTGAAGCCCAGCGGGCAATGGCGCAGCGATTGGTTTCTTTCAGTGCCTGGGCGAGCAGGGCGTAGGGCTTGGCCGCACCCTTGTCAGGGGCGAGGTAATACGCCTTGTCGTAATAGACGGGGTCCACTGAGTCGATCGACACGAACTCGGCAATCTCGACGGACTGACTGCCGACTTCTTCGAGCGCTTTGATTTCCTCGGGCGTGAATTGCACGTACTGGTCTTTCGCGAACTCGTAGCCCTTGACCATTTGATCGCGCTCGACGGGCACACCTTCGCGGATGCACAGGTATTGCTGCCGTAGCCGCGAGCCACAGTCCTTGTGCAATAAATTGAATGAAAGCGAGCCTGCGGATTGTGTCGCCGTATAGAGCTTCACCGGGATCGAGATGAGCCCGAAGGAGATCGTCAAAGAGCCCATGGAGCGTGCAGCCATCGCGGTCACCTGTGTGCTTGCATCGTGATTTGCGTTGTTCGTAACAAAATCAACGATCTATGCTGATATAGCGAGTTCGATCAAAGCGTCGCTCAGCGTTTGCGAGCGATCCAGCACAAGACGCACGGTGAAGCGCATCGGTTCGATTTTGCTGAGCACACGCTTGCGCGTGGAACCGGGATTTCCTGTATCGCCTTACCTTGGATGTTTGCGGATGCTCCAGCATTGCAATGCATGCAGATTTCATAGTGATCGGTGCCGGTATCGCCGGGGCAGGCGTGGCGTTCGAGTTGTCGAGCACCGCGAAAGTCGTCGTGCTCGAGGGCGAAGCGCAGCCGGGGTTTCATTCGACGGGCCGTTCGGCGGCGCTGTTTTCAACGATCTACGGCAATGAGACCGTGCGCGCCTTGTCGCGCGCGAGCCGGGACTTTTTTAATTCGCCACCGCCGGGATTCACGGATCACCCGCTGCTGCAGCCTCGCGGCACTTTGTATATCGCGCAAGACAGCGACACCGCCGTGTTCGACGCATTGAGCGCCGCACCGGATGTGCAGCAGCTCACGCGCCGGCTGACAGCAGCGGAGGTGTCGAGCCTCGTGCCGATACTCAAAGCGCATTGGACGCAACGCGCGCTGTATGAGGAGGGCGCGCAAGACATGGAGGTGCATGCGATTCATCAAGGGTATCTGCGCGGGCTCAAGCAGCGCGGCGCAGAGCTCAAGACGAACGCGCTCGTCACTGGCATTGAAAGAGTCGGAGATAGCTGGCGAGTGCTTGCAGGCGATGAGACATACACAGCGCCCGTATTGATCAATGCGGCTGGTGCGTGGGCGGACGAAGTGGCGGCGCTCGCAGGGGTGGCGTGTATCGGCCTCGAACCGCGGCGTCGTACGGCATTGCTCGTCGATCCTCCTGCAAATGTGCAGTCTGCAGGTTGGCCGATGGTGTTCGATGTTGCCGATACGTTTTATTTCAAACCAGACGCCGGCAAGCTGCTGTTATCACCCGCGGACGAAACGCCCAATCCGCCAGAAGATGTCCAGCCGGATGAACTCGACGTCGCGATTGCCGTCGATCGCGTCGAGCAGGCAACGACGATGACGATCACGCGCGTGCATCATCAATGGGCTGGACTGCGATCGTTCGTAGCCGATCGCTCCCCCGTGATCGGGTTCGATCCCGATGCAGAAGGATTTTTCTGGCTCGCAGCGCAAGGCGGCTATGGCATTCAGTCGGCACCCGCAGCATCCCAACTCGCCGCCGCGCTCGCATTGCGTGCACCACCTCCACAGGAACGCGATTTCGCCGGACTGGTGGAAGCCGTTTCGCCAGCGAGGCCGGGCCTGCGGCCGTAGGCCGCAAGGCGACGGGCTACGGGCGACGGCCAGAAGGGAACGGCTACAGGCGACAGGCGACAGGCGACAGGCGACAGCCAGAGATTTAGCGAACGCATCAGCAGCCTCCGTCTGGCTGTGGGCTGTAGCCTGTAGCCTGTTCTGTTCGCCAGTGCGAACTCCCTTCTGGCCGTTGGCCGTAGCCCGTTGGCCGTCACCAGCGCGTAAGCGCTCACGCGCCGCCTGCGCGCCCCGGAAAAAACAACTGCACCGGCCGCACCTCCAGGGTGCGCGCATTACATGCGCCGCCGATCAGCTTGGCTTCGCGCAGAGCTTCATCGTGTGTCGCGCAGTCGATGACGTAAAAGCCCAAGAGTTGTTCTTTCGTTTCGGCGAAAGGGCCGTCGATGATCGCGTCTTCGCGCTGCTTGAGTGTGCGCGCGCTCGTCGTTGGCAGTAAGCGCACGACTGGACCGAGTTTGTTTTCGGCAGCGAGCTTGTCTTGTACGCGAGTGTGATTCGCGATCAACGTATCGAGCTCGCTCGGACTCAGATTGCCCACTTCCGATTCGAGGTCGTAGATGAGGACGGCATAGAGCATGGCGTTTCTCCGCTGTGGATACGTTGCGAGCAGGACGCAAATCCTATCAAGCGCAGATGCCGCATCTGCGCCATCGAGCATACGCTCGCTGAAATATTTTCAACGCAGGTCCACAAATCGCCCGCGAGCGAACACGTTTTTTCAAATTACACACCGGCATTAGCAATGCGTACACGTAAAAGGATCTTGAGCACGCTTTGTGCATTGAGAGGTGCACCGCACGATGAACAACACGAGGTTCACCTACATGCAGCTTTCGATATCGTGGAATCCGCGCTGGATTGCCAAACCCGCTTCTTACGCCTTGCTCGCCGTTGCGATGCTCGGCTTGGCCGCATGCGGCGGCAGTAGCGGGAATGACAGTCCGCCACCGCCTTCAGAACCCTCCAATCCGCCACCGCCACCACCGGGCAATACGGCGCCTACGGTCGAAGCGGGTGCGGATCAAGCGATTACGCTGCCGGCCAATTCGGTGAATGTCGAAGGCACCGCTAGCGATGCCGACAACAACACATTGACGTATGCATGGACGTCGGCTCCAGCCGATGGCGTGACGTTCACCAATGCAGCCGCATTGGCAACGAGCGTGACGTTCACTGACGCCGGCACATATACGTTGACGCTGAGCGTGAACGACGGCACTGCGACGTCGACGGATTCGCTTACGGTCACTGTGAATCCTGCGGTCGTCGGCCCGCCGCCTGGTGATCCTGAGATTGCATGGCCGGGTCCCCATGACGGTGTGGATCCGAACTACGGCTGGCTCGCGGTTGCGCCGGCTGATGTCGGAATGGATTCGGCGCGCTTGCAGGAAGCTTCTGATTACGCGTTGACCGGTGGCGGTGCAGGCATGGTCGTGCGTTACGGCAAGCTGGTTCATCGCTGGAGTGACGGCGCCACGGACATCAATATCCGCGTCGATCTCAAATCCACGACGAAGTCCATCGGCAGTATCGCGATGGGCATTGCGCTCGACCGCGGACTCATCGCTCTGAACGACACGGCACAGTCGCGCTATCCCAACATCGGCATCTCACCGGGTGATCCGACACCGCCCGATGCGGCCTGGCTGTCGCAGATCACGCTGCAACAACTCGCGACGCACACTTCGGGCTTCGTGAAAGGTGGCGGGCCGGACGTCGATCTGGCGCATCAGCCGGGAACGAAATGGGTGTACTCCGATGGCGGTTTGAACTGGCTCGCCGACACGCTCACGAATGTGTTTCAAGAAGATCTGAACGCGCTGCTTACGCGCGAAGTTTGGCAGCCGCTCGACATCACGAATTCCGATCTGCAATGGCGTGTGCCAAGTGCCGGAGTGGGCGCGCGCCCGCCTATCGGGACGATCCAGACGCGTGAGTTCGCTTCGGGCATCATCGCAAATTCGAACGCCATGGCCCGCATCGGCCTGCTGTTCCTGCGCGAGGGCATGTGGAAGGAGCAGCGCATTCTCTCGGAGAGCTTCGTGCAAACGGCGTCGACCCCGCGGCCTGAAACGGCAGCGGCAGAACTCGTCGATCCGACGGGCTTTCCGGGCGCGAACACCGCGTATGGCCTCATGTGGTGGACGAATGCGAATGGTCAGCTGCCAGACGTCCCGCGCGATGCGTACTGGGCGTGGGGCTTGGGCGATAGTCTCATCGTCGTGATTCCAAGCCTCGATCTGGTGATCGCGCGCGTCGGTGATCATCCCGATTCGGGCGTCTTGCGCTGGCGTCCATCATGGGATGGCAACTACGAAGTGTTGCGTCCATTCCTGACGCCCATTGCGCAAGCAGTGAGCACCCCGTGAGATAACGGGCGCGACGGAAGAGGGCGAGACGAGAGTCTCGCCCTCTTTGTTTTGCTTGCATCCTAAAAGAACCATTCGGCATTGCTTGCCATCTCGCACGCCTGGAGAATGCGCCGGCACATTCCTTAGGGGGTAGCGAATGCCGATCACCAGCGATGCGGTCATCCTCGGTTTGTTGTCCGCCACGCTCGGCGCGATTTTCTGGACGACGCAGTCCTCGGCACCGTTCTGGAAAAAGTTCTATCGCTACGTTCCCGCGCTCGTTCTCTGCTACTTCCTGCCTGCGCTGTACAACACTGCCGGTCTGATCGATGCGAGCGGCTCATCGCTCTATGCGATCTCCACTCGTTATCTGTTGCCCGCGACACTGGTATTACTCACCCTATCGATCGACTTTCCTGCGATCGCACGGCTCGGGCCGAAAGCCCTCATCATTTTTGCAACCGGTACGCTCGGCGTGATGATCGGCGGCCCGTTCGCGATGTGGCTGTGGGGTTACTTGAGCCCTGCAACCGTCGAGGGCGAGGTGTGGAGCGGGATGGCGACGCTCGCCGGCAGCTGGATGGGCGGCGGCGCCAATCAAGCGGCTATGAAGGAAGTCTTCAATGTGAGCGACAACCTGTTCGGCATGATGGTCGCCGTCGACATCGTGGTGGCGAGTTTGTGGATGGCGTTCTTGTTGTATCTCGCCGGCCGAGCCGATGCGATCGACGCGAAGAATGGTGCCGATACGCGTGCGCTGTTCGCTTTGCGCGAACAAATGGCACGCTTTGAAACAGAAAATGCTCGCATCGCGAACATGCCGGATTTGATGATGATCGTGGGCGTCGGCGTCGGGGCGATGGGCTTGTCACACCTCATCGGTGTGCCGTTGGCGGCGGCATTCGCCGGAAATGTCTGGGCCGAACGCATGTCGCTCGCGAGCGATTTCTTCTGGATCGTCGTCATCGCAACGACGATTGGTGTGCTGCTGTCGCTCACGCCGCTGCGCAAGCTCGAAGGGGCGGGCGCCTCGAAGGTCGGCACGGTGCTGCTCTACATCTTGATCGCAAGCATCGGCATGCAGATGGATCTTGGTGCCGTGCTGACCAATCCCGGCCTGTTCGGGGTCGGCGTCACGTGGATATTGATCCACGGTCTTCTGATCTGGGGCGTATCACGCTGGTTACGCGCGCCTGTGTTCTACATGGCGGTCGGAAGTCAGGCCAATATCGGCGCTGCGGCCAGCGCTCCCATCGTGGCAGGCGCCTTTCATCCTTCTCTTGCCCCGGTCGGAGTGCTCCTTGCGGTGCTGGGGTACGCCTTGGGTACTTATTGCGCCTGGGTAACGGGACACATCATGCGTATGATTGCGGCCCCATGAAACGCTACGAACCTGAACCTTCGCGCGCCTCGATCGAGCAATGGGCCGGCCCTGCGGTCATCGAATTCGGCGATAACTTCTGCGGGTACTGCATCGCAGCTCAGCCGCTGATCGATGCTGCATTGGCCGAATACAAACAGGTTCGGCACGTCAAGGTACAAGACGGCAAGGGTCGCCCCCTCGGGCGCTCCTATCAAGTGAAGCTATGGCCGACGCTGATCTTCGTGCGCAATGGCAAGGAAGTGGCGCGGCTCGTGCGGCCGGACGACTCGCAAGCGATCAGCGAGGCGCTGGCGAAGATCGCTTGAACGTTCATTCGAAAAGTTAAGACTGCATCGCGTTCGCCGCATTCGGCTAACATGCCGCCCCTCGGCGCCTTCATACCCAATCTACTTTCGAGCTGAATTTCGCTGCCGTGCCGGCGCTTTCGTGCTGGTCGTTGGCGCGTTCGACCGCGTTTTTCATGTCCAACCAGTCGTTTTCGACGTCGCACCTCGTTGCCCTGACCGCGGGGAATTTCTTCGTGGCAACGAGTTTCTTCGTCGTCGGTGGGCTGCTGAACGAAATTGCCGCGGCGCTGAATGTCGGTGTCGAGCAAGCAGGCCTGCTAATTGCCGCGTTCGGCATTTCGGCGGCCATCTGCGCGCCCGTGCTGGCGACGCTCGGTTCGAGGATTGATCGCCGCAAGCTGCTCACCGGCTCGATGCTCGTGTGCGCCGCGGCCAATCTGTTTGCCGCATGGTCGCAATCATATGAACAACTGATGATCGCGCGCGTGTTGGCGGCCGTGACCTCTGCGGTCTACACGCCGCAAGTGGCGGCGACAGTAAGTCAGCTTGTTTCGGATGAAGAGCGGGCGCCGACGCTTGCGAAATTGATGATCGGGTGGGCGATCGGCTCGGTGGCGGGTAATCCACTTTCGGTGCTCGTCGGTACGCATTTCAGCTGGCGCGTATCGTTTGCCGCCATCGGCGTTGCAACTTTTGTCGTCGCCGTTTTCGTGTGGCGTGCAATTCCCGCGGGCGTTCGGGTGCCACCCTTGAGTCTCGAGCGTTGGTATCGCGTGTTCAAATCGCCAGCTCTGTGCTGGCTGACGCTCGCGACCGCACTGACGCATATTGGCGCGATGGTCATGCTCAGCTTCATCGCGCCGATCGTCAAAGCAGTCCAGGGAATCACCGGCACGGCGCTGGCCGCTTTGTTTTTCGTCGCCGGCATCGGCGGTCTCATCGGTAATGTCGTGAGCGTGCGGATGGTGCGCCGGCTCGGCGCGACGGCTGTTGCGTACAAATGCAATCTCGTGGCCGGGGCGATCATGTTGATCTGGCCGGTGTTCGCGCAATGGTTCATCGCGATCTACATCATGCAATTTCTATGGAGTCTCGGTAGCGCAGGTTTCCCAGCCGTACAACAAGCGCGATTGATTGCCGTTGCGCCCGGTCTTGCGGCTGCGACGATCGCCTTGAATTCCTCCGTCACGTATCTCGGTGGTTCGATCGGCGCCTCGATCGGCTCCACTGCGTGGACACTCATCTCACCGCGCTACATGCCGTGGTTGGGATTGCTGTTCATCGGGTTCGCGTTGGTGAGTTCCTATCGGGGCGAGCTTGCCGCGCGCCGCGTGACCACCTGATGAAAAACTCACGCCTCGTCGTTTTCATCGCCGGCAATTTTTTCGTCGCGACGAGCTTCTTCAGCGTCACGGGTCTGCTGAATGAGATCTCGGCGGCGCTTGATGTGACCGTGGCGCAAGCCGGCATGTTGATCGCGGCGTTCGCGCTCACTGCGGGGTTCTCTGCGCCGGTGCTCGCGACGGCCGGCTCGAGAATCAATCGGCGCAAATTGTTGACTGCGTCGATGGCGATCTGCGCGGTAGCGAATCTGCTGTGCGCCGTGAGCCAGACCTACGGTCAGCTCATGGCTGCACGCGTGCTTGCCGCTATCACCTCGGCGGTTTACACGCCGCAGGTTGCCGCAACGATCAGCATGCTCGTTCCTGAAGAGGAGCGCGGGCCGGCTCTCGCGAAGCTCATGATGGGCTGGGCGATCGGCTCGGTCGCCGGTGCCCCGCTCGTGGTGTTGATTGGCACCTCATTTGGGTGGCGTGCATCGCTCGCGGCAGTCGGGATCGCGAGTGGTATCACAGCGGTGTTGGTGTGGCGGGCCGTACCGGCCGACGTCAAAGTGCCATCGCTCAACTGGCAGCGTTGGATCGAAGTGCTGCGCTCGAAGCCTCTGATGCTGATGACGACCGTGACGTGCCTGAACGCCATCGGCAATATGACGATGTTCAGCTACCTCGCGCCGATTACGCGCGCTCTGCACGGCATCAGCGGCCAGATGCTCGCCAGTTTGTATTTCGTGAATGGTCTGGGCGGCTTGGCCGGCAATCTTATGAGCATCCGCTTGATCCGGCGCATCGGCGCCGGCCGTATTGCCGTGATTTCGAGCCTGATGATCGCCACGGCATTCTTTGTTTGGCCGCTGGTTGCGATGTCGCTCGTAGCGATCTTCGCGCTGCAGATCGTGTGGAGCCTTGGGATGGGTGGCTTTCCGTCCGCTCAACAGACGCGTCTCGTGGTGGAGAGCCCCTCGCTCGCCTCGGCGACCATCGCGATGAACTCGTCGGTTGCCTATCTCGGCATCTCGCTCGGCACGACCCTCGGTGGCATTGCCTGGACCGCCGTCGGACCGCGCTTTTTGGCGTGGGCAGGCTGTGGATTCATCCTTGCCTCGATCGCTTGTTCGTATTACGCGGAGAGGGCCGCTCAGGCGAAGGGAAAGGCGCCAGGATCGACTGGCGACTGAGCGTCACTGCGAGGAAAGGGCGGCTGGGACTGGGCTGCTAGCCAGAAGGCGCGCGCGGCATAGATGCGGTCGGTCGGAATTCATCGTGGTCGAATCCATTCCGACACTTGTTTGTCTGCTTAACCCGGCACCCACGCGGACATCAACCCCCAGCGCGTTTGGTCTGCCAGCCGCGTTTCGTCAGCTCCTCGACGAGCCGATCGCGATGATCGCCTTGGATTTCGATTCGTCCGGCCGCAACGGCGCCGCCTGAGCCGCACTTTTTCTTGAGTTCGGTCGCCAGCGCTTGCAGCTCCGCCTCGCCCAATCCCAGCCCGCTGATCACCGTCACGCCTTTGCCCTTACGGCCCGCCGTTTCGCGGCTGACGCGGACGATGCCATCGGATGTCGTTTTACCCGGCGTGCCTTTCTTACAGACGCATTGCGCGATCGGACGCAGACAATTCGGACAGCGCTCGCCGATGCCAGTGGTGTAGACGATGCCGCCGCCATCGCGGGGAGAGGAGGGTCGTTTGGACATGAGTTTGTGGTGGGCAGAATGTGTAGGGCTCGGGGCTCGGGGCTCGGGGCTAGAGGGCTAGAGGGCTAGAGGGCTAGAGGGCTCGGGCCAGAAGTGATGCC
>CAZIXV010000149.1:0-9080 GCA_964543105.1 uncultured Steroidobacteraceae bacterium
TCAGGATGCCGACGAGCTGTGCATAGTAGTTGCGGATGGTGAGCAATTTTCCGCCCGATACATCGCCCAACTCAGGCCGCGTCGTGAGAAAGATCGGCGCGGGAAACTCCGGCGTGATGTGATCGGGAAGATCGAAATCCACATCAAAACGCTTCAGATTGCGACTTTCTGCACGGCCGATTTCATCGATCTGGTTCTGCGGAAAGACCTGTCCACCTGCGAGCTGCTTGGTATGCGGCAACGGCAGAAATCCGTGCGGCAGCAAATCGCGTTCGCGAATTTCATCCGGCGTGAGTTCTGCCAGCTGCTCCCAAGTGGTACCCGGGCGCAGCTTTACGCGCACCCCGCCCTGCACGGCTTTGCGTCCACCCGACATCATCACACCGGGGATCGGTCGATCGGAAAGATCGTAGCGCTGCTCGAGCAGGTTCTGCTGGCGCTGCTGCACGGCCGGTTTCGCGGCTTCATCATTGCGGCGCACCAGATCGAGCGGGATCGTCGGTAACGGTCGGTACGTTGCTTCAGGAGGTAACGGATCGCCTTGCGACACCAGGATCGTATTCAGCGCTGCCACGCCGACTACGCTTCCCCAGACCGTTCGATTTCTCATTGTCGTCTCGCGTTGTCGTTGTAAAACAATCAATAGCCGAGATGGGTATTCCAGTCGCTCTAGCCGCTGTCGACGTGCCGAAGTAAGCAATGTTGCTAAAAGGCAAAAGTTCCTACGCGTTGTTTCGACAACGCATGTGCGTTTTACATTCGAACCGTCGCGGCCTGCATTCGTTACGTTACTGAACTTAGTTCCCAAGGCCTCGCCTTCTCGCTATGCAACGCAGACATCGGATTCTTCTCGCGATCGGGATCATTGCCATCATCCTGATTGCCGTGCGCGCAGCCTTACCTTACGCAGTGAAGCACTACGTCAATCGCACACTGCACGGCCTCGAGGCGTACGACGGCCATGTGGCAGACATCGACGTGGCGCTTTGGCGCGGCGCGTATCGGATCGATGGGATCGAGATCGTCAAGCGCGGTGCCGAAGGCAACACGCCCTTCTTTTCCAGCGAACGGATCGACTTCTCGGTGCAATGGCGCAGCTTGTTGAACGGCTCACTCGTCTCTGAGGTCGCGTTCATTCGGCCCACATTGAATCTCGTACAAGACGACTCTGATGCGCAATCTCAAACCGGCGAAGGGGAAGACTGGCAGGCGCAGCTGGAGGAATTATTCCCCTTCACTTTCAACACGATCGAAGTCCGCGATGGCGTCGTGACATTTCGCGCTCCCGGCATTCGAACTCAGGATGCGATTGAAGCGCGGGATGTTCAGGGCGTCGTCACGAACCTCACGAACGTAGCCGATGCGAACGCGGAAACCTTCGCGCAGTTCGAACTCCACGCCATGATGCTGGACAACGCACCTGCACGAGTGAGCGGCAGCCTCGATCCCTGGGCACCACAACCCACGTTCGATGTGAACATGGAGATCAAGCAGGTTTCGCTGCCGGCTGTGAATCCTTGGCTGCGTCAGTACATCAAAGCGGATGCCGAGAGTGGCGATTTCGAATTGTTCGTCGAGGTCGCCGCCGCGGAAGGCAAGTTCAAGGGATACGCCAAGCCGATTTTGCGTAATGTCGAAATGACGAGCTCGGCGGAGCAGGAGGACAACCCGTTGCGCAAGCTTTGGGAAGGGATCGTCGATTTCGCAGCGGACGTGCTCGAAAACAAAGACGAAGAGCAGGTCGCTGCGCGTGCGCCCTTTACCGGCACGATAGAGAACCCCGAAGCAAGCGTTTGGCCGACCATTGTCAGCGTGCTGCGCAATGCCTTCGTGAGCGCCTTTGCGCGCTCGCTCGAGGGCAGCATTTCATTGCGAGACGTCAAAGAAAATCTAGGCGCGTTGTCGGAAGACGAACAGAGCGAGTAGCTTGCCAAGAAGCGGAACCCCCAGCGCAAGACACGCATTGCGAATTCACAGCCGCGTACCAGGAGATCACCGATGAAAGTCAGCGACTGCATGACTCGCGATGTACGTATCGCCGAACCGAACCAAGCCCTTCGTGACGCTGCGAAACTGATGGCCGAACTCGACGTGGGCGTGTTGCCTGTGGGCGAGAATGATCGCCTGGTCGGCATGGTGACGGATCGCGACATCGCAATCCGCGGCATCGCCTGCGGCCGTGGCCCCGATGCTCGCGTCAAAGAAGTGATGACGGACGACGTCAAATATTGCTATGTCGATCAGACGATCGAGGAAGTGTCGCGGAACATGGGTGACGTACAAGTGCGGCGCCTGCCCGTCGTCGATCGCGAGAAACGCCTCGTTGGAATTATCTCCTTGAGCGATATTGCCAATGGCGAAGGGGCGCTCGAAGAAGCTGGCGAAGCCCTGCGGGATATCTCGCAACCGGGCGGTGATCGCTCGCAGACGGCTCACTAGCGCATCAGACTTCCCGTTCGTGCGGTGCTTGTCGAAGCACCGCAATTTCCGTTCGTGCTGAGCCCGTCGAAGCACAGTAGGCACGTTATGGCAGTACGGCGCGTGCTTCGACAAGCTCAGCACGAACGGAGATAGCGCGTCCCGCGCGATCGAACTTAGATTGCTACCGCTTGGCAACTTAGGTCGCTACTGCTTGGCTTTCGTCTTCCCGGTGAGTACGTCGCGCTTCACCGCATCCTTGCCGTGTTCGGTTTCGGCCACCATGCTGAACATCAGTAGTGATCGGCCCGTCACATCGTACGTGTCGCCGGGCTCGAACGCCGTACGCGATAGATTCTCATCATCTTGATTCGTATCGGTGAGCAGCAGCCAGAACGTACTATCCGTCGTGCCTGGCAGCGTGAAACTCACGAGATCGTGATAAGCATTGAACACGATCAAGATCGTCGCGTCCTGACCGCGCTGCCGTATGCCGCTCGTTTGGGCGCGGCCGTCCAGCATCATGCCGAAACACTTCATCAATGGATCGGACCACTGCTCCGGCTGCATCTCCGTACCACTCGCGTTGATCCACGTGACTTCCTTCACGCCGATCTCTTCGTTCATCTCGCCAGATAAAAAGCGGCTACGGCGCAGAATCGGATACTTCCGGCGCAATGCCGTCAGCTTGCGCACGAAACGAATGAGATGTTCGTTCTGCTCGGCCAAGGCCCAATCGACCCAGCTGATTTCATTGTCCTGGCAGTACGCGTTGTTGTTGCCTTGCTGCGTGCGCGCAAACTCATCGCCCGCCAGCAGCATGGGCGTGCCCTGCGAAACCAGCAATGTAGCGAGCATGTTGCGCATTTGACGTGTGCGCAGCTCGTTGATGCCCGGATCGTCCGTCAGCCCTTCGGCACCGCAATTCCACGAACGATTGTGTTCATGGCCGTCGCGGTTGTCTTCGCCGTTCGCTTCGTTGTGGCGCTCGTTGTAGGTGACGAGGTCGTTCAGCGTGAATCCGTCGTGCGCAGTGACGAAGTTGACACTGGCGTAGGGCTTGCGGCCGAACTTGTTGAATATGTCTGCCGAGCCGACCAGGCGCGGCGCCACCGTTGCGGCCGAGGCTTCGCCACGCCAATAGTCACGAATGGTGTCGCGGAATTTGTCGTTCCATTCAGCCCAGCCCGGCGGAAATTCGCCGACCTGATAGCCTCCCGGACCACAGTCCCAGGGTTCCGCGATCAATTTCACGCCACTCAATACGGGATCTTGCGAGCAGGCTTGCAAGAAGCCGCTGCGATTATCGAAGCCGCCCGGCTCGCGCGCGAGAATCGTTCCCAAGTCGAAGCGAAAGCCATCCACGTGCATTTCTTGCACCCAATAACGCAGGCTGTCCGTGACCATCTGGATCACGCGCGGATGGCTCATGTCGAGCGTGTTGCCGGTGCCCGTATCGTTGATGTAGTAGCGCCGCTGATCTGGCAGCAAACGATAGTAGGAGAAATTGTCGATGCCCTTGAACGATAACGTGGGCCCACGCTCGTTACCTTCAGCGGTGTGGTTGTAGACCACATCGAGAATGACTTCGATGCCGGCATCATGAAACCGCAGCACCATCTCTTTGAACTCTTGCACCCCACGCATCGGGTCGGCGAAAAAGCGCGGATCGGCGGCAAAGAAGCCGATGGAGTTGTAGCCCCAATAATTGGTGAGGCCACGCTCCAACAGGTGCGAGTCATTGATGAACATATGGATCGGCATCAACTCGACGGCGGTGATACCGAGCGATTTGATGTACTCGATGACCTGCGGCACCGACATGCCGGCGAACGTCCCACGCAAAGCTTCCGGCACCGCCGGATGGCGTTTCGTATAACCGCGTACGTGCGTCTCGTAGATGATGGTTCGATCCCAAGCCACGAGCGGCTTGGGGTTTTGCTTCCAATCGAAACCGGGATCGACGACGACACCCTTCGGTACGAAAGGCGCGCTGTCGCGTTCATCGAACGTCAGATCACCGCCTTCTGCGCCAATCGTGTAACCGAAACACGCGTGATCCCATTTCAAGGTACCGATCATCTCGCGCGCATAGGGATCGATCAGTAATTTGTTGTGATTGAAACGATGCCCTTGTTCGGGCTCGTACGGACCGTGCACGCGATAGCCGTAAACCTGACCCGGACCGATGCCTTCGATGTATCCGTGCCAGATCTCGTCAGTAAATTCTGGCAGCTCGATGCGCTGCAACTCACGCTCGCCGCGCGAATCGAACAGGCAAAGTTCGACCTTCGTCGCATACGCCGAAAATACGGAAAAGTTGACGCCCCTGCCGTCCCATGTGGCGCCACGCGGGTGGGGCAGACCTTCACGAACGCGAATGGTCTTATCGTGCATCGAAGAATTTCAGCCCGCGTTGGGATCCTTGGGAATTCGCGCGAAACGGGTCAAGAGTTGAGATGCGGCTTGTCTTCCAGCGATTCGAGATAAAGATCATGCAGTTCCGCGCCCAACTCTTCGATCGTGTTCATACCGGAGTCCAGACGCGCAGTCCATTGTTCGAGCTCGAATTCCTCTTCGATCTGGCGCAGCGAACTGAGCAGCAACATGGCATCGAGCATGGGCATCGAAAGCCGCAATGGCTCACCGCCGTCAAGGCAATGCAGCATGACCGTTCCGCAAATCGCAGGCCTGTCGCTCGGGACTTCCGCGGTCGCAGCGGCGGTAATGACCTCGTGGGTTTCAGTGAAATCGGCAAGACACATGATATTTTTCCTCGCCCCGGCACATCTAACGATGTGACCTGCAACGTGCGAGGCCATGAAATAGGTCCATGAAAAAAGGGGGATAGCAGGGAAGCAAAAGTTTGCCCCATGCAGCGACCTAGGAAAGACCTAGCCTGCTATCCCGGTTCGGCGCCGACTCAATAGAAGAGATTGTTGACCACCGCGACGATGACGCCGGTGGCCACGGCAGCGAGCACCACGTCGTTGTCGACGCGTACCCAGTGGTGCCCGCGAGGCGGCGCGTACAGTTTGTAGCTTCGGTAATCGCGCACGACGTAGCGCGGCGCGTAATACGCCGCTGGCAGATGGGCACCACGATGCCACGCGTATGCGCGATAGCCCGCCGGGCGGTGATAGCGGCCGGCATGAAAGCGCGCATTGCGATGCACGACCGGCCGTTGCGCGTGCCGATGCGAATGATGCTTGGCGACGCGCTTCGCATGACGGTGTGCATGACGATCGTGATGGGGGTGAGAAGCACGTTCATCGTGGCGTGAATGTCGACCGCGATCATGATCGCGGGCCTCGGCAATCACAGGTCCGGCCAGCAAGGTCACGGTCAGTGCGGCTGCAAGCATGCGTTTCATCGTCGTTCTCCTTCGAAGCCGAAATGTTTTCGACTACGGCCGTACTATCGACGCGCGCAGCTGATCCGTGCCTGAACGCGCCGGGTCAGGTAACGTTCAGGAATGAACGATCGCCGGTTCGCGGCGACGGCGAAGAAAAATGAGCTGGAGAGCGCACGTGAAACTTCGAATCACATACTGGCTGTGCTTCGTGCTTGCCTTCGCAGTGCCCTGCGCGCAGGCCGCTGATCAAGACGATGCGGCGCTACGTAAAGCGCGGAAGTTGCTGGCGAGCACGATACTCATCGACGGCCACAACGACTTGCCTTGGCAAATCCGCATCAACCGCGAATTTCCCCGAGACGTCGAGCGCTACGACTTACGGGGGACTGTTTCAGGCCAGACGGATCTCGCGCGTCTCATCGAAGGTGGTGTCGGTGCGCAATTCTGGTCCGTGTACGTTCCGGGAAATCTCGAGTCGGGCTGGGCGCGCACCCAGCTCGAACAACTCGATATCGCCAAGCGCATGATCGCGCGTTATCCGGAGCGACTGCGGTACGTCGATTCCGCAGCGGGTATTCGCGCCGCCAAACGCGCCGGCAAGATCGGCTCGCTGCTCGGCTTGGAAGGCGGTCATGTCATCGAGAATTCGCTCGGTGCACTGCGGATGTATTACGCGCTCGGCGCGCGCTACATGACCCTCACCCATAACGTGCATACGGATTGGGCCGACTCGGCCACATTGCCTCCGGTGCACGGCGGTCTCACACCGTTCGGTGAAGCCGTCGTCTTGGAAATGAATCGGCTCGGCATGCTCGTCGATCTGTCGCATGTCGCGGACGGCACGATGGACGATGCGCTGCGCGTCTCGAAAGCGCCGGTGATTTTTTCGCATTCTTCCGCACGCGCCATCTGCGACGTGCCGCGCAATGTGCCCGATGAAATCCTGCGCCGGCTGCCCGAGAACGGCGGCGTCGTCATGGTGACCTTCGTGGCGGGATTCATCGATCCCGAGATCGCACGCGTCGAACGTGTGATGCGTGAACAAGTGCAAGCCGCGACACAGAACATTACCGATGAGGAGGAACGGCGCCGCGTGGCACAACAGGTTCGCAGCCGCTACGTTCTGCCCAAGACCACGATCGCAAAAGTGGCGGATCACATCGAACACATCCGCAAGGTCGCAGGCATCGAGCACGTCGGCATCGGCGGTGATTACGACGGCAATGATGTCTGGCCGGAGAACCTCGAAGACGTCTCGACGTATCCCAACCTGTTTGCTGAATTGATCCGCCGCGGCTGGACGAATCGCGAACTCAAGATGCTCGCAGGAGAGAATGTGTTACGCGTATTGGAGCAGGCGGAAAAAGTCGCGCAGCGAATGCAGACAGGCGGTTGATGTCGTGGGACGAACACGCGTCACAGACGCGTCTGGCTGTCAGCCGCCGACAGTCAACCGTCTTCAGAACGCGACCGTGATACTCACCGAAATCAGATCCACATTGGCCTCACCGAACACGGGTTCACCGGCATCGAAAATGCGGGTGAATTCGGCGCGCAGCGAGTAGACCTCTGCAAGCGACATGGCGATACCGGCGCCTGCCAACCAGTCGGTGCTCGATTCGGTGTAGCGATCGGTCAGTGGACGCGAAAAGCTCGGTGAGCCCGCATACAAGCTCAATTGATTCGAAGCGATGAACACGCCGCCACGGGCGTACACCTCCCACGAATAGCTGATCGGCAAGATGCCGAGCGCGGACAACATGAAGCCCTTCGAGCGGCTCGTGAAACCAAGGCCCCACTCTTCGGCAACCGGCGGTTCTTCTCCGCCCGGCACGAAGAAGCCGCTGGAATTGTCGGCGAACGACTGCTTGCCCAAATAGGTGTAGCCGCCTTCGATCGCGATGTTTTGAGTCAAGCGATAACCGACGAGGAAGCCGTACGATTCGCCATCTTCGTCCGTTGAAATCGCGCGGCTCACCGGCTCGTAAGCCAGCTGGCTGTAGATCTGTTCGGACAGGTAATCGAACTGATCGTAGTCGTAATCCTTGCTCTGTTCTCCATATAGCAAGCCGACATACAGGCCGAGTTCGGCAGCGCCGGCCGAACTGGCGCTCAGCGCGGAAAACGAAAGTAGCAGCGCGAAAATTCGTGTTCTAAATGACTGCATGATGAACCTGTCGCGTTTGGCCTGCGCCGTAGGATACAGGGAATCGACGGGCGGCTTCTTGTGGTTGAGCCGTTTCGCGAGTGTCGGACTGCAGGCTGGGCGAGAACGCGACCTAAGGACCCACTCACGACGCTCATCTGCCACCTCTCGGCCGAATCGAAAACGCCAGCAGCGTTGCGATCAGGGCCGCCAGAATCATCGCGCTTAAAGCGAGCGAGTAATGGATGCCAATCCAGCCGCCGACGACGCCGATCGTGACGCCGCTGAAGGTGCGCATTCCGAGCGCCGCCATCGAATACACGCCGATCACTCGGCCGCGAATGTCCTCGGGCGCATGCAGTTGCACCAATGTCTGCGCCATCGAATTGAATGACAGCTCGACGAAGCCGGCGACGAATAACAGCGCCAGCGACAACGGATACACCGCGGACATCGCAAAGCCGACGAGCGCGGCGCACCACAGCAGCGCAAGGATGAACGCGGTGCGCGGATTCGGTGGTAGCAATCCACGGCTTTCGAGCACGAAACCCGCAGCCAGGGCGCCGGCTGCATCGGCGCCAAGCAGCAAGCTATACGACAAGTCGGCGTCGACGTGTCCGAGATCGTGCGCGAACTCGGGCATTTGCGCCTGATACGCCGTACCGATGAACAGCGACGCACAGCCGGCCAATAGGATCATCGGCATGATCGTCCGATGGGTCGCGATCTCGCGCAGCGTCGCGACGATGTCATGGAAACCACGCACGGCGCGCACGACCCGCGGCTTGGTGCGAAATTTCGGCCCGTACGGCGCACGCCACAGCCACAAGATCGTCGGCACGTACAACACGGCATTGAACAAGATGCCGTAGGTCGGCCCCATCACCAGCAGAATGACGCCGCCGACCGCGGGGCCGAGCAACAAACCAAGATAGCGAGCGGTCGCGTTCAAGCGCACGGCGCTGGGCAAGAGCGATGAATCGACGATGTCGTGCAACAGCACTTGCGCCGGCGGACTCCACAACACGCCGGCAAAACCATGCAGCACGAGTAACACCATCGCATGCCACATCTGCAGCGTGTCCGTCATGAACAACACGCCCCAGGCGATCGAGACGAACATGAACAGTCCCATGCCGATCTGGATCAGTCGACGTGGAT
>CAZIXV010000150.1:0-9073 GCA_964543105.1 uncultured Steroidobacteraceae bacterium
TCAGGCGTTCTGGAAGTCGGCCCCATTGCCGGTCGATCCCGAACGTGCAGCCGGCGAGCGACATACAAAAGAGCGCCGCGGCATTTGCCAGCAGGTGTCCAGCGAGTCAGGGGGGACTGGTCATCGACGAAAAGTAATACCTCGGCAGCCGCCGAGGCGGAGGAGATAGTCATGAAATCATGGGTTCTGTCAGCCGGCTCGCTCGCGTTTGCCCTGGTCATCGCAGCGCTGACCCCTGCCACGGCCGATGAGTTGGCTGAAACCAACCGCACTGCCGCGTCAAAAACCGATGCGGCGACGATTGCCACGAAAGTCCGCGCGAACTCCGATGCCGCCGCCCCCGCAACGACTTCTCGAGCCGCGCAAACGATCGCTACGTTCGACGCATTGGATCGCAACGGGGATGCGCAGATCAGTCGCACCGAAGCCGGTTACGACCGCCAGCTGTCCAAGTCATTTGCGATCATTGACACCAATGGCGATGGCTTCTTGAGCCTCGATGAGTTCGCCGCACGCGATAACTCATAACACACCGCACCGCTCGCTCCGATGAGTGAGCACGACCCCCCAACATCTGTCTGTACGCACCTTCCCTGCCTCGCGCAGGGAAGGTGGAGTCAGAGCCAGCCGTCTTTGCTACCCTGACGCGCGTTTCCTGATCCTAGTTACTCTGGCTGCGTCGAACATTTCTGCGAGGTGTCTATGGCCGTTCCCTGGTTGCAAATCGTGCAACTCGTGCCCTCGCTCGTCGATGTGTCGCGCGAACTACTGAAGAAAAACAAGCAGCAGCCCATTCCGCCGGATGCACCTCAAACGCCGCTCGATCTGCAGCAACGCATCGCCCGACTGGAAGAAAACGAACGTCGCCAAGCAGAGCTCGTCAGCCAGATTGCCGAGCAGCTGGCCGCATTGACCAAACTCGTGGTGGAGCTACGCCAGCGCGTGCTGTGGCTGACGGCTGGAATGGCGATCGCGATCGTCGTCGCCGTCGTGGCGTTGTTTGTCTGAGTGAATCGCGATTCCCGGATCCCGGCACTCAGCGCCCGCTCGCCTGCTGATACAGCGCTTGCACCCGTGGGATCGACTCCTGTAATTCGCGAATGCGAGATTCGCCCGAAGGGTGTGTGCTCAAGAATTCCGGCGGTCCGCCGCCACCCGCCTGCGACATCTTCTGCCAGAGCGTGACGGCCGCATTCGGGTCGTAACCCGCGCGCGCCATCAATTCCAGGCCGATGCGATCGGCTTCAGCTTCTTGCTCGCGGCTGTGCGGCAATTGAAATGTCACGGCAGAGACTTGGCTTGCGAGCGCCATCGTCGTATCGCCCGCCCCGGTCGCCACCGCAATTCCGGCGAGCGCCAATTGCTCCGCATAGGCGCGCGATAAACGCTCGCGCGAATGCTCGCGCAGCGCATGCGCAATCTCGTGACCAATGACGGCGGCCAACTCCGCATCCGTCGCCTGCAATTTTTCGATCAAGCCCGTGTACACCATGATCTTGCCCCCGGGCATGCAGTACGCATTCACGGCGTCGGAATCCTGCACATTGATTTCCCATTGCCACTGCGTGGCGTCGGGACGAAACACGCTCGTGTGTGGAATCAAGCGTTTCGTGATGGCTTGCACGCGCTGGTAGGTTTGCTGATTGCTATTCAGCGCACCCTGCCTACGAGCTTTATCGAGTTCCTGCTGATAGGCGGCTGCCGCGCCCTCGTTGACCTGCTCTTCAGACACGAGCATGTGCTGTTTGCGATCGACACCCACCGCGCCGGGCGTGGTCGTTTGAACCGTTTGACAAGCGGTGAGACCGATCGCCGCAGCCGCAATGAACCAGTGACGAATACGCATGAGAACTGCCTGCAGAAGACCCCCGGTGCCGAAAACGCCTCGTCGTGCGACGAGTTCCGACACGGACCTACTTTGCTTCTGCGTCCGTCGGCTCTGGGGTGCCCGTGGTCACGAAGCGCCCGAGCCGTTGCGCCTGTTCGACGAGTACCTCATCGACGATCGGCGCCCAATCCGACAATGGTCGATCGGCGAAACCGCCGACGTTATAGGTCATCGTGATGCGCGAACCGCCGCTGGCTGCATCGATCTGCCAAGTGAGGCTGCCGGTCACGCCGAATTCTTGCAGCGGTCCGAACGCACCGAGCATGCGCAATGTTTTCGCCGGCTGCGCATAGACGACGTGCGCGTGCTCGATGCCGGCGTAGAGGCTGAGTTTTTCGCAAAAGCAGCCGCGTATTACGGGCTCGAGCGTCAGATTGCGCGCATCACCCGAGTAGGTGTGTTCGGAGTCCCACCATTTGGCGATATCCGAAAGCGCCGCCCAGACCACGGGTGGCGCAACGTTCGGCGCCTCGACCACGTGCCGAATATTGAAACCGCCGGCCGCGGCATTGACGACCTCCGCGCGCGCAGCGGACTGCGCTCCCAAACCAACGAGCACACACAACCAGATGAGGTAGCGCATTCGAAACCTCCGCTAGGAAATGGCGCGGATAGTAAACCCAAGCCTTGCGCTTGATGCACCGCACGCGATAAGCGGCTGCCGAATTCGGACCAGATGACGTAACGACGCTACACTACCCCGCCTCAGCGCCCGCTCGATCGGGCGAGTTTCACCAGATGCGCTCATGGCCACACGAAAAACCAGCAAACCCGCACTCGAGAAAACGCTCGCGCGACGCGCCGAAGTCACGCAGCAACAAGCCGAAGACGCCGTCAAGACACTATTGTTGTGGGCCGGCGAAGATCCTGCGCGCGAAGGTTTGCGCGACACGCCAACACGCGTAGTACGTGCGTATCGCGATTGGTTTTCGGGTTACTTGAGCGACCCCGCGGATTATCTGCGCCGCACCTTCGAAGAAGTCGCAGGCTACGATGAAATGATCGTGCTGCGCGACATCGAGTTCGAATCGCATTGCGAACATCACATGGCGCCGATCATCGGTCGTGCGCACGTCGGCTACCTGCCCACCAACAAAGTCGTCGGCATCAGCAAACTGGCACGCGTCGTCGACGGCTATGCCCGCCGCTTCCAGGTTCAAGAAAAACTCACCGCGCAAATTGCCGCCTGCATCGCTGGCGTGTTGAAACCACGCGGCGTCGGCGTCGTCATCGACGCCACTCATCAATGCATGACGACCCGAGGCGTACACAAACGCGCCGTGTCGATGGTCACGAGCAAAATGCTCGGCGCCTTCCGCGACGACGCACGCACACGCGCAGAGTTCTTGCGGTTCATTGATGGCAAGGGATGACGGGAAGCGGATGGCGGATAGCGGATGGCGGATAAAGGAACGTTCGTGCTGAGCTTGTCGAAGCACGCGCAAGCTGAGAACCCGACCGTCAACGGTTAAATCCCCCTTCAGGCGTTCCCCCACTTCAACGCTGCGGGTTCTCCGCCGGCGACGCGAATGTGACGCGGATCTCATTGGCGCGTTGCGACGACGTCCTAGCATCGACGAACCCGCGATCTCTTGTGGGATCAACAGTTTCGTCGCAGGACCTTCGCCGTGAATGCAACAGCATCGATTGCGACTTCGCCGCGCAAGCACGCAGTCAACATTGCTCGTGCAGAGCACATCTCGATCGAAGCAGGAACCGAAGACGCCGCCCCATCGCGGGCGCCATACCGCAAGGTGCGCGCGAAATACGCACTGCGCAGTGGCTTGCGCAACTGCGCGATCGAACTGGCGCTCCTCGATGATCACTATCTGCAAGTGCACTCGACGCCGCGGCGGCGCGCGCCGCTGAAATACACGCTCGATCTGCGCTTTTTGAATCCCCAACCCGTCCGCGTGCGCCACATTGCGTGGCGATGGTTCGCGGCGACTGCCTTGCTGACGGCGAGCGCAGGCACCACCGCTTGGCTCGCATCACGCGGCGCGCTGCCCGATAAAGGTCTGGCATTCATGGGCGCCGCCGCGGCCGCGCTTGCCGCCGGCGCAGCGGCATTCATGGGCGTTCGCGGCACCTCCGAATCGCTCAATTTCAATACCGTCACCGGCGCCGCACCCGTCGTGAAAGTCATCGGCAGCTTGGGCAGCACGAAGCACGGCAAGACCTTTTTCGTCACGCTGATCAAAGAGATCGCCGCCGCCAAAACCGCGCGCGCTCAAGCAAGACCGCAATGGCTGCGCGACGAAATGCGCGAGCATCACCGCTTGCGCGAACTTGGCGTATTGAGCGAGGCGGAGTACGAGGCGAGCAAGGCGCGGATTCTGGGAGCGCATTCTGAGTAAGGTGATCCAGTGATCGCGGCCAGAAGGCCAGAATATCCCGCTGACCCTCTGGCCTAGACCACCGGATCACCGGATCACTGGATCACTGGATCACCTTCTCCAACTGCAACACCGCCTTCATCGGCAAATGATCCGACGCCACGCGCGTCAAGGCGCTGCGGTGGACGTCGATGGATTCGATGGCGGCGTGGGGGCGCACCCACACGCGCGTGAGCGCGAGACACGGGGCGAATGATGGAAAGCCCGGCGGCGCAGGCGGTTTGCCGAATGCGAGGTGGGCTTCGCGCAGCGTGCGTGCAGGGCGATACCACTCGTTCATATCGCCGAGCAAAACGAGCGGTGTCTCCAGCGAGCCTTCTGCGATCGCGACCATGAGCCGGCGCCATTGGAAACGTCTTTCGGAACGCCGCAGACCCAGGTGCGTCGCGATGACGCGCAATGGCCGGCCGCGCAGATCCAACTCGACATCGAGCGCCCCGCGCGGTTCGGCGCGCGAATAACTGAGGTCATGGCGGCGCACACTCACGATCGGTAAACGCGTGAGGATCGCGTTACCGTACTCGCCGGTATGCCGCACGATCCGCAAGCCCGGCACGGCGCTCATCTGCATCACGCTCGATAAGTATTCAAGCTGCATCGACTCTTCATGCTCGCCCGGCTGATTGTCGACCTCTTGTAGCGCATAGATGTCGCAGGCCAGCTCTTGCAGCACTTGCGCGATGCGTGCAGCGCTGCGTTTACGATCCATGCCCACGCAGCTGTGGAGGTTGTAGGAAGCAATTGAAAGCCGGCCTGCGCGCACCGGCTGCCATTCATGCGGTCCGTGCGCGTTCGAGTTCATGATCCTGAGCGGGAGTACTCGATGAGCCCATTAACCAGCGACGCACGAACCAGGTCGCCAGCCCAACGAACAACAGCGCGCCCGCGATCAGCCAGTAATTGACGTCCGCCGGATTGCGCAGTGCGGCGTGTAACTGATCGCTCAGGATCGTCGCCGCCAGCGTGCCGGGCAACATGCCGATCGCAGTGCCGACCATGAAATGCCACAGTTTGATGCGCACCGCACCGGCGACGACACCTTCGACGGAAAAGGGTGCGATCGGCACGAGCCGCAGCGCCGTCATCGCGATCAGTCCGCGACGGCGCATCACATCGATGATGCGATTCAAGTTGCGCCCGGCAACCCGCCGCACCGTTTCGCGGCTGAACCGTTTGCCTGCCACATAGGTGAGCCACGCCGCCAGTTCGATCCCGGTCATCGCGTATACGAAACCAAGCCACGGCCCGAACGCGAGTACCGCAAACAACGTAATCACCGGACGCGGAAACAACACGATACACGCCGGCGTGTAGGCCGCGATGACGAGCAATGGCGCCCAAGGGTTGTCACCGAACGCCCGCGCCCATTCCGCAGCGCGCTCCGGTTCGAGCCAATACGACAGCGGCGTGAACTTCCACATCGCCGTCAGCCCCGCAAACAACGCAACGATTCCGACCAGCTTGAGCCACGCACGACCCTTGCGCTGTGCGGGTGCGATTTCGGGACTGAAAATGCCGATCAATGTTTGTAGATCGACCGGCTTTTCAGGATCGGCGACGCTGATCGCCTTGAACATCGCGGGCGAGAGGTCGACTTCGGCTTCCACGGGCAATAACGTGCGCTCCTCACGATGCAATGCGACGAGCGCACTGCGCACATTCCCGGCGCGCTCGACCTCCGCCTGCACCTGCTCGGGTGTCGCGCCTAGATGCTCGGCCAACAATTGCGAGCGCAGTGCACGGATCGCATGGCACTTCTGCTCGCGATCGGCATGAATCGCTAGATCGCATTCGGTATCGAAGCCCATCGAACGATTGGCGAAGTTCGCTGAGCCGATGCGCACGTAGTCGTCATCGATGACGATCATCTTGGAATGCACGTCGATACACGTGCCTTCTTTCAGCCCTGCGATGTAGGGATAGACCACGCGCAAGCGATCATGCAGATCCGCTTCGCGCAGCTTGTCGATCAAGCGCATGCGCAAGGTCTGCATCGTCAATTCTTCGAGCCAGCCGTGACTCAGCTTGCGCAGCACGACGATCACCTCAGGGCCGTCGGGTTCGCGCAACCGCTGCGCCAACGCCTCGCCGAGCTTGTCGGCGGTGAAGTATTGGTTTTCGATGTAGATGCAACGCTTGGCGGCAGAGATCATGTCGAGGTACAGCGCTTCGACCTCGCGCACCGCAGGCATATCGTCATCGCCCGGTTCGGTGCGCGCGATAGCAACCTGCACATCGGTGACGTCGGCGCGCAGCATCTTCGGCCAACGCGCATTGGGCGCGGCCCGGCGTCCAAGGCGCCGCCAGGTGCGCTGTCGACTGGTGGACACCGGCGCCAACGTTTCTTCAGTAGCGCGCCGCCAGCGCTCACGAATCAAATCACCGAGTGCCCGCGCTGCATCGCCGTCAACCGCCATTGCGAGATCGTGAAACGGTGGATACGGTGTGCCTTGCATGACACGGCGCTCGTCCTTCGCGGCGTGTTCGCAAGTGTCCCAACGTCGACAGGTGAGATCGATGCCGCCGCAAAAGCCGATCGCATCGTCGATAACGACGAGCTTTTGATGATGTGAGGCGCTGACCGGGTGCGTATTGTCGTAACGAAAATGCACGCGCCGGTGCGGCTTCCAGCCAAAGCCCGATAACGGCGCCCATTCGCGGTCCAACCCGAAAATCATCGGGTAGTCCCAAATCAAGATATGGATCTGCAAATCGCGCCGCTTACGCGCGAGCCGATTCAGGAAATCGCCCAACTCGAGTTCACGTCGCTGGTTTTCATCACCGCACAACAAGCGCGTGCGGCTGTGAAAATCCCAACCGGTAATCAGAATGGAACGTTGCGCCTGCTCCGCGGCAGCAACGAAGGCTTTGAAATACGCATCGGCATCGATTATGAACGCGGCTTGATCGGCATGCGCGAGCCGCCAGCAATTGCGTCCAGGTTCGAAGATCGAGTGGTCCCGCTGCTCCGCCATGACTGCCCCGTTGAAAGTGTCGGGGGAACGCGTGCAAGCGGAGGGTGGTTCCTCGTGGGGGGATGGTGATGGGTGATGGGTGATGGGTGATGGGTAATGGGCAGGTGATCAGGTTATGAGGTGATCCGGTGATCGAGGTCAGAATGCGCGTGCTGAGCTGCCTACCGTCACCAGCGGACTGAAATGATCGCGCGCAGTTATTCCGTTCGCCCTGAGCGTGTCGAAGGGCTCTCGTGCTTCGACACGCTCAGCACGAACGGGAAAGTCGCGCTTCGATTGCCCCGTACTTCGACAGGCTCAGCACGAACGGGGCAGTCGCATCTTCTGACTTCGATCACTTGATCACCTGATCACTGGATCACTTTGCTTAAGCGCCTTCGGCGCTCAAGCAGCCCCATGCTCCTTGAACCATGCGAGCAGCTTGTTCCATCCGTCTTTTGCGTCCGCTTCGTCATAGCTGGGGCGGTAGTCGGCGTAGAAACCATGTTGCGCGTTCGGGTACACATCGATGCGTGCGGGCACTTTGGCGTCCTCCAGCGCCTTGCGCATGGTTTCGACGGTATTGAGCGGAATACCTGAATCTTTGCCCGCATACAGCCCCAACACCGGCGCATTCAATTCTGCGGCGACATCCACGGGATGTTTGGGCGTGAGTTCACTCGCATCGCCGACGAGACGACCGTACCAGGCAACCCCTGCTTTCAAGCGCTGACTATGCGCGGCATACAGCCACACGATGCGACCGCCCCAGCAAAAGCCCGTGATGCCTAAGCGGGTGACGTCGCCTTTGCCTGAACGCGTGGCGTAATCGACGCATGCATCCAGATCGCCCATCACTTGCGCATCCGGAACGCGCGCGACGATCTTGCGAATTTCATCGATCGTCTTGAGTTTCGAAACATCGCCTTGGCGTGCATACAGCTCGGGTGCGATGGCGAAATAACCGAGCTGAGCAAAGCGACGGCAAATATCTTTGATGTGTTCGTGGACGCCGAAAATTTCCTGTACGACGAGCACGACGGGGAACGGCCCGGCTTTTTTCGGCATGGCGAGATACGCTGGAATCGTGTGATCGCCGACGGGCACTTTGACTTCGTCGGTCTCGATGCCTTCGTCACTCGTCGTGATCGTCTCGGCGGTGACGGGTTGCACCGCCATCGCAAAGCCCGCCGCCAGGCTCGTCACGACCATTTGGCGTCGTGACAACTCGCTACGTCCAAATACGTTCGCAATGTCTGATTGAAGATCGTGCATGACCGCCCCCTGACGAATTCGCAGCGCCGAAGTCTACTGCGAACGCCAGGGGCAACGCGTGCGTGAAACACGCATCGTGAGGTCAGACCAGCACGCGCTCGATACCACCGTCGTTCGCGTGTTTCACGTAGCTTTGCAACCAATCCTCGCCGAGCACGTGCTTGGCGATTTCCACGACGATGTAATCGGCTTCGATATCCGCATCCTCGTTGTAGCGCTTCAAGCCCTGCAGACAGGACGGGCACGAGGTGAGCACCTTGACGTCGCCCTTGAAGCCGTCCGCGCGGAGCTTTTCGGCGCCGCTGCGCACTTCGCGCTCCTTACGGAAGCGCACTTGCGTAGCCACATCGGGACGGCTGATCGCGAATGTGCCGGACTCGCCGCAGCAACGATCGTTCTTTTCGATCTTGCCGTTCTGCGCATCGTTCATCAGCGTGTTGACGACCTTCAACGCGTCGTAACTCTTGATCGGCGTATGACACGGCTCGTGATACATGTAACGCGCGCCGGTGACGCCTTCCAGTTGCACGCCGCGCTCCATCAGCAGTTCGTGAATGTCG
>CAZIXV010000151.1:0-9018 GCA_964543105.1 uncultured Steroidobacteraceae bacterium
ACCGATGCGATGCTCGGGGTCCATCGAGCGCGCGACGAACAGACCATCGCGGTCGACGAGCGCAGTCACGACATCCTCGCTGCCTTGCGAAGCAATGAGCGGCTGGAAGGCTTCGGGGTTGATCCCCACGGCAAGCACGAACCGCACGAGAGAATTATCGAGAACCGGCGTATAGACGTACGCAAGCGGTTCGGGGTCTCGGCGAATCCGATCGACGAACGCCGTTCGGTTGCGCTGCAGCGTGTCGAGCACTTGCGCGTCGAGCGCCGGCAGGTTGTTGCTGCCGAAGGGCTGACGAATATCGAAGATCGCCGCTCCGGTGGTGGCGTCGTAGAGCGCGATCGTCGTCCAATGCGGGCTGTTTTGCCGCACGCGATGCAAGCGTCGATAGAACTCCGGCCAATTGCGCGCTTCGACGTACGTCGATCCAGCCAATACGTTGAGCGTCTCGATGTCGCCACGTAAGCGCGCATCGCTCAATGCGGTGAGAAGTTGCGCGCGCTCGAGCGCTTCGTTTTCGATGCGGCGACTTTCTTCGCGAAGAAATATGAATGCTCCAACGGCCACGAAGATGATCGTTGGCAAGGTGGCGGCAATACCTAGCGCGACGAGGGAGCGTCGGAAAAATCTCATTGCGGAGGTAGAGCCCAGGTCCGTTGGAGTAAGTCGGCGATCCTCTCACTTTGGTTGTCAATCGCCAATCGTGGCGACGCGCGCATGTAGGTGAACTGCGACGGCATTAGCGGCGTGTCGAAAGGGCGAGGGAAATTTTTCGTGCGTTCTCGATAAGCTTCACGGTAACGCTGCAGCAGGTGCGCTCTGATCGCAGCGATGAATTTCCAGGGAGCCGCGCTCATGCAATCACGCAAAGTTCACGCCGTTGGCGCGTTCGTCATTTTTTTTGGACTGGCGAAATTGTATGCGCTCGCGACGCTCGAGCCACTGGAAAGCGGACGTTTGCTGTTATGGAGCGCACTTGGCATCGGCTTATATATCGCACTCAGTGAGCTCTTCGGGTTCGATCCGCACCGCACGCGCCTGGCCGCCTTCGATTCGCCGCTGAAACACTATGTGGAGCGGTGGGAGTTGCGCCTCGGTCAGGCAACCCTCGGCATGCTGGGTTGCATCGTGATGACGGCGCATTTCATCGATCCGGCGCACTTCGTCTCCGCCGTCGTCTGCGGCACGCTGGCCGCGTGGACGTACTTTGCGCTCCGGCTGTATCGCGGCGGTTACAAGACGGCGGCGTGAGCGATCGTTTCCAAGAGCCGCAGTTCATAGCTGACGAGCGCGGCATACGCTAAACACAGCGCGATCAACACGGTTTCACCCGGAATCGCGCGAAATAGCTTCATGCGACTGCAGGCGACGAGCACGAGCGCGCCCAGGCTCGTCAAAGTCAGCTTCACTGCGGCAAACCAGCCGAGCGAATGCGGCACGAACAGCGCCATGAAAGGATTGATCTCGACGGCGCCCTGCGAGATCAGGAATACCGTCAGCACGCCGTCCGCTACACAGAGCAACAAAATCGTCAGCACGAGCGCAAACACGCGCGGCGAATGCCAATCGATGATCGGGTAGTCGCGATCAGTGACCCGGCGTCCTGCGCGACGGCGCGGATGACGCGCTCCATGCCAATAGGCTTTGAGTGTGTGATGACGTCGGTCGATGCCCGAGCGTCTTTCGAAAGTGATGGCTTGCATGACGCCGAACTATGCATGACTCACATCGCAGCAGGGACGCGAGTTACCGTAAGTTCGGGACCACTGCATGCCGGCCGTGCAAATCGTCAGAAGCACCTAAGAGCAAATCGAGAAAATCACTCCGGGCGCCGTCATCCATTCCAGCGTAAGAACTCAGGGGGGATCGAGCCGAACGCGCACCCGGAGTGATGTAAACGTGTAGAAGTTACGCGGTTATCGTTGAGTGCCGCTGCATCAGCGTGCCGCAGCGAACGATGGCACTGCCGCAGCGGGGCGACCGTTGATCGCGACGATCATGCCGCGGGCATTGACGTCACAAACGAGGCGTGCCACTCGCTTGCCGCTTTCGCGGCCTTTCGCCACCACCTCAACTTGATAGCGACCTGATAGCGCAAGCGGTCGAGGCACATAGTCCTGCGGCGTGCGCACCGTGACTTGCCGGCCTTTTGCAATGTCGGTCGAAAGGAAGGCTTGGATGCAGGCGTCGACGGCGGTGTCCGGAGAATGGGCGTAACCGGCGACGGGGGTCAGTGCGAGGACGGCGAGAGCGGTCCGGCCGAGGCGAAGCATCATGTTGAACTCCTAAGCTGATCTGGGCGGGGCGGTCACACTCTGAAGCTCATTTTGCGGTGCGGCAAACGAGTTAATTCGATGCTGGCCTCAATCGAATTCATCTCGATGGCCGGAATTGAAGCGGGCTCGCGCGGTCCGGGCGAACCGGTCCAGATAGACGCAAATGAGCTCAGATGGGGGCATATCTGCTCCAGATCGGCGCACGAATCTGCGCGCGGTGCTCCGCAATCGAGCGCGCGAGAGTTGCGAAGCGGGGGTTGTTACGCGGCTTGGGCGCCGAATCGAGAACCGCGGAATTCGGCCAGCAGCCAGTCCACCACGGCGCCGACTTCGGGTCGCAGCGCATCCTCGGGGCGCACTAATAAGAAGTAACTTTCAGCGGTGTGCAGCTCGGTCTCAAAGAGCTTCACCAGCGAGCCTTGCTGGAAGCGGTCAGCGCTCAGGCGCGATGACACCAAGGCGATGCCGGCACCGTACTCGGCGGCCCGCACTGCCGCCGCAAGCGTATCGAAGCGGAAGACTTTCTTTGGCCGCAGCGAGACTCCGATGGCTTCCGCCCAGCGCTCCCAGCTGTCCCGCCGGGCTTCATGCACGATCAGGGTATGTCGATCCAGATCGGCGGGCGTGCGCACCGGATGGCTAGCCAGCAGCTGCGGCGAGCCGGCCGGTACGAACGATTGGGAGAACAGCTTGTGGCAGTCGAGTCCATCGGTGGGGGCGGCGTTCACGACGATCGAGACATCGGCATCGGTGGGATGCGCTTCGAGCGCCTGCACCGTATTGATGTGCACGTCGGTGTCGCTCTGCGCAGCGAGCAGGGAGTTCAGCTTCGGTAGCAGTAGCTCGGTTGCGAAGAACGGCGTGACATGCAGGCGCACGACGCCGCGGGCGTAACGGGCGCGCAATTGCTCGGTCACGCTTTCCAGGCGCGCGAACATTGCATTCATATGTTGCAGATAACGCCGCCCGGCTTCCGTCAACGTGAGCGAATGTGCACCACGGTCGAACAATGCAATGCCGAGTTGCTCCTCGAGTGATCGAATCTGATGACTGACGGCCGAGGGCGTGATGAACAATTCCTCCGCCGCGAGCTTGAAGCTCGAATGCGAAGCGGCAACCTGGAAAGTCTTCAAATACTTGAGAGATGGGAGTCGCATCAGCGTTTACGCTCGTCGAGGATCAATGCGTTCGCAAGCGTTGCGCCTGGCACATGAACGCACGTCTGGCTATGAGTACATGTTCGAAGCAAGTTGCATGCCGCACTACGAGAGCGGTTAGCGGTTTAGCGTTAACGGCTAGTGAGAGTGACTTCGATCGTCGATGCGCGATCGCCAACACGCGCTCGCTCATCTCTGTCTCTTCACCAACCGCTAACCGCAAATCGCTGAGCGCTTCTTTGCAAGATCCTGCTTGCCTCCCTCCACGCCTTAGCCTATTTAGTGAATGGTGTTCGAGGCTCTGTTCACTCATCCCGTCTGGGCTTATCGCACCGGCACGTTCGCATTCGCGAGCCCATGGCCGCTATGGCTATTGATCGTGCTTATCGGTGTGGGCGTCGTAGTTGTCAGCATTACGCTGTGGCGACGGCGACGACATGCAAGTCATCCGCTGCCCGCCGGCAAGCTCGTCCTGCTTGGCACGTTGCAAGTGGTTTTCATCACCGTCGTGCTGTGTCTGATATGGCGACCGGTGTTGAACGTCGAGCGCGTGCGCGATCGCGAAAACGTCTTGGCCGTCGTATTGGATGCTTCGGCGAGCATGGCTTACGGCGAGCAAGGCGATCGCTCGCGCTTGCAGGAAGCCGCCGATGCCTTGCAAGGCGAAACGCTCGCAGCGTTGCGTAAAGTCTTCGACGTACAGCTCTATAGTTTTTCGCAACAAGCGCAGCCGTTACCGACGCTCGATGCCGTGCCGCCGCCGGGCACTCAAACGCGCATAGGCGATGCGCTCGTGCAGATCTTGCAAACGGCGGGCAGTGCGCCGCTGGCCGGAGTCGTATTGCTGAGCGATGGCGCCGAGAACGGCGACTCGCTGAGCGAAGCGCGCTTGACGGAAATCGCCTCCTTCGGCGTTCCCGTCCACACCGTCGGCCTCGGTCCCGAAACCCATCCTGCGGATCTGGAAATCGAACGCGTTGATGTTGCATCGGCGGCGCCTGCAGGCGCGACGGTTGCAGCCCAAATCGGGATTCGTCATGACGGTGCGAGCAAGACGCGTTTGCGGGTATATGACCGCGACAAGCTGGTCGTGGCGCGTGAGGTGGATCTGCCGGCGGATGCGACCATGACGAGCGTACGCTTCGATGTACCGGCCGGCGAGCCCGGTACGCACGAGTTGCGCTTCGTGCTGGATCCCATCGAGGGCGAAACGAATCTCGTCAACAATGAACGCTCGCATGTGATGGATGTGGCCGCCCGCCGCCGCTCTATTCTCTATGTCGAAGGTGAGCCGCGTTGGGAATACAAGTTTCTGCGCCGTGCCGCCGATGGCGACCGCGCGCTGCGTCTGGTGAGTCTGGTCCGCACCACCCCCAATAAACATTTTCGACAAGGGGTGAACTCGCCTGATGAGCTGAAGGATGGCTTTCCGCGCTCCGCAGCGGAGCTGTTCAGCTATGACGCCGTAATCATCGGCAGTTATGAGGCGACGACGCTCGATCAGGAACAACATCGACTCCTCAAGGAATTCGTCGATACGCGCGGCGGCAGCGTGCTGATGTTGGCGGGGCGCAAAGGACTATCGGCCGGCGGTTGGTACAACGCGCCGATCGCGCAAACGCTGCCGACGCATTTGCCGACAGGCGATAACAGCGCGTATGTGCAACGCTCTGCGAGCGCGCAACCTACGCTCTACGGTCTCGAATATGCAGTGACGCGGCTCGATGCCGAGACTCGCCGCAATGCCGAGGCGTGGAAGACGCTGCCTGCGCTGGCCGATTACCAAACACTGGGACGCATGAAGCCCGGTGCGATCGTCTTGCTCGAAGCGGTGGGCGAGCGTGCGCGCGAGCCGTTGCTCGTGTGGCAGCGCTATGGCCGCGGGGCGACCTATCTGCTCGGAACTTCCAGCACGATGCGTTGGCAAATGCATTTACCGCCCGAGGATCAGCGTCACGAAATGTTCTGGCGTCAATTCCTACATGCGCTCGTCGATACCACGCCGCGCCGTGCGACGCTCACGAGCGCGCGCAGCGTTTACAACGATGAGCGCAGCGTGACGCTCGAAGCGGAAATCTTCGACGCCGACTTCAATCCAGTGAGTGATGCGGAAGTCGAGCTGCTGATCGCGCCCGAACGTGATGCGCCATTCACGCAACTCATGCGCGCTTCGGGTAATGGCGATGGACGTTACATCGCGACGGTGGATGCGCCCTCGACCGGCTTGTATCGCATCGATATGCGTGCGCAACGTCACGGCGCGCCGGTCGCGAGTGCCACCACCCACGTGCGCCGCACCGACGGTGTCGTCGAGCACTTCGCCACCCGCCAGAACCGCCCGGTGCTCGAACGTATCGCGGACATGACCGGTGGGCGTTATTGGCCGCTCGACGACCTGCGAGGGTTAGCCGCAGCGATTCCGTTTTCGAAAGCCGGCATCGTCGAGCGCCAAACGCTCGATTTGTGGAATCTGCCGATCGTGTTGTTGTTACTGCTCGCTGTAAAGGTGAGCGAATGGCTATTGCGCCTGCGCTGGGGGCGGCTGTGAGGGGCGGGGCGACGGGCTCCGGGCAACGGGCGACGGCCAGAGCGCGCCGGGCGGCTTTCTTCGTGCGGCGGAATTTACTCCGACACTGGATTGACCGTCGTGCTAAAGCCCGAGCCAGCGCTGCATTCGTCTTCGCCTGCAGTCTCATTGCACCACTTGCGCACGCCGACACGCACGCCTTGATCATTGCGGGCTTGGGCGGCGAGAAGACTTACGAGCAGCGTTTTCGCAAACAAGCGGCATCGATTGGTGAGGCAACCGAGAAGCTTGCCGGCGATGCATCGCATGTGACGGTACTCAGCGCCGAGAACGCGGATCGCGAAGCAGTGCGACGTGAGCTGCGCGCACTCGCGAAACGCGCGAAACGCGATGACCAGGTGCTCATCGTGCTGATTGGTCACGGTTCCTATGACGGTGAGCAGTACCGCTTCAATCTGCCGGGCCCCGATCTGACTTCGAATGAACTCGGCAGCTTGTTCGATGCCATTGCTGCGCGCGATCAATTGATCGTGAACGCAACGAGCGCCAGCGGCGCCGCCATCGACCATTGGAAGCGCGACAATCGCGTCGTCATCACTGCGACGCGCAGCGGCAATGAACGCACCGCGACGCGCTTTGCACAATATTGGATCGAAGCCATCTCCACGACCGCGGCGGACGCCAACCGCGACGATGTGGTGACGGCGGCGGAAGCCTACGAGTTCGCCAATCGCCGCGTCGCCGAATCCTTCAAAGCCGATGTGTCGTTAGCCACCGAGCATGCGCGTCTCGAAGGCAAGGGCGCTGAGCGCATGGCCGTGGCGCGCTTCGGTAATGCGGTTCTCGCCACATCCGACGCTGCGCTCAGCGCGCTCTACACCGAACGCGTGGCCGTCGAGCGCGACCTGCAAGCGGTGAAGGATCGCAAGCGCATGCTCGATGTCGACGCGTACTACGACCAGCTCGAGAGCGTGTTGGTACGGTTGGCCACACTGCAGCGTCAGATCGATGCGCGACAAGCGATGCTGCAGGGAGGTGGAGGATGAATCTCTCGCGTCTCGAAACAGGATCGAGCAGCGTCAAGCAAACCTTGCGTTGCATCCTGCTAGCGCCTTTGCTGCTGCTCGCCGCGCAAGTCGCATCCGCCCAGATCATCGATTACGACCCGCGCCGCGCCCCTGAACTGCGCGCGTGCGATCAAGCCCGCTATCGCGGCAGCGTCCCTGAGGCGCGCGATTGTTATCGCCGCTTGCTCGAAGACACCGGCAATGTGATCACGCAAGCGGAAGCCGCGTGGGCGATCGGCGATACGCAACGCGCTAATTCACTGTTCCGCGAAGCCACGAATGCTCACGAGCGCTCATCGCAGCCGCGCGTGCGTTGGGGCCATCTGTTTTTATCGACGCATCAGCACCGCGAAGCACTCGAGCTTTTTCAAGAGGCGCAAGAGCGCTCACCAAGCGACCTGCAAGCCAAGCTCGGCATGGCGCAGGTGTTCGCCGCGCGCTTCGAGGGCCAGGCGCGCACGCTGGTCGATGAATTGCTCGCACAAGATGACTCGCTGATCGGCGCGCACCTATTGAAAGCGCGCATGGATCTCGAAGAAGGACAACTCGACGAGGTTGCCAAGACGCTCGATCGCGCACAGCAGCTCGTCGACAAACAGCGCCTACCGCCGCTCGAGGTCATTACGCTGCGCGCGGTGCTCGAACAATTGCGCGGCAGCGACAGGCACACTCGCTGGATCGATCGAGCGTTGGCCTATAACCCGCGCTACGGCGCAATCTTCGAACAGCTCGCTCATTTCGAGGTCATGCGGCGGCGCTATCGCCAGGCGACCGCGCTCTTGAAGCGCGCGGTGGAAGTGCAGCCGGATCTGTGGTCGGCGCATGCCGAACTCGGCGCGAATCTGCTGCGCGAGGGCGATTTCGCGCAAGCGCGCATTCATTTGACCAGCGCCTATTCGGGTGATCCGTACAGCGCCACGACCGTCAACACCTTGCGCCTGCTCGACCGCGTCGATGACTTCGAAGTGACTGCGACGAAGTTGACCGTGACCGGACCGAACGGCGAGCTACCGGTCGAACTGCGGCTGCGGCTCGATAAAAAGGAGGCCGATGTGATTCGGCCCTATGTGCAGCAGCTCGCCGCGGACAGCATTGCCGAGCTTTCACGCCGCTATCAATTCGAGCCGCGCGAGCCGATCACGCTCGAGTTGTATCCGGAACACGATGACTTTGCCGTGCGCGTGGCTGCGTTGCCTGGCATCGGCTTGCTGGGCGTGACGTTTGGTTATCTGGTTGCCATGGATAGTCCATCGGGCCGCGCCGTGGGCGAATTTCATTGGGGTTCGACGCTGTGGCACGAGATGGCGCACGTCTTCACGCTCGCTGCCACCGATCATCGCGTGCCGCGCTGGTTGAGCGAGGGAATTTCAGTCTTCGAAGAATGGCGCACCGGGCCGACGCCGGGCGTCGTCGTGACACCTGAAACCATCGCAGCACTTCATGCGAACCAATGGCTGCCGATCGCCGATCTCGATTCCGGTTTCATTCGTCCGACGTATCCGCAACAAGTCCAAGTCTCGTACATGCAGGCCGGACTCATCTGTTTGTTCATCGAGCAACGCTTCGGATTCGAGCGACTGGTCGCATTGCTCAAACAGTTCACGCAAGAGACGACCACCAAGGAAGCGGTAGAGCGCACGTTCGAGTTGTCCACCGAAGAATTCGACAAGCAATTCGATGCATTTGCGCGCGAGCGCTACAAGGCGCTGCTGGCGGATTTGCAAGGTTGGGAGACGCTCTATCAACGGGCGAGCAAAGCCGTCGCCGAGTCGCGCTGGCGCGATGCGATTGCGCCAGCGCGTCGCGCGATCGAGCTGTACCCCGAACATAGCGGTCCGGACAGTCCCTATCTCTTGCTGGCGCGCGCCTACGAACAATCGGGCGAGCGCGCGCAGGCGCTTGCGACCTTGCTCGAGTATCGGCGCGCCGGCGGCTGGGAGCCGAACGCATTGCGCGATCTGGCTTCCTGGCTCGATGAGGCAGGGCGCAGT
>CAZIXV010000152.1:0-8930 GCA_964543105.1 uncultured Steroidobacteraceae bacterium
CGGCATTATTCAGAACACGTTGGGCGCTTTCGTACTTGCGCGGGCCGCTCACGCTTACTGAGATCGCGCGCGTGCAATCTGATGCGTCCTTCGACAAGCTCAGGACGAGCGGCGGAGCGCCATCCGCTACATCATTAGACGAGTTCGGCACGAACGGGCGCACGCCGGCTGCTGCGCCCTTCGACGGGCCCAGGACGAACGCAGCGACAACCAAGCCGATCGTGCCCGCCGCAATCGAAGAGCTGTATTCGGGCGGCGCGCAAAACGCGGTGCTGTCACCGCGATTGTTTGCCACGGTGCGTTTGCACTTCATCGACAAGTCGACTGGCATTGACCGCTGGGAGACTCGCTCATATCTCGCCGCGTTCGATGACAGCGGCGAACCCGATTTAATGCATGCAACAGCAACGCCGCAGCCGCCTGCATTGCGCAGCAGCGCGCCCGCCGCCGCGCGCTATGCCGGGGCGCCTGCGAGTTTGTCGCGCACGCAAAGCTATGCCGCGTGGCGCAAGCAATTGGCGTCTCATGTTTATCAACATGCCGTCTTACAAGTCTCGCGCTGCCCGCTGACCAAACTTTCCAGCGGCAACCTCGGGGAGGGGAGCGAAGTCGAATTTCATGCGCAGGTTGCACTGGCATTACGCGAAAAGCGCGATGAAGCGATCGATGCCTTGCGACGTAAATACGCACCACGCCTGACTTCGCTGGAGGATCAAGTGCGGCGCGCGCAAGCGCGGGTCGAGCGCGAAAAAGGCCAGCTGTCGGAGCAGAAGATGCAGACCGCGATGTCCATCGGCACCTCGATCCTCGGCGCATTACTCGGTCGCAAGAAGCTCAGTGTGACGAATGTCGGTCGTGTCGGAAGCGCCGCGCGCGGCGCCGGGCGCATTGGACGCGAGAGCAACGATGTGGCGCGTGCTGAGGAGAACCTGGATGTGCTGCAGCAGCGTCGCGAAGATCTGGAGGCGGAGTTCTCGGCGGAATCGGAACGTCTACGTGCGCAATTCGAACCCGGCGCGACCGCGCTCGAGCAAGTGGCCGTGCGGCCGCGGAAGAGCGAGATCGAGGTGACGAAGATGGCGGTGGTTTGGGAGGCGTGAATTGATCGAGCTAGCTTTTAGCGTGTCGCTGACCCTGCCGTGACTGGCTCTTGCTAGCGGCTCCTCGCTAGCCGGCATTCTCAAGAAGCCCCCTCCCTAACCCTCCCCCGCTTCGCAGGGGAGGGAAAAGAACCGCAAGGTCGGATCGGCACTCTCAATAAGAAGCCCCGCTCCCCAACCCTCCCCCGCTTCGCAGGGGAGGGGATGAGGCGAGTCAGTCGTTAGTCGCCGTCCGACGCGACGCGTGTGCCGGTGTCTTGGAAGATCAATTCGACGCGACGGTTCTGTTGGCGACCAGCCGCATTGTCGTTGCTCGCGATCGGCGTGGTTTCGCCCTTACCGACCGTGGTGATTTGATTGCCGGCAACGCCGCGCTGGAGCAGGGCCGCTTGCACGGATTGCGCGCGGCTTTCCGATAGACGCTGATTCATCTCTGCGGCGCCGACGCTATCGGTGTGACCTTCGATCATCACCTTGCGGCTGGGCTCATCCCGAAGCGCTGCCGCCAAGCGATCGAGCGTGGCATAGGCACCGGGCTGCAGGTTGGCGCGTCCCGTTTCGAAGAGCACATCGCCGAGCGTCAATACCAGACCGCGCTCAGTGCGCTTGGTTTTCAAATCAGCAAGCTCTTGTTCCAGAGTTTGCGCGCGCAGATTGGCTTCCCGCGCTTCTTGCGCCCGTCGGTCAGCCTCGGCTGCACGCGCCTGCAGCAACACGGCCTGACGGTCGGATTTGCCTTTCTCGATTTCATCGCGCGCTTGCGCAGTCAGAATCTTTTCATTGGCGATTTGCGCGTTGAGGGCAGCGATATTCGCTTGGAATTCGATGTCCTCGAGATCACTCCTGTCTTCCGCCAGTCGATTGGCTTGCGCGAGCGCTTTGCGAGCATCGGCGATGTTCGTCGCCGCTACGCCTGCACGCGGTGAAGCCTCGACTTGCGATACCAGGGTACGTGCGGATTCGAGCGATTCGATACGCTCTGGAGTGGATGAGCACGCCGTCATCAACGCGATGGCCGCGGTGCCTACAAAAATGCGAGTTGCCGTTATGGGCTTCATGATGAATCTCCTTGTGCGGCTCGTTTAGCGATTGGATGGACTACGCGCCGCCTCTTGACGCAGCGTCTCGATACTCGCCATCAACTCATCAGCCGCTTTACGTGCCTGCGCACTTTCCGCTTTGGCTGCGGCAAGCTCCGCCGTCAGTTGAGCGCGGGCCGCGAAGCGTTCGGCTTCTTCACCGTTCTCCTCGCGCAATTCGCGCTGTGCGGATTCCATCAGGTCTTTCGCACGTTGCATCTCAATTGCGCCGGCTTCCGAGTTTCCGACCGTTTGCTGAGACTGCTGCACGATCGTCTGACTACGCGCGACACGCTCCTTCGTTACTTCCGAGACGCCACCGCAGCCGGCCAGCATGCTCGCAACGCCTACGCTCGCGATGGACAAAATCATTCTGTTCATGGTTGAACCTCCGCAGTTGTGTTCACCGATGGCTGTTGCGTAGCCAACTCAGTGTCTGCGATAGACAACGCAGTTGTTGTAAGCGCTGTTCCGCCACGTGTGCGTATCGGGCGCTCGCTGTCGCGAGCTGGCGGTAATCGTGGGCGTTTTTCCTGCGCAGTTATTACTTGCTGCGCGCAGCGGTCAACCCGCCGGTTGCTGCTCCGGCTGCGGCTCCTCTTTGTGCCAGGAACGTTTGAGTCTTTCGCTCAATGCATAGATGTAGGTGTACAGCACCGGCACGACGACCAGCGTAAGTATCGTCGAGGTGATGACCCCACCGATCACCGCGCGGCCCATCGGCGCGAGCAATTCGCCGCCTTGTCCGGCGCCGATCGCCATCGGCGTCATGCCGAAGATCATCGCCAGCGTCGTCATCAGAATCGGACGCAGGCGCACTTGCCCTGCTTCACGAATCGCATCGTGCAGCGGCATGCCATTGCGAATCGCATGGTTCGTGAAGTCGACCAGCAAGATCGCATTCTTGGTGACGAGGCCCATCAACATGATGAAACCGATGATCGAAAAAATGTTCAGCGTCGTATCCGTAATGAGCAGCGCCAGCAACACACCGATCAATGAAAGCGGCAACGACACCATGATGGCAATGGGCTGCAGGAAACTGCCAAATTGCGAGGCGAGCACGAGATAAATGAAGATCACTGCCAGACCCAGTGCAGCAGCCGCGGCTGCCGCCATCTCGTTCATTTGCTGCTGACCGCCGCCGACATCGAAGCGATAACCTTGGGGCAGCTCCATTTCTTTGGCGATTTTCTCTGCATCCGAACCGACTTCGCCGGAGGGACGCCCTTGCGCATTCGCCCAGATGGTCACGCGGCGTTGCAGATTCAAACGACGAATCTGCTGCGGACTGCCGGTTTCTACGAAGTCCGCCACCTGCCGCAACGGCACGAGCACCGGATTGCCGTTGGCATCGACACGCGTGCTGCTGACATAAAGATCACCCAGATCCGTGATGATCTCGCGCCGTTGCTTTGGCAACTGCACGATGACATCGTAGTCCTGACCATCGGGACCGACCCAGGTGCTGATCTGATCACCCGCAACCAAAGGCCGTAGAGCATTACCGATACGTGCCGTCGTCAGGCCGAGATCGCTCGCCAGCTCGTTCTTTATTCTCACCGCGATCGTCGGATTCGCGCCCTTCTCGCTGCTCTCTAAATCGGCGATGCCGGGAATCGTCGCGAGCCGCGCCATCAGATCTTCGGAGATTTTCGTCAGCCGTTCCGTATCGGGCCCGAGAATCGAAATCGACACCGGCCGATTGTTCTGATTGATCATCAAGCTGATGCCCGCCATGGGTGCAAGGCGTTCGCGGATGATCTTTTCGATCTCTTGCTGCGAGGGCCGATCGTGTTGAGTGATATCGCTCAGCCGCAGCAAAATGCGGGCGAAGTTGCTGCCTTCGCTGGTACCGACCGTGGTCACGATGGCGTCCACGCCCTCGATCTGCCGCAGCTCGGCTTCGACATCACGCATCTTGGCGTCGGTGTACTCCAGGCTCGAACCCAGCGGGGTATTCAAACGCATCGACACCATGCCTTCGTCGCCTTGCGGCACGAACTCCGTACCGACCAACGGCACGATCAAGAGGCTGCCGAAGAAAATCACGATGGCCATCAACACGAGCAGCGAACGTGGGCTCAAGCTCGCCCAGCGCGGCACCGGAGTTTCGGGTGGCTTACGCGCAAGCGCCCACTGTGCGAGCCCCGGAATGCGATAGCGCCGCTGCGCCAATGCCCAATTCAAGACTCGGTCGTAGACCCGATGTGCGGCCTCGATCCAGCGCTCGACACGATCCATGAAACGCGCGAGCCACGGCACGTATTTGAAGCGGCCTTCCTTGGGATCGGGCCAGACGGACGACAACATCGGATCGAGTGTGAAGCTCACGACCAATGACACGAACACGGCGACCGCAACGGTGATGCCAAACTGCAAGAAGAAACGCCCGATGACGCCGTCCATGAAAGCGACCGGGATGAACACGGCGAGGATCGCGAACGTGGTCGCCATTACCGCCAAGCCAATTTCGTTGGTCCCATCGAACGCCGCCAGGCGGTGGTTCTTGCCCATGCCGGCATGACGCACGATGTTTTCGCGCACGACGATTGCATCGTCGATGAGTAGACCGATGCACAGCGATAGCGCCATCAGCGTCATGAAGTTCAGCGTGAAGCCGAACGCGTGCAAGGCGATGAAGGTCGCAATGACGGAAATCGGCAGCGTGAGCCCGGTGATGATCGTCGAACGCCAGGAGTGCAGGAAAAAGAACACGATCAGGATCGTGAGCGCCGCACCTTCCAGGATCGTCGCCTTCACCCGATCGAGCGAGGCTTTGATCCAATCGGCATTCGACCACAGCGTGTTGATTTGGACGTCTTGCGGCAGCTGCGTCTTCAGCTCAGCAATCGCTGCTTGAACGCCCGCGCCGACCTCGACGATGTTCGACTGTTGAATTTTGAAGATATCGATGCTGACGGAGCGCTGACCGTCGGCGCGCGCGATCGATGTTTCCTCGGCTTCACCGTCGACGATGTCAGCCACTTGCGAGAGATAGACCGGCGCGCCGCCTTGATTGGCCACGATGATGCGCTCGAAGCCGCGCGGATCCTTGATGCGGCCCTCCACGCGTACGAGCTGTTCCTGACGACCTGTGGAAATGCTGCCGGCCGGCAGATCCTGATTCGCGGCTTGAATCGCGGCGATGACTTGATCGACGCCGACGCGATAACTCTGCATCTGCTCAGGGCGCAGAAAAACCTGAATCTGTCGCTCGAGCGCGCCGCTCACGTACACATTGCCGACGCCCGGTGAGTTCTGCAGCCGTTTGACGATTTGCTGTTCGACGAGGGTCGATACCTCGCGCAGGCTGCGTTGATCCGAATGAACGACGAGTGCGACGACAGGACCTTGGGTCGTGTCATTCGTCGCGCGCGACACCGTTGGATCACGAATCTCACGCGGCAGCGCTGAACGAATCTGCGCAATTTTATCGCGCACCTCTTGAGCGGCGACCGCGATATCGGTGTCGAGGCGGAACTCGACCTCGAGCAAACCGATGCCTTCACGCGCGGCGGCGAACAGATTCTTCACGCCATCAACGGAATTGATGACGTTCTCGATCGGTTTGATGACGTCGCTTTCGATGGCCTCGGGCGAGGCGCCAGGATACGGCACGGAAATGAACACGATGGGCATGTTGATTTCCGGCATCTGCTCGACCGGCAGCAACCGATACGAGACGACGCCGAGCACGACGAGCGCGGCCATCACCATCGTCGCGAAGACGGGTTGATTGATGCTGGTGCGAGTGATCCACATGGGAAGGGACTGTTACGGGCTACGGGCTACGGGCTACGGGCTACGGCAAGAGGATCCAGTAGCATTCGCTACGATCGTCGAACTAGTTGAGCGCGGCATCTTGCGCGGTCGGCGCAGGCGCGCCACGCACGATGGCGGCATCACCTGGCTTGCGCTCACCGATGCTCGCGAGGATGACGCGATCGCCTTCGTTCAAACCCGAACGAACGGCGATGAATTCACTGCCTTCGACCTGCTCGCCGACCCGCACTTCCTGACGGGCGATCTTGCCGTCGACGAGCGTGTAGACGATTGGCATCCCGGCTTCGTACTTCACCGCATTGGCGGGAACTGCCAGCACCGGCTCACTGCTATCGAGCATCAACTCGCCTTGCGCGAACATGCCGCCTTTCAAGGCGAGATCCGGATTCGGGACTGCGACATAAATAAGAATGGAGCGCGAGCCTTCGGAGGTGACCGGGTTGATGCGCTGCACTTTGCCTGCGAATTCGCGCTGGCCGAAGCCACCGACGGTGAAATGCGCGGTCTGGCCGACACGCACGGCCGGGATTTCAGCGGCCGGCACCGCCGCTTCCAGCAACAACTCCCGCAGGTCGACCAGGGCAACGACAGAGGTGTCGGGCGAAACCTTTTCACCGGGCTGTACGAGACGCTTGGCGATCGTCCCAGAGAACGGGGCGCGTACGACCGCATCGTCGAGATTGATCTTGGCAAGCCGTGCCTGCGCTTCCGCCAGCTTCAGACTCGCGACGCTGCCTGCGTAGGCGCTTTCCGTTTGCTCGAAGGTGTTTTGCGAGATGAATTTCTGTTCGAGCAGCGAGCGGTTCTTGTCGCGATTCAAGGTCGCAAGTTCCAGCTCGGCGCGCGCTTTTTCGACGGCAGCCAATTCACGATCGTACTGGGCTTGGAGGTTGCGCGTGTCAAGGCGCGCGATCACCGCACCCGCTTCGACATCTTGACCTTCGCGCACCGCAAGTTGCTCGACCTCACCGCCGACCTTCGCTTTGACCGTTGCCTGCACCACAGGCGAGAGCGAGCCGGACAGTGGCAGGAGCCGCGTCAACGCCCGCGGCTCGACTCGCGCGACATCGACCTGGGATAACTCGAGCGGCGCGATGGCGGGGGCTGCGGCATCGCTCGGCGCGGCGGGCGAACGCAGTAGCCAGCCAGCAATGGCGGCGGCGGCGATCAACAAGGCCAAAAACACAAACAAACGCGAGCGCCCCGGTGCGCGCTCAACAGGAGCGGCCGCCGGAGGAATCGGGTGGGGTGACGGGAAAGGCCGCACGCTGGCGGCGTGGCCTTCATCCGCAGAGATCAGGTTCGTGTCTTCGCTCGAAGCCGCCATGGCGGATTGCTGCCTTGCGTAAGAGTTCACGCGTCCTTGGACGTTGTACGGGGGCGAAAGGTTACTCCCTTGTGCCGCAAAATTTCACGCGATGAAGCCTGAATTTAGGGCAACTCGGACGGGCGGCAACTGGGTATGCCGGAAGTTCTCCGAGGCGGAACGCCGATGTATACATCGGTAGACCTACGGCCAAGTGCTGCCTGCGCTTCAGGCGCAGTCTCGCTATCCTTCGGCCCCTGACTTCATCTCTTTGGTATCCAAATGCCTTCTTTCGATATCGTTTCCGAACTCGACGCCCACGAAGTGGCCAACGCCGTGGATCAAGCCAATCGCGAAGTCGGCACCCGTTTCGATTTCAAGGGAGCGAACGCGAGCTTCGAGCTCAAGGATTTCGTCATCACGCTGACCGCGCAGTCCGATTTTCAGCTCAAGCAAATGCTGGACATGCTCAGGCTGAGACTCGCCAAACGCGGCATCGATGTGATGTGCATGCAGGTCGACGATCCCGTCATCACCGGCTCGAGCGCGAAGCAAACCGTCACCCTGCGCCACGGCATCGACACCGAACTCGGCAAAAAGATTCAGCGCTTGATCAAAGACTCGAAGCTCAAGGTGCAAGCAGCGCTGCAGGACAAGCAAGTGCGCGTCAGCGGCAAGAGCCGCGACGAATTACAAGAAGCCATCGCGCTGGCACGCACAGCGCAGCTCGAAATGCCACTGCAATTTACGAATTTCAGAGATTGAGGGCAGTTTGAGGGGCGATCTGGTGGTGGGTGATTAGGTGATCGAAGTGATCCGGTGATCAAGGTCAGAATGCGCTGGTTACCTCGATCACCAGATCACCTCATCACCTAATCACCTTCACCATACGAACGCCACTCTTTACCGACGATCAGGCGCGCGCCGCGTCCGAAGGTCCAATACGACCACGCCCACTGCACGAGCACCGACATGCGGTTACGAAAGCCGCTCAAGCGATAGATGTGCACGAACAACCAGAACCACCACGCGAACAGCCCGGTGAAGCGCATGCGGCCGAACTCGGCGATCGCGCGGCTGCGTCCGATCGTGGCCATCGAGCCGAGATCCTTGTAGCGAAACGGCGCGCGTGGAGCGGGGTCGGGTGCGCCCGCTTCGCGCTCGACGACAGATGCGAAATAAAAGCCTTGCTGCATCGCCACGAGCGCGACGCCCGGTAGCTGCTGGCCGTTCTCATCTTCATAGCGCGCCAAATCCCCGGCGACGAAGACTTCAGGATGGCCCGGAATGGTCAGGTCGGGACCGACGATGACGCGTCCGGCTTTATCGAGCGGTGCCTCGAGCGTCGCGCCAATCGAGGCCGCCTTGACGCCCGCCGCCCACAACACTGTCGCGGCCGCGAGCTTCTCCTTGCCGACGGTCACGCCCTCGACCGAGATATCGGTGACGGGCGAGCCAGTCCAAACCTGCACGCCGAGCGATTCCAAATCACGCACTGCGCGCGCGGCGAGTTTTTCATCGAAGCTCGACAAAATGCGCGGGCCGGCTTCGATGAGCACGACTCGCGTCTGGCGCGAATCGATGCTGCGGAAATCACGCGCGAGTGTGTAGCGGCTCATCTCGCCCAACGCACCGGCGAGTTCTACGCCGGTCGGACCG
>CAZIXV010000153.1:0-8916 GCA_964543105.1 uncultured Steroidobacteraceae bacterium
TGGTGGTGGCGGCGGTGCGGCACGCGAGCCGACCTCGAGCACGATTTCAGCGCCCGGTTGTCCACTCGAGGCGTCGACGAGTTCGGAAATCCGCTGGACGGCATTCTCGTTCACCCAGTCGACGACGAAGCGATTGGGCGCCAACAGGCGCAACACGTTGCCGTCTTCGACCGCCTGCAAGGGCCGAATCCAGGTGTTGAACTGCTGCTCGGGCAACTCGGTTTCTAATTGGGCAAGACAGCGATGCCATAACGAACCCTGCACGGCTTCGTCCCCCCAGTCCGTGATCATCGTGAAACAAGCGAAGATTTTCTGCGTAGTTGAACGCGAGAGGGGGGCGAGTCTATACCCAGGGGCTCGAGGTTATCCACAGGGTCGGGCCCCGCAAAGTCGTTGCGTATTTCGTACCCAGTCTGCTTGACACTCAACAAGTCGCTGCGTACCCTTGCCGCCCTTCTTTTAGACCCCACCATGTGCTTGTTTTAGCGCGACTTTCGCGCTGCGAGATTCGTCATGAAGCGCACTTATCAGCCGAGCAATATTCACCGTAAACGCACCCACGGTTTTCGTGCGCGCATGGCCACCCGATCCGGTCGGCAGATTCTTGCTCGCCGCCGCGCCAAGGGTCGCAAGCGGCTGACGGTCTAACTCGCCCCGTCATTACGGGCTCGTTCGCAGCTTTACTTGCCTGCTTCCAACCGACCGTTCACACCGGCGCAACGTCTCCACAATAAGTCGGACTTCGATCGCGTTTATAAAGACGCGCGACGTTTCGCCGACGGTTTGTTTGCAGTTTTCGTTCGCAGCAATGGCGGTCCGCATGCTCGACTGGGACTGTCGATCGCCGCTCGCATCATCGGCAACGCCGTGCGACGCAATCATCTAAAACGACTGATTCGCGAATCGTTTCGCCATCATCAACATGAGTTGCCCGCCGTCGACATCGTCATCAATGCGCGCGCTGGCGCCCGCCAGGCCGACAACGCAACGATCGTGCGTAGTCTCGAACGCCATTGGCGCACCGTGAGTCAGCGATGCGCAGGATCCTGACGGCGCTCGTGCGTGGCTATCGCTATCTGATCAGCCCGATGCTCGGGCCGAGTTGCCGCTTCTATCCCAGTTGTTCTTGTTACGCCGAGCAAGCGCTCGAGCAACACGGTGCGCTGAAGGGAACCTATCTCGCCGCGCGCCGCGTGCTGCGGTGCCACCCGTGGCACGAAGGCGGCTACGATCCCGTGCCCGAGTCATCGCCTTCTCGCTGGAAACCGTTTTCGCATGGATAACCAACGCCTCTTTGTCTGGGCCGCGCTCGCGCTGGTTCTATATCTTTGCTACGCCGCATGGCAGGACGACTATGCCCCGCGTGCGCCAGTGCAGACGAGCGAGGTCGCCGCGACGGCGCCGGAAGAGAGTGAGAGCTTGCCGGCGTTGCCGTCGGCCACGGATGGCGTACCCGCATTGAATACGACACCCGGCGCACCGGCCGCGCCTGCGGAGCGTGCGCCGACGATCCGCGTGATCACCGATGTGCTCGACATGGACATCAGCACGCGCGGCGGCGAATTGCAGCGCGCCGAGTTGCTCAAGTATCCGCGCGTGAAGGGGGAGCCCGAGCCCGTACGCTTGTTCAATACCGATAACTTGTTCGTGGCGCGCTCGGGACTGCGGGCCGCGGATCGCGAACAAGAACCCACGCACCTGGCGCACTTCAGCGCCGAGGCGCAGGAATATCGACTGCGTGAGGGCGATGCCAAGCTCGAAGTGCCGCTGACCTGGCGCGATGACGAGGGCGTCACGGTGACGAAGATCTACACCTTCGAACCGGGCAGTTATCGCATCGGCCTGCGCTATGAGGTGAACAATCAAACCGAGCGTGAATGGCGTGCCGCCTCCTATGTGCAGCTCGTGCGCCACTACGAGCACGTGGGCCGATCCTTCTTCAATGTCGAAACGTATTCCTACCGCGGTCCGGTCATCTTCGACGGTAAGGGCGCACGCAAGCTCGATGTCGAGGATAGCGATGATCGCGGCTTTCGCGGCAGCATCACCGGCGGCTGGTTGGCCGCGATTCAACATCACTTCGTCGCAGCTGCCGTCCCGCCGCTCGATAAGACGTATTCGTATGAGTTGAATGTCGATGCGCGCAACGATTTCACGTTGTCGTACTTAGGACCGCTCGTTCCGATCCCGGCCGCGAGCACGCACACATTCAACGAATCCTTGTTCGTCGGTCCCAAGCTGCAGGAGCAGCTCGAAGCGACGGGTCCGCGTCTGGAACTGGTCGCCGACTACGGCATGCTGACGATCATCTCGAAGCCCCTGTTCATGCTGCTCAGCTGGGTGCACGACTTCGTCGGCAATTGGGGTCTGGCGATCATCATCGTCACCTTTTTGATCAAGCTTGCGTTCTATCGGCTGACCGCGGCGAGTGGTCGATCGATGGCGAAGATGCGCGCGCTGGCGCCACGCATCAAAGCAATTCAAGAGCGTTACAAGGACGATCGCGAACAGCTTGGCCGTCAGATGATGGAGATCTACAAGCGCGAGAAGATCAACCCGCTCGCCGGCTGCTTGCCCATCCTGATTCAGATCCCGGTGTTCCTGGCGTTTTATTGGGTGCTGCTCGAAAGCGTCGAGATGCGTCAGGCGCCGTTCTTCGGCTGGATCACCGATCTGTCCGTGCGTGATCCGTACTTCATCCTGCCCGTCATCATGGGCGGCGCGATGTTCCTGCAATTCAAATTGCAGCCGATGCCGACTGCAGATCCGATGCAGGCCAAGATCTTCGCCTTCATGCCGGTCGTCATGGCTGCCACGATGGTGATGTTCCCCTCCGGCCTGGTGCTGTACTGGCTGACGAACACGCTGTTGTCGATTGCGCAGCAATGGCGCATCAACAAGCTCGTCGCCGCGGAAGAGAAGAAGTCGAGCTAGCGTGATCACGGATCCCAGCGCTGCAGGGCTCGTTTAATCGGCGGGCCGCTAAGCGCTGGGGGCTGGCAGGCTGTCTGAACTGCGTCTTCCTCTCGCCAGCAATCCTATGGGCGAGATTTGCGATAAGGAGGCATCGAGTTGCCGACGAATCCCGCCGCCGCCACGATTGCCGCGATTGCGACGCCACCGGGGCGGGGCGGTATCGGCATCGTGCGACTCTCGGGTCCTCGCGTCGCCGGCATTGCAAGCGAGCTATTGGGCGATTTGCCTGAGCCGCGTCGTGCCGCGTTGCGCATCTTTCGCAATGCCGATGGCGAGATGATCGACGGCGGATTGGCGCTGTATTTTCCCGCTCCCGGATCGTTTACCGGCGAAGACGTGCTCGAACTGCACGGACATGGCGGTCCCGTCGTCATGGACATGTTACTGGCGCGCTGTCTCGAACTTGGCGCGACACTCGCCGAACCCGGCGAGTTCAGTCGCCGCGCCTTTCTCAACGACAAGATCGATCTCACGCAAGCTGAAGCGATTGCCGATCTCATCGACAGCGGCTCGGTCGAAGCGGCGCGCGCCGCCTCGCGCTCGTTGCAAGGTGAGTTTTCGGCCGCGGTGCATTCGCTCACCGACGCCGTCACGCAGACGCGCATGTATGTCGAAGCGGCCATCGATTTTCCCGAAGAGGAAATCGATTTTCTCGCCGACGACGCGTTGCGTACGCGTCTCGATGAAACACTGGCGATTTGCGCGCAAATTACCGCGACTGCGAAACAAGGCGCCTTGCTACGCGAGGGCATGACGGTCGTGATCGCGGGGCAACCGAATGCAGGCAAATCGAGTTTGCTGAACTGTCTCGCCGGCTATGCCGCCGCCATCGTCACCGACATTCCGGGTACGACGCGCGATGTGCTGCGTGAGCGCATCGATATCGATGGCATGCCGTTGCACATTGCCGATACCGCGGGCTTACGCGAGATTGCGGATGTCGTCGAAGCCGAGGGCATCCGCCGCGCCCGGGAAGAGATGTCGCGCGCCGATCGCATTCTGTATGTGATCGATGCCACACGCGCGCTGGACGATGAAGCGGTGCTGCACGAGACGCGCGATTTGCCCGCGAATGTGCCGGTCACCTGGATATTTAATAAAACCGATCTCGCCGGCGCTCGCACACGCCTCGAGCCGCTTGCGCCACCGCGTCTATATATGTCGGCCGCGACCGGTGAGGGCATCGATCTATTACGCACGCATTTGAAAGAGTGCATGGGTTTCATGGGCGCGGACGCCGGCACGATCAGCGCGCGCCGTCGTCATCTCGATGCACTCGCGCGCGCCGAGCGTCATCTGCATCAAGCGGCCACGCAATTGCTCGAGCACCGCGCGGGCGAGTTGATGGCGGAAGACCTGCGCCAAGCGCAACAAGCGCTCGCCGAGATCACGGGCGAATTCACCTCCGATGATCTGTTGGGCAAGATCTTTTCGAGCTTTTGCATCGGCAAGTAGCCATGCCGTTCCGCCTCGGTCGCATCGTTGCGATTCCTGACACTACGGCGGCGGCGCTCGAACGCATCTTTGGCGAGCCCGTGCGACATGTGCAGGTGATCGAGTACTCGCGCTACGCGATGTTGCACCTGGGCGTGCGCGCGACCACACGGCGCGACCGGATTTTGCTGACGGGCTCAGCGCAAGCTTTCTGGTCGGATCCGGAGCTGTTGCTGCATGAGTATTTTCATGTGCTGCGCCAATGGCAGCAGCGTCGCTTGACGATCGTTCGCTATCTCATCGAATCGGCTCGCCGCGGCTATTGGTGGAACTGCTATGAGATCGAGGCCCGCGAATTCGCCGCTGCGCAGGCGCCGCGGCTGCGCGCGTTGCTGCGCCGCCCCCATGACATTTGACACCTGCGGCCTGGGGGGTAAGATGCGCGCCCCCGGGCGTTGAGGCCGGGGACGATTTGGAGTCGACGCGGCACTTCGCACAATCTCGCATCGAACTCGAATCAGGCGCACTGGATCCTTATGAGATGACCTCGGCGACCGCTCGCACGCTCGAGGTCTGAGGTACTCGCCTTCGACTCCAGGTTAGCCCCCGGCAGGAAACTGCCGGGGGTTTTCTGTTTTGGGCGGCAGCATGTGAATCGCCTTCATCCACAAAGCTTCAAGTACCGCGATCAAACCTGCCGGGTTGGTTTCCTGAATGTTGTGGCCGGAGTCATCGATTCGCCGCCACTCCCCTTGCGGGAACAGCGCTGCGCATTCGGCCGCGGCCAAGTCTGAGAACACTCGGCTGCGCGCGCCGCGCGCAACGAGTACGGGCACGTGGATGGCGGGTGCGAGCCGCGCGATTTCGTCCACCTTGCCGAGGAAATACTGGTAGTCGTGCATGCGGCGGCGGTCCTGGCGCCAGTAATAACGCCGATCGTCACCTGGCCGCATTGCATGCCGTAATCGATACTCGAGCGCATCGCGGTCGATCAGCGGATTGATGTCCATGCCGATCTCGATGGCCGCAGTCACGCTTTCGACACCATCCGTGCGCTCGATGTAGTCGCGAATCGTTTGGGTCGCTCCGAAGTCGACGCTCGGTCCGATATCGACGAGGGTCAGGCTTGCGACTTGCGCCGGATGAGTGGCCGCGAAGTGCGCGGCGACCATACCGCCCAGACTGTTACCGATGAGATGTACACGCTCGATGTCGTTGTGGGCGAGCAGTGTTGCGATGTCTTCCACGGCGGTTTCCGCGCGGTACTCCGCTGCCCAATCGCTTTCACCATGACCGCGCATATCCATGGCCAGACAACGCCAGCGATCGCGCAAACCCAGACACACCAGATCCCACGAATGCGCAGTCAACGCGCCGCCATGCAAGAACAACGCTGCATCGCCTGCGCCGCGCCAGTCGAGATAGGCAAGCGCTTTGCCATCGCGCGCAACGATACGTCGGCTATCCGGCGTAGAGGCGTCGTGATAGCGGATGCCGTAACGCGTCGCGAGCAACAACAATAAAGAATGGTTTGGCACGACGCCGGAGATTACCGCGGCGGTGGGCTGTACGCTCGTTGTCATTTCACGCTTGTGCGGCGATGCATCCGTCTGCGGTCATCTACGTTGGAAGTGTCCCGACAGCGAGCGGCCATAGGTCATGAGGCGCCACGCGTACTCCAGAGGCCCGTAGTGAAATCGCGCCAGCCACCAAAGACTCAATGGCACCTGGATGATGAAATAAATCGCCAAAGCCAACAGCAACCAGGTGATCGGGTTGCCGCGATTCCAAAAGCCCAAACCCCAGCCATAGAAAATCGCTGTCGCAATGAGCGTCTGCAATAAATAGTTAGTCAGCGGCATCCGCCCAACCGCGGCGATCGCTGTGAGACGCGTACGCCACTCGCTGCGCTGTACCAGCCGCACGAGCGTGGTGACGTAAAAGAACATGAGCGACAAGCGGCAGACGATGTAGGCCATCGCAACGCCGATCGCCTTTGCCGACAGATCGATGGGCGAGACTTTGCTTTCTCCGTAGGCGAGCAACAGTGCGGAAACAATCCCAATGCCTAGGCTGACGTACTGAACGCGAACGATTCGCGGCATCAGCGCCGCGATGCGCTGAGGGATGTGGTGACGACCGATCATGAACCCGAGCAGCAGCGTCGTCGTCAGCTGCATGTAAAAACTCAAGGTGTATTCGACCGACCCGAATCCGGTGTAAAGAAACACCGCTTCGCGCATGTGCTCGTACATCGCATCGACGAACGAACCTGTGCCGTAGGCTGCATCGTTCGAAGCGAGCCAGGTCGTGAACACGTGATCCAAACGGATGAAATACGTGTCATCCAGCGTGAGCATCTTGAACCACCCAAGTGCGATCGGAAATGCGGCACTCAAAGCGACCAAGATCCACAATGTTCTATCCGATCGTTGATGTAGCAACACGAGTAACATGCCGAGCAGCGCGTACATGTGCAGCACATCGCCCGTCCAGAAGACGAGCAGGTGGATGGCGCCGAACAAAAATAGCCCAGCCAGGCGGCGAATGTAGATACGCACGCCTTCGCGACCGCGACGCGCGACCAGGCGCTCGAGTTGAATGGCAAAGCCGATCCCAAACAGCAACGTGAACATGCTGTTGAACTTGCCTGAGAACAACAGATTGCGGATTAGCGCGGTCCATTCGTCCCAGGCACTCGTCCAAATCGCCGAGCCGCTCATGCCGGAATAGAACGAAGTGGCGAAGCTCGGCATGTTCATGATGAGGATGCCAAGCAATGCGGCGCCGCGCACGAGGTCGAGTTCGAACAGCCGCTCCGCGCCGGACACCGGCTTTGGCTCACCACTCACTCGTCGTTCCTTTGAGATTTCGGGACACGCGGCGGCCATGATGACGCATCGCTCACGAGCCTACTCGCATTACTGGGCAAATCCCCCAGTTATTCGGCGGCACGTCCACGAACTGCCTAGGTATGGTGCTGCCAACGCGGTCGGGATCGAGCCGCGCTCCACCAGAGGACATACGGAGGTTGTCATGTTTCATCGCAAGGAATCGGGTCGGCCGGCACGGCAGCGCGGTCAAGGCATGAGCGAGTACATCATCATCACCGCGCTCGTGGCGGTCGCGGGCATCGGGCTGTTCGCGGCGTTCGGGGACACATTGCAAAACCAGATGGCAGGCATGAGTCGCGAAATGGCGGGCCGCTCGGCGGACGCGGACATCACGAATGCCAACAACTCGGCGACGACGGCGCGAAATCGTGCCGCACAGGCCGATAGCCTGTCGACCTACAACACGCAAACGAACGCTCAGCAATAAAGGTAGGGACACATGCCGATACGGCATGTGTCTCGACCCCATGTTGGTCATACCGATGGTTTACCGGCACTCACTGTCTTGCAGCTCGGCTCGGCGCATGCGCGGCCAGATCGCGCCTCTGGCGCTGTTCAGCGTGCTGATCGCCAGCGCGATGTTGATCGTGATGTACAACGCCGGCCACAAGATCACCGAGAAATCCCATGTCGCGAACGCCGCCGATGCGGCGGCGTATAGCGGTGCGGTGTGGACCGCGCGGCATCTGAACTTCCTCGCCTATACCAACCGCGCCATGATCGCCAACCATGTCGGCGTCGGGCACTTCGTCTCCTATGTGAGCTGGGTGCGCTACATCGACGAGACGATCAGCTTCATCGCGAACTTCGCCCAGTTCATTCCCTACGCCGGTCAGTACATCGAGATCGTGCAGGAGATCATTGCGGAGGTGCGCGAGTTCACTGAGGAGTCGGCGGAGTTCGTCATTCCCACGATGGATACCTGGAATGCCAGCTATCGCGCGGCGCAAATGGAAGCGCAGGCATCGCTCGCGTTGAACAACCTCACTGAACTCATGCGGCGCACGGCGCAAGCTTACGATCCAAGCATCCGCATCAATGATCGCGGTGAGTTCGCCGCGATGCCCTCGGCGCTGCGCACTGCGCTCGAAACGCGCGTGCTTGCGCAGCTGTACAACGTACCGACGTTCGTCGAACGCTACTCCGCCGGTGACGATGACGGCCACATCGAAGAACTGATCGGCTTGAGTGCGCGCGTCAACGCCGACACGACCCGTTGGATCGCCGGCGAGCGCGGCTGGCGCTTCAACACCTTCGACCGACAGATTCGCAAGCTCGGCAACACCTCGCATTCGCAGTCCGATGATGGCGCGGATTGGGAGGCGCAGGATTCATTGCAAATGCGCAGGCGTCAGCTTTTCGGCTGGAGCCGTTGGGGCAGTGTCGGACCAGGCGCCGATGCCAGCGCCAGCGAATTCGACGACGATTACGAGGGCGTGCCGAACTATTACAACGTCGCGGGACGACCGGCGTCCGAAGGCATCGTGATTTCGGCGGTTGCGACCCGTCGCCAAGCATCGATCGCCGAGCGCGATTACCGCGACATCGGCCGCACGGGTACTGCGGCAGATACACGCCACGTGGTGGCGGCGCTTGCGAGCGCTCACGTCCA
>CAZIXV010000154.1:0-8912 GCA_964543105.1 uncultured Steroidobacteraceae bacterium
CCCATGAGCGCTCAACCCATCAATCAATCGCAAACCGCCGTACGCAACAACGTCTCCGCCGAAGAATGGGCGCTGCGTGTCGATCTCGCCGCGTGTTATCGGCTCGTGGCGATGTACGGCTGGGATGATCTGATCTTCACGCACATCTCGGCGAAAGTGCCGGGCACGCACGACTTCCTGATCAATCCGTACGGATTGATGTTCGAGGAGGTGACGGCATCGAATCTGGTGCGCGTCGATCTGCAGGGCAACAAGACGCTGCCGTCGGAATACGAGATCAATCCCGCGGGTTACACGATTCACAGTGCAATCCACGAAGCGCGCGATGATGCCGGATGCGTGCTGCACACCCATACGAAGCAAGGTGTGGCCGTTGCCTGTCAGAAGGAAGGGCTGCTGCCGATCTCACAACAAGCAAGCATCGTGCTGCATTCGCTTGCCTATCACGACTACGAAGGCATCGCGATGAATCCGGAAGAGAAGCGCCGCTTGCAGCAACATCTGGGCGCTGCCCGACATCTACTGTTACGCAATCACGGCTTGTTGACCGTCGGCGCGACGGTGCCCGATGCCTTCATGGCGATGTACACGTTCCAGCGCGCGTGCGAAATCCAAGTGCTCGCGCAAGGCAACGGGGCGGAGCTGTTGCCGATCACGGAGAGCGTGATGGCGACGGTGCCGGGTAATGTAAAGGCGGTCACGCGCGGCGCGGGTAGTGCGTTGGCGTGGCCGGCACTGTTACGGCGGCTGGACCGTGACGATGTGAGCTATCGCGAGTGACCGCGACCGCAATTGCGCGGTCGCAGCTGGAAGCAAATCAGGCGATGGATAAAGGCAAAGTGGTCGGTATTGGCGCGATGGCGACACGGATGTCCGTGTTGGCGCGCGCGTTGCCGATGCGCATCTTGCTCGTGGATACCGATGAACTCGAGCGTTCGGCATTCGCCGAGCGGCTCAACACAGCAGGCTTCGAAGTCATCTGCGCGAAGGATGGTCGAGATGCGCTCGAGCTGATCAATCGGCAATGGTTTCCGCTGGTCCTTATCGATGGGCAGCAGCCTGGGGATGGCATCGCACTCATCGAGACGCTGCGTGCACGCGGCACGAGCGACACTTATGTCAGCCTGTTGACGAGACTTGAAGCGGATGTCGACTACGAGCGCGGTTATGCCGCCGGCGCCGATGACTACTTGACGAGACAGTTGCCTGATGCGGGACTGACGCAGCGCATTCATGCCGCCTTCAACACGATCGCGCTACGCCGCTCGCTGCAGGAGGCGCAGCAGGCGCTGATCGATGCTGCACCCATCGATGCACGCACCGGTGCATTCAGCGCAACTGCAACACTGACGAAGCTGCAGGCTGAGTTGCATCGTACGCAGCGCTATGGACGCAAGCTTTCTGTGCTGCTCATCGGCATGCGTGCAACCGAGCCCACGCTGCGCCTCGATGATGCCGCCGTGAAGAGCGCAGTTGCGATCGTTCAGAGCACGATTCGCACGCACGTCGACTGGGTGGGTCATGTCGAGTGGACTCATCAAAGCGTCACGCTTGCGGTCGTTTTACCCGAAGCGGCGCCGAGCGACGGCCCGAAGATCAAAGAGCGCTTACGGCTGCGGTTGCTGAAGCTCAGCGGCAGCGCTGCACTTGCTTTCGACTTCGGGCTCGTGGGCCTGGAGCATGGTGAAGATCGCGCCGAGCTGACCGCGCAGGATTTGCTCGATGTCGCCGACCATTGCCGCGTCTGTGCGGGCCGCGTGGGTCCTGCTCAACTGCGCGCCGTACAGCGCAGCGTCGCAGTCGGCGCCACCATCGCATGTCGACATGGCTATGCGCTCGATAGCCAATGTGCGCTCATGCTCGAAACCGACAACCCGGCGCCTCGGCGCGACGATAAGTAAACATGGCGTTCAACATACCTGCAGTTTCTTTGACTCGATGGCTCCTCGTGATGACCGCGTGTGCGTTGCTCGCAGGATGCGGTTGGCGCCTGCAAGGCACCGCGCGCTTGCCGGAGTCGTTGGTGAGCCCATACATCGATGCCAAAGACCCGTACTCGGATTTCACGCGCGCGCTGCGCGATAGCTTGGTGGCATCCGGCGCCAATGTCGTCGACCACCGTGCGCGTGCCACAGCGGTCGTACGTATCCGCGCCGATGACAGCGGTGAGCGCGTGCTGTCGGTGTCGGCGCGTAACACGCCTGAGGAATTTCAGGTGTATTACTCGGTGGAGTATTCGGTGGAAAGCGATGGGGCTGAACTCATCGCTCCAGACACCATCGAAGTGACACGCGATTACAGCTATGACGAAACGGCCGTGCTCGCGAAGCAGCGTGAACGAGCGATTTTGCGCGAGGCGCTTGCGCGCGATCTTGCGGGCATGATCGTGCGCCGCCTGGCCGCTTTGTAAAGTCGCTACGCTCGTCATACGGGAAGTACCGACGCTTGATGCGAATGCGCGCAGCATCATGGCGAGCTTAGTTGTCATCATCAGCTCATGGCCGCAGCCCCTTCCGAATCCCCTAGCGCTAGCCGTCAGGACAGTCGCCCACTGCATAGCACGCACCGCGTCCTGAAATTGACCGCCGCCGCAATCGCGATCCTCGCGATGATCACGTTGGCCGCGGTATGGCTCGTATCACGCGAGATGAACGCCGCACGCGTCTCTCATTTCGAAGTGCAGCGCACGCGAGAAGTGCTCGAGCAGCTGCAATTCGTGTTATCGACTTTGCAGGATGCCGAGACCAGCGAACGAGGCTTCGTCATCACCGGCAATGAGAGCTTTCTCGATCCCTACCTGGAAACCCGCACATCCCTCGAGCCGCAGCTCGAACGGTTACAAACGCTGATCGTGGATCCTCGTATCGGCGAGGCGCGCGAAGAGCTTGCCCGATTGGTGCGGGAACAGCTGGCGTTTCTGCAGCAGGTCGTGGAGTTACGCGATACGGACGGCTTCGATTCCAGCGCGGCGGTGGTGGCTGGCGGGGAAGGCAAGCGGCGCATGGATGCAATCCGCGAACGTATCGACCAGATACGCACGTACGAGGAAGCTGAACTTGCAAGCCGGCTTAATGTATTCAACGAGCGCTCCGAGCGCTCGCAGTCGATCGTCACGATCGTATTGCTCGCCTCCGTCGTGATCATCTGCGTGGCCGGTTGGCTGCTGTTGCGTCATATCTCACATCGCATTCGTGCGGAGCGAGCGGCGGGTGATGCCTTCGCGCTGCTGCGCGCGGCCATGGACAATCTTGCGCAAGGCGTTGCGGTGTTCGATTCGCAGCGTCGTTTGATCGTATGGAACAAGCGTTACCTGCAATTACGCGATCTACGTGATGACGACGTGCGCGTCCATATGCCGATCGAAGAACTCGCTGCCGTGGCGGCGCCGCTGACGATGCGGCGTCCGGAAGGAGAGATCGATAGCCGCACGGCGCATAGCGGCCGTGTCGATACAGGCTCGGCCATCGACGGCGAAGCGGTGAAGGGCGATGGCTCCGTACTGCGCATTCACGGGCGTCCGATTCCGAACGGGAACTTCATCGTGACGTACGCCGACGTCACGGATCTCAAGCAGTCGGAACTCGCCTACCGCGATCAAGCAACGCGGCTCGCTGCCATTCTCGACAACGTCGTGGATGCCATCATCACGATCAATGAAAGCGGCAGCATCGAATCGTGGAGCAACGGCGCAGAGCGTGTGTTCGGTTACAAGAGCGAAGAGGTCTTACGGCGGAATGTGAGAATGCTGATGCCCGATCCACATGCTTCCGCGCATGACGGCTATATCCGGCGTTACCTCGACACGGGTGAGCGACGCATCATCGGCACGCGGCGCGAGGTCGAGGCGCTGCACAAAGATGGCCGTCGTGTGCCGGTCGATCTGGGTATCAGCGAAATGAAGATCGGCCAGCGACGCATGTTCATCGGCATCGTGCGCGATATTTCCGAGCGTCTGGAGATCGAGCGTTTGAAGTCGGGGTTCGTGTCGACGGTGAGCCATGAGCTGCGCACGCCGCTGACTTCGATTGCCGGATCGTTGGGTCTTTTGGCAGGCGGAGTTGCCGGTGAGCTGCCGCCCAAGGCGCAACGTCTCGTCGATATCGCCAAACTCAATTCAGACCGTCTCGTACGGCTCATCAATGACATCCTGGATCTGGAAAAGGCAGAACTCGGCCGGCTCGAGTTCCGCTTCGAACTCCAGCAGCTCATGCCGATCGTCGAGCAGGCGATCGATTTGAATCGCGCGTATGCACAAGGTTTCGGCGCGACGATCGAACTGGATCCGAGTAGCGACGACGCGCGCGTGCTCGTTGATCGCGACCGGCTCGCGCAGGTGCTCACGAATTTGCTGTCGAACGCTGCGAAGTTCTCGCCGCAGGGCGGGGTGATTACCGTGCTGCTGCGCCAGCAGGGCGAAGACATTGCGATTTCGGTGCACGACCAAGGTCCCGGCATTCCTGAGCAGTTTCACAATCGGATTTTTCAGAAGTTCGCGCAGGCGGACAGCTCTGATTCACGCGCCAAAGGTGGCACCGGCTTGGGCTTGTCGATCGTCAAAGCGATTTCCGAGCGGCTGGGTGGAAGCGTCACGTTCGAAAGCAAAGCCGGAGCCGGCACAACCTTCAGAGTGATGTTGCCGATCCCGCGCCCGCGGCCACAACTCCCCGAATACACGCCGTCGGCGGCGCCCTCTGCGGGTGGTCCGACCGTCTTGGTGTGTGAGGACGATCCAGACGTTGCAGCCTTGCTTGCGGAGATTCTGCGCAAGGAAGGCATGCGCGCCGAAACGGTTACGAGTGTGCGTGCTGCACGCGCCGCACTCGAGGCCGTGAGGTTCGATATTGCAATCATCGATCTGCATCTACCGGATGGCGAAGGGCTGGATTTCATCTCCGAGCTGCGTGCGAATGAAAAGACGAAATCGTTGCCGGTGATCGTCGTGACTGCGAAATCGCGCGGCACGGCGGACGTCGCTCTGACCACGACGCTTGAATTGGCGGACTGGCTGCAGAAGCCGATCGATCCGCAGCGCCTGCTCGACTCGATCCGTGCGGTCTTGTCGCAGCCGTGCTCGCATCGCGCCTGCATTCTCCACGTCGAGGATGACGTCTCCTTGACACGGCTCGTCAAGGAGCTGCTCGACAACGACGCCGACGTCGTCGCAGCGCATTCGCTCGCGGATGCGAAAGCTGCCGTCAATGGCACCCACTTCGACCTCGTGATTCTCGACATCGCCCTCGGCGATGGCAGCGGCCTCGACATTCTGCCGCTGCTTGGCAACGGCGTGCAGCGGCCGCCGGTGATCTTGTATAGCGCGACGGAGGCGGGTCAAGAAATTTCCAGCAAGGTGGAGGCCGCATTGGTGAAGTCGCGCAACTCAGTCGATGAGTTGCTGGCGAGCGTACGCGCGCTCGCGCAGCGCGGCGATTGAGCCGGATGTTGGAAAGGATGCGAAAGCGATGAAGCGAGAAGATTTGAAGCGCGTTTTATACGTCGATGATGAGCCAGACATTCGTGAAGTGGTGAGTTTGTCGCTGTCGCTGGTCGAGAACCTGGAAGTACATACCTGCGAATCCGGTGAATGTGCACTGGAGCTCGCGCCGCAACTGCGCCCTGACATGGTGTTGCTCGACGTGATGATGCCGGGCATGGACGGCCCGACGACACTGCTGCGGCTGCGTGACATGCCTGAGTTTCGCTCCACTCCGATCGTCTTCATGACGGCCAAGGCAATGCCGCAAGAGATCGCGCGCTTTCATGAACTGGGCGCCGCCTCTGTGATCCCCAAACCATTCGATCCGATGCGGCTTGGGCAGCAAGTCGTTGCCATCTGGGAGTCCATCGAGGATGAATGAACAGGACCCGTTAAAAGACAAAATGGCCGAGATCGGCGCGCGCTATCTCGCGCGCACTCTCAGCGAGTTGGCGCAGGTGCGTGAACTCGCCGACAAATACGCGGCAGGTTCACCCACTGCGCTGAAGGAACTCGAACGCGCGGTCCACAAGATTCACGGCAGCGGCGCAATGTTTGGTTTCGATGAGATGAGCGCCCGCGCCCGAGACGTCGAGCACATCGCCGTACAGCTCGGTGGCGGCGAGGGTCCAGAGCACCTGCATGGCGTGTCTGAACATGAGTTGCATGGTCAGCTCGCGAGTGCGGTAACTCAGCTCGAACTGGCGACGCGTACCGCCGCTCGAGCGGCAGGCATCGAAACGAATGGCTGATGAGGTTGTTGCGATTGCCGATGTTGGCATCGATCCATTGCGAAAGCTGCTGCAACCGTATGCGTTGCGCATCGAAGTATTGCCTATCGGCAAGACGATTCCGGGCTCCTATTGGGGTGAATCCGAAGCCGGTTTGATCGCGAACACCCTGTACGTGCGGGAGGACACGCCGGCGCATTCCGCGCTACACGAAGCGGCGCATTTCGTCTGCATGGACGCCGAGCGCCGCGCGCAACTGCGGCAGGATGCCGGCGGCGACCATCCCGAAGAAAACGCCGTGTGCTATTTGCAGATTCTCTGGGCGGATGCGCTACCAGATTTCAGCCGTGCACGCATGTGGCAAGACATGGATGCATGGGGTTACACCTTCCGTCTCGGCTCCGCACAGCGCTGGTTCGAAGAGGATGCAGACGACGCACGCGAGTGGCTCATGAGGCACGGTGTCATCGATTCGAACGGATGCGTCACGGGGAAGTGCCGAACGTAGCGACGCGGTATAACGGCACGATGAGTGGACCCAAACGCAGCGGCAGCGCCGATCTTCCCTTGCACGGCGGACGCGTGCCGCCGTGGCTCTCCACGCGCATGGCGTCGCTCGGGCGCGTCATCGTCGAAGCGATCGTGCATCACTACGGTCGCGATGAAGTGCTGCGACGTTTATCGCATCCGTTCTGGTTTCAGTCGTTCGGCGCCGTGATGGGTATGGATTGGCATTCCTCCGGCATCACGACGAGCGTACTCGGTGCATTGAAGCGCGGCCTTGCGCCGCTCGAACGCGAACTCGGCATCTACGTCTGCGGTGGCAAGGGTGCGCAGTCGCGCAAGACGCCCGCCGAACTCATGGCGATCGGCGAGCGCACCGGTCTCGACGCTTCGGCGCTCACGCAAGCCAGCAAGCTGGTTGCAAAAGTCGACAGCGCCGCCGTGCAAGACGGCTATGACCTCTACTTGCACGGCTTCATCGTCACGAACGAAGGGCGCTGGTGCGTGGTGCAACAAGGCATGTCCGAAGCACGCCGCGAAGCGCGACGTTATCACTGGCTGTCCGAAACGCTCGATGGCTTTCTCGATTCACCCCACACCGGCATCGAAGGCCGCAACCAAGGCGCGATCGTCAACCTCGCCGACAAACGCGCCGAAAAAAATCGACGCGCCGGATTGGAACTCGTCTACGAAGGACCGGATCGCACGATCAATGTGCTGCGCCGATTGCGCGAGTCGCGAGGCTCGACGCTGAGTTTGTTTCCCGAACTTCCGGTCGCGACAGGTGCAACCGCTCTGGCCCGAGCCCCAAGCCCCGAGCCCTTTCCAAGCCCGTCCGCTCCGCTGCCGCATCTACAAATGCCTCACCATCATGACGTGCGTGCCAGCGACGTGATGTTGAAGCGCCTGCACGGCGTCCTCGCCGCCGCCGCAGACCGCGGCCCGAAAGACTTCACCGAATTGCTCATGATCCCCGGCGTCGGCGCCCGCACCGTCGCATCACTAGCCTTCGTCGCCGAAGTGCTCCACGGTACGCCGTCACGCTTCACCGACCCCGCAAGATTCTCGCTCGCCCACGGCGGCAAAGACGGCCACCCGTTTCCCGTCCCGCTCAAGGTCTATGACGAAACGATCCGCGTGCTGAAGGATGCCGTTGATAAAGCAAAGCTAGGCGACGACGACCGGCTCGCGGCGATTCGGCGGCTGGATGAGCAGGCGCGGAGGTTGGAGCGGGCTGCGAGTGGGCCGACGTTTGAGGAGTTTGTTGAGGGTGAGAGGGCTCGGTCCGAAGAGTTCGGTGGGCGGACGGTGTTCGAGGCGGGGAAGAAGAGCTAGTCATCGGCTTATGTCCGCTCTGGCCGAAAGCAGCCGACGCGGCGAGCCGCAACAACCAAGCTTTCGAATTCCAATCTTCTTGCGGAATGGTGTGAATCATCCAAGATCTAGCGGGAATTGCGCCCAATCACCGCTCTGCGTCGGGATGCGGCTGCCGATCGTCGTGCCGTCGCGTTTGACGAAGCGATAGCGCCGTCGTCGAGCATATGGATTTGCATGCCACCTTCGTGCACACGACATCGGTCAACCGAATTAGTCACGGTTGTTCAACCTATGAACGCAGCGGACAATCGCTTTTCGACTTACAAACCTGGAGACACTCATGAAGCGGATTGCAGTCAAGACTGAACCGGATTTGTACGAGCCTTATCTCATCTCACAGGCAATCCGTACGGGCTCATTGCTGTTCGTTTCCGGGCAAGCGGCGTTGGGTGAGGACGGCAATCTCGTCGGCGTGGGCGATTTCGATCGACAAGCTGAACTGACGTTCCTCAATCTGGAGCGCGTGCTCAAGGCAGGCGGCTCTGGGCTCGAACACATCGTGAAGGTAACGATCTTTGTGACGTCGATGAGCAACTTTCCGAAGATCGTGGAGTTGCGACGCAAGTGGTTCACGCCGCCGTATCCGGCGGACACGATCGTGGAGGTCTCATCGCTCTATTCGCCGGACGCGATGCTTGAAATCGAAGCGATCGCGGTCATTCCTGAGGACACGTCGACGACTGTTTAGCAGGCCAGTCGCTTGGTGATTTCAGCGGCGCTGATTCCCGCGAACGTATTCGGCGTCGTGCCGGCCCAAAGCGGTGAGAAATCATCCATCCCACGTGCTTCCGCCGCGGCGCGAAGGGGCGCGAGCGCGTGATACGCCC
>CAZIXV010000155.1:0-8840 GCA_964543105.1 uncultured Steroidobacteraceae bacterium
CTCAGAGCGGCGGCTAAACGAAACCGCCTCTTCGTCGGGGTCGCCGCGCTTTGCCGCTCAGCAACTCATGAAACCTTGTGTTGTGCGCGCAGTTCGCGCTTCAGCACTTTGCCGATCGCGTTGCGCGGCAATGTGGCCACGATATGCAACGCGCTCAGGCGCTGCGTCTTGCCGACGCGGGCGTTCGCCCAAGCGCGGATGTCTTCCGCGCCCTCGCTGCAGCCGGGTTTGAGTTCGACGAAGGCGACCGGCGTTTCACCCCATTCGCGCGACGCTACTCCCACGACCGCGGCATCTTTGACCGCCGCGTGCTGCAACAACACGGCCTCCAGATCACTCGGATAAATATTGAAACCGCCCGAGATGATCATGTCTTTCTTACGATCGAGCAGCGTCAGAAAGCCCTCCTCATCGAGTCGGCCGACATCACCCGTGCGAATGAAGCGCGTGCCGTTCGCGTCGTACCACTCGGCCTCGGAGGTTTTCTGCGGCAGATTGAAATAGCCCGTCATCATCGCGGTGGGCGAGCGGCCCACGACTTCGCCGACTTCACCGGACGGCACTTCGTTGCCCTGCTCATCGATCAGTTTGACTTCGTGATCGGGTGCCGGCTTGCCGACGGTGTGCAGCTTCGTCGGAAACTCGTGCGCGGCGAGAATGAACGTGCAGCCGCCTTCCGTCATGCCGTAGTACTCGGTCAGCCCGCCCGGCCAGCGCCGCAGAATGTCGGCTTTCAAGGCAGCGGCAAACGGCGCGCTGGTACAGAACTTCATTTTGAAGCTCGACAAGTCGTACTGATCGAAATCCGGCACGTCCATGATGCGTTGATACTGGACCGGCACGAGCATTGCGTGAGTCGCTCGATGCTTCTGCGCCAGTTCCAGGAATTTCACCGCGTCGAACTTCGGCATCAACACGATCGTGCCGCCGCCGGCCATCGCGGGAAAGAAGCTCACGAGCGTCGTGTTCGAATACAACGGCGTCGAGCAAATGGTCACGGCCTGGGTGTTGTAGCCCGAGTTCGCCGCGCGCTTCACATGCGCCCAGCGCATGCGATGCGGCTGCACGATGCCTTTCGGAAGACCGGTCGTGCCGGATGAATAGATGATGTTGAACGGGGCGTCAGGATCGATGGTGACGGGTTGCGGTTGCGTCCCCGGCGACACAAGCCATGTCTGCAATGAGCGCGCATCGTCGCCATCCAGTGTGATGACCTGTACGTCTGCGGGCAGTTCGCTGTTGCCGAGCGCCTGCGCCACGCTCGCGTCGATAAAAAACCGTTTCGCGCCGCAATCGCGCAGCATGCCGAGCAGCGCTTCGTTGGTCGACGAGGGGGCAAGCGGTGCGACGACGACACCGGCGCGCAGCGCACCCAGGAACACGGCGCCGTATTCGACACACGACAGCGCACAAATGGCGATGACATCGCCAACGCGCAGACCATCTCGTTGCAACGAGGCCGCAATGCGATCCATCAGCGCATCTAGCTCCCCGTACGTGAGCACCGCCTCGCCTGCGATCAACGCCGGATGCGCCGGTCGAGCTTGCGCGTGCGCACGTACGAGATCTGCGATCAGGCCGAAGTCCTGTTGGAGCAAGCGTTCTGCGTTCATTGACATATCTTTCGAAGCGCGAAAAAACCAAGCGCCACAATGCCACAGCACGCCTGCGGTTGCGCAGCGCGCGCACCCAGTCGCAAACTGCGCGCCCTGCAATCGCGCCGCGAGAAAACCAAGAGGAGCGAAGAAATCATCATGAAGCGACTGGAAGGTAAGACGGCACTCGTTACGGGCGCAGCTAGCGGCATCGGCCGCGCAAGCGCGATTTTATTTGCTCAGGAGGGCGCGGATCTCGTCATCCTCGATCAATCCGAAGCCGTCGAAGCAACGGCCGCCGAAATTCGCAATGCCGGTGGCCGCGTCACCGCGTTCGTCAGAGATTCATCCGCGGAAGCCAATGTCATCGAAGCGGTCGAGACCGCCGTGCGCGAATACGGTGCGCTCGATGTGTGTTTCGCGAATGCAGGCATCAGCGGTGGCATGGTGCCGTTGCAGGAACAGACACTCGAGCAGTGGACGCGCATTCTGCAAGTGAATTTGCTGGGCACCTTCCTGGCGGTGAAGCATGCAGCGCGGGTCATGACGCCGCGTAATCGAGGCTCCATCATCTGCACGGCATCGGTCGCCGGATTGCGCTCAGGCGCCGGCGGATCACCGTATAGCGCGAGCAAAGCAGGCGTGATCAGCCTCGTCCAAACCACGGCCTATCAATTGAGCGGCACGAACGTGCGCATCAACGCGGTCTGTCCCGGACTCATCGAAACCGGCATGACCAAACCCGTGTTCGATCACGCACGCTCACGCGGCACCGAGCACAAGATCGGACAATTGAATCCATTGCGCCGCGCCGGTGCGCCAATCGAGATTGCGTACATGGCACTGTTCCTTGCCAGCGACGAAGCCTCGTACGTCAACGGTCAGGCGTTTCCCGTCGATGGCGCATTATCGAGTTCGCATCCGATCGTTCCGCCGAAGCTGTAGTCCGTACGCGCGCCGGGGGGAACCGCGCTCGCACCCGGCGCGTCATCCTTGCCAGAGGCGACGCACGCGCATCGAACACGATTGGCGGCGTCACGTCAGCAGGAAGAGGTACAGCACATGCGCGATTACAGCTCAGAGTATTTGGACGACAACTTGTATCGAAGCGGTGACGCCCGCAGCAGCGACACTTTGCGCCTGCTCGCGATCGTTGGCGCAGTGGCCCTCATCGCCGCACCGATGATAGGTATGTGCGCACGCAATTTCCGCGCACGACGCGAGCAAGCGAAAGCCGAACCGGAGATCGACAAAACGATCGCAGATACCTTCCCCGCAAGCGATCCACCCGCGTCGCGGTATTTTGATATCCCAGAAAATCGGCTGTGACGAGTTAGTTGACGGTTGACGGTTGACGGTTGACGGTCAGAGTGCCTCGGCGCTTCGATTGTGTAGACGTGTAACGAGCCTGACCTACACTCGTACACGTCACATGTTTAAACGCCTACACCTTCCCTTCAGCGTTTAAATGCCGATTGCGGAGACCGTGGCTCTGACCGCCAACGGTCAACCGTCAGTAAGCACGAGATCATCGCGATGAATCAACTCATCGCGGCCGCGAAACCCTAGGAGCGCTTCGATTTCCGCGGACTTTCGTCCGCGCAGGCGCTCTGCATCATCATTCGAATACGCTGACAGGCCGCGCGCGAGTTCGCGGCCATTTTCATCTCGGACGATGAGCGCATCGCCGCGCTCGAACCGGCCGCGCACGCTCATCACGCCCGCCGGTAACAAACTTTTGCCATTGCGCAAGGCGCGCGCGGCGCCCGCGTCGATGACGACTTCACCTGCCGGTTTGAGCGCACCAGCAATCCACTGTTTACGGACCGTCGCCGGAGATGCGTTCGGATAGAACCACGTGCAGCGGGCGCCATTTTCGATCTGGCGCAAGGGATGCAGATCGCGCCCGCGTGCAATGCACATATGACACCCGGCGGCGACCGCGATCTTCGCGGCAGCCACTTTCGTCGCCATGCCGCCCGAGCCTACGTCCGAGGACACGCCGCCAGCCATCGCTTCGATCTCGGATGTGATCGCGCGGATCGAGGGGAGAAATTTCGCCTGCGGATTGCGCGTCGGATCGGCGGTGTACATCCCGTCGACATCGGACAACAACACCAGACAATCCGCGCTCGCCATTTGCGCAACGCGCGCCGCCAGGCGATCGTTATCGCCGTAACGAATCTCTGCGGTGGCGACGGTATCGTTTTCGTTGATGACGGGGATCGCGCCAAGCCGTAACAACGCGCTTAGCGTGCTGCGCGCGTTGAGGTAGCGCCGGCGCTGCTCGGTATCGCCCAATGTCAGCAATATTTGCGCCACCGTCATGCCATGCTCCTCGAGCATGGCGGCCCAGGCATGCGCCAAGCGGATTTGGCCGACTGCGGCTGCGGCCTGGCTTTCTTCCAAGCGCAACCTGCCAAGCTCGAGCCCCAGACGACGCCGGCCGAGCGCGATCGCGCCGGAAGATACGAGTAGCACTTCCTGACCGCGCTGCCGAAGCTGCGCGATATCCGCCGCCAGGCTTTCGACCCATGCCCGATTTACATCGTTGGTCGCAGGATCTACGAGCAGCGCCGAGCCGACCTTGATGACGATTCGCCGCGCATTGATCAAAGGTGCCGCGCTCGCAGGCGGTACTTCGGCAGCAATGTTGCGGTCGGTCATAACCAGGTTTGCAAGGATGGGGAAGCGAGCGAACGATTGCGCGGTTCGCGTGGCAAACGACAGTGCACGATGAATCGGAACACCGAAAGTGCGCGGCAGTTTAGCAGAGGCATCGCGATTGAACGGCAGGTGCGCAGCATACCGTTGCTTGCCGCGGGGCGAACCCCCTAATATCGCGCCGCCGGGTGTAGCCGGTTATCGTCGATCGTTCTGAGGTGTCACGTGGGCAGAGACTACGACCCGGTTCAAGGGCAGTGGTACGAAGATTTGGAAGAGAACGAAATCTTCCAGGTGGTTTCCGTCGATCCGGATGAGGAGATCGTGGGGATCATTTATGAAAACGGCGACACCGAAGAGATCGATCTCGACACCTGGCACGAACTCGACCTCGAAAAAGCCGATGAGCCGGAGGGCTGGTCGAGCGATGACGAAGAAGATGATGACGACGAGGACGACGAGGACCTCGACGATGACGACGACGACGATTGGGACGAGGACGACGACGATTGGGACGACGAAGATGACGACGATGACGACCTCGACGACGACTACAACGGTCGCGCCTGAGCTTCGTTCTTCAAATTGACCAGCCGCACCCTCGTACGCGCACCCCATCCTCGCTAACTTGCGGCCCTCGGCGCAGGGGCCCCGCCTAAAATATTCTCGGAACGGACAACGTGTTCTCGTTGTCCATGGTCCACTGACCATCGAGCCGCCAGACGTAGTTGAAGCTTGCGCTGGCAGCCCGATATTCGACCTACCCGCGTCCCTGGATGAGGATCTATGAAGCGCGTCTTTCTTTTCCTGGCCACCAACCTGGCGGTCATCTTCGTACTGAGCATTACCCTGCGCCTGCTCGGCGTCGATCGCATTCTCGATGAGCAAGGCACCGGGCTGAATCTCAACAACTTGCTGATCTTTTCGGCGGTGTTCGGCTTTGCCGGCGCGCTCATTTCTCTTGCGATCTCCAAGTGGTCCGCCAAACGCGCCATGGGCGTGCGCATCATTGAGCAGGCACGTAATTCCGAAGAAGCCTGGCTCGTCGAAACGGTACGCCGCCACGCGCAGATCGCCGGCATCGGTATGCCTGAGGTCGGTATTTTCGATTCGCCCGAAGCCAACGCCTTCGCCACCGGGGCGCGGCGCGACAACGCATTGGTCGCCGTCAGCACCGGTTTGTTACGCGTCATGACGCGCGAGGAAGCAGAAGCCGTGGTCGGCCACGAAGTCAGCCACGTCGCCAATGGCGACATGGTGACGCTCGCGCTCGTCCAGGGTGTCGTGAATACATTCGTGATTTTCATCTCGCGTGTCATCGGTCACACGATCGATCGCGTCGTCTTCAAGACCGAGCGCGGCCACGGCCCGGCGTTCTGGATTACCGTCATCGTGGCCGAAATCGTGTTGGGCATCCTCGCCTCGATGATCGTCATGTGGTTCTCCCGCTATCGCGAGTTCCGGGCCGACGCCGGCGGTGCACATCTGGCGGGACGCGACGCGATGGTCGCGGCGCTCGAGCGCCTGCGCATGCAGCGCCCCGGTCCTTTGCCGGAAAAGATGGCGGCTTTCGGCATCAACGGCACGATCGCAAAGGGCTTGAAACGCTTGTTCATGACGCATCCGCCGCTGGAAGAGCGCATCGCGGCGTTGCGGCAGGCCAGCTGAGATGGTTCGGGCGGCGCTACTCGATCAGTTGCGCTCGATCGTTGGACCTCAGGGTTACTTCGACCAGCCGTTCGATATCGAGCCGTTCACGACCGACCACCGCCAGCTTTACCGCGGCACGACGCCGCTCGTGCTGCGGCCTGAATCGACTGCACAGGTCGCCGCCATCCTGAAAGCGTGCAATGAAGCGCGCGTCGGCGTCGTACCGGTCGGCGGTAACACTGGCTATTGCGGCGGCACTGCGCCGAGCGAGGACGGGTCGCAGGTCGTGCTGTCGATGTCGCGCATGCGCCGCGTGCGCGCGGTCGATCCACACAATTACACGATGATTGCCGAAGCTGGCTGCGTGTTGCGGGATGTGCAAACCGCCGCGGCCGATGTGGATCGCTTGTTTCCCTTGAGCCTGGGGTCCGAAGGCTCGTGTCAGTTGGGCGGGAATCTTTCGACGAACGCTGGCGGCACCGCCGTGTTGCGCTATGGAATGATGCGCGACCTCGTGCTCGGCCTCGAAGTCGTGCTCCCGGACGGGCGCGTGCTCGATGCGTTGAAGTCCTTGCGCAAGGACAACACCGGCTACGACCTGCGCGATCTCTTCATCGGCGCTGAAGGCACGCTCGGCATCATTACGGCCGCCGCGGTGAAGCTCTTCTCTCGCCCTGCAACGCTCGTCACCGCTTTTGCGGCCGTGCCCGATCCGCAAGCAGCGGTCGCGCTGTTGTCGCGCTTGCGTGCCGCGAGCGGCGATCTGGTGTCGACGTTCGAACTGGTGCCGCGCATCGGCATCGACCTGGTCACGCGGCATATTCCCAACGCGAACGATCCGTTCGACGAACGCTACGACTGGTACGTGCTGCTCGAGATCGGTGCCGGCAAGCAAGCCAGCGGCCTGCGCGAAGCGATGGAAAACGAACTCGAAGCGGCGTTAGCGGCCAACGAAATCCTGAATGCGGTCTTCGCCGAGAGCGACGCGCAACGCGATGTGCTCTGGCGGCTGCGTGAAAGCATTCCTGAAGCGCAACGTCTCGATGGCGCGAGCATCAAGCACGACATCTCGGTGACGACGAGCGAATTGCCGCGCTTTATCGTCGAAGGCTCGCGCGCCATTCTCGAGATCAATCCGAGCGGCCAACTCGTCACATACGGTCATCTCGGTGACGGCAATCTGCATTTCAATGTGAATCAAGCCCACGACCAACCGGCTGAGGAATTCCTCGCGCTCGCACCACGCATCCATCGCGCGGTGCATGACCTCGTCGCGCAATACGGCGGCAGCTTCAGCGCCGAACACGGCATCGGCCGTTTGAAACGCGCGGAACTTGCGCAATACAAAGATCCAGTCGCGCTGGATGTCATGCGCTCGATCAAAAAGACGCTCGATCCGAACGGCATCATGAATCCGGGCAAAGTGCTGTAGCGCCGAACGTTCGCCCTGAACTGACCCATTCGCTCGGAGTTCGCAGAATCCCGTTTCGCCTGAGCTCGCCGAAGGGTTAGCCCACTGAGTTCGTCCTGAGCTTCATTGAAGGGCCAGAAACAAGATGCTTCGACCAAGCTCAGCACGAACGAGTTTAGGGAGGCACGAACGGGATTTAGGCAGGCGCGAACTGAGTTTAGAGAGACGGACCTGCGCGGAACCGCGTTCCTGCACGGAACGTTGGTCGGCAATTCTCAGCACCGAGCAACCATGTTCCTACGCACTGCCATTGCGATGGTGACGATCGCCGCTCTGAGCGGCGTCGCAAACGCACAAGACGCTGAACCGCCGGACAGCTCGATTACCGAACGCATCGAAGAAGACGGTCGCGAGCGCGAGGTCGTGCAGCAGTGGAGCCACACCGGCTTGTTGCGCGGTCGCGATCTAACCCCATTCGGACTTTATCGGCTCGACATGCTCCCGGCGCACACGGCAGACGCGGAAGTCGGCACCTGGACGTTCGAGATTCAATACGGCTATCAAAACACATTCGTGATGAGCCGCAACGTGCGCGACTTCCTCGAGCAGCGCAATGTCGGCCGCCAACCGATTCGCCCCGAAGATGCCGCAGCGATTCTGAGTTCGGGAGAAGATGCTTATTACGTCGACGGCGAGGTGGGTTACGCCGATCTGATCATTCAACGTCGCTTCAGCGAATACTGGAGCGCATATCTCACCGTGCCGTACATCAACTATGGCAAGGGGTTGCTCGATAGCACGATCGAATCGTTCCACGACACGTTTGGCTTCAGCCAGCAAGGACGCGACTTCGTCGCACGCGATCGTTTTCAGATCCTTTACAGCATTGGCGAAAACCAGTTTGCGCAACTCGATCGCAATACGGATGGCGGCTTCGGCGATCCCGTCTTCGGCGTGCGCTACTCACTGCCGCAGCCGCGTTTTGGTTGGGATGTCGTCGTAGAAGCTGCAGCGAAAGTCGCGGTGGACGGCGAACGCTTTTTGTTATCGACCGGCCGCAACGATTACGGCGTACAGATCACCTTGCAGCGCCGACTCGGTGAGACGGGTCGACATGCGATGTATCTCAGCGGCAGCGGCGTGTATTACTCGGGCGGCCCCGAGATTCCGGGCGACGCCTCGCAGATCATCCCGACACTCATCGTGGGTTATAGCTACGGACTGACTCCGCGCACGAGCCTCATTCTGCAGGGATACGCGAGCACGAGCGTCATCGAGGAGACCACGCTCGATGAATTGAAAGAAGAAAAATATCAGCTGAGCCTCGGCGTCCAATCGCGCGGTCGCAACGTACTGTGGAGCCTCGCACTCACCGAGAACGTCTCGAATTTCAACAACACGCCGGATATTGGGATGCAGATTGGGATCGCGTATATGCCCAAAGCCAGGTGATCTAGGTGATCTAGGTGATCTGGTGATCTGGTGATCTGGTGATCTGGTGATCTGGTGATCTGGTGATC
>CAZIXV010000156.1:0-8833 GCA_964543105.1 uncultured Steroidobacteraceae bacterium
GGGCGAATATGCGGGCAATTCAGCAGAAGTCTAGCCCGCATTCGTCAGAGCGCCTGCATATATCCGCTGGCGACTCGCGCGCCACCTTGGAAGAAATACGCAGCCGGCTTGGCAACAGAGCCGCAAGCACCGCCGTCAGCATGTTCCTACCAGCGACGCACGCGCCCGTCTCGCACTGTGGCCTGGGGGATCCGCTATCGACAGCGCGCCACAACGCTCATGATCGGCTTCGTCCACGCGGCCGAGCAAAGGTAAAGCCCTGCATGGTGCTGCCGGTTGGGCCGCATTGCTGCCTACTCTTCGATTTCCTTACCATCGCACTCCCCACCTCGTGAGCTTCACATGAGCACGCCCCCACGCCGCGCCGATCTCGAAGCGCTTTGGATGCCCTTCACCGCAAATCGACAATTCAAGGCGAACCCGCGCCTGCTCGCCCGCGCGCAGGGGATGCATTACTGGACGGACGACGGACGCGAAATCCTCGATGGCGTCGCCGGCTTGTGGTGCGTGAATGCCGGTCATGGCCGCGAAGAAATCACGGCTGCGGTCAGCGAGCAGATCGCGACGATGGACTACGCACCGCCTTTTCAGATGGGCCATCCGCTCGCGTTCGAACTTGCGAACAAACTCATCGAGATCGCACCGCCCTGTCTCGACCACGTGTTCTTCACGAACTCAGGCTCGGAATCCGTCGATACGGCATTGAAGATCGCGCTTGCCTATCAGCGCGTGCGTGGCGAGGCATCGCGTACGCGCCTCATCGGCCGGGAAAAGGGCTACCACGGCGTGGGCTTCGGCGGAATTTCCGTCGGCGGCATGGTGAACAACCGCAAGTTCTTCGGGAGCCTGTTGCCCGGCGTCGATCATCTACCCCACACGCTCAATCTCGAGCACAACGCTTTCTCGCGCGGCGTACCGAAGTGGGGCGCGCATCTCGCAGACGATCTCGAACGAATCATTGCCTTGCATGACGCATCGACGATCGCCGCCGTCATCGTCGAGCCCGTTGCCGGTTCCGCCGGCGTCATCCTGCCGCCCGAAGGCTATCTGCAGCGTCTGCGTTCGATCTGCGACAAGCACGGCATCTTGCTGATCTTTGATGAAGTGATCACCGGCTTCGGTCGTCTGGGCGCGCCCTTTGGTGCGCATTGCTTCGATGTCGTGCCCGACATCATTACGGCGGCGAAGGGACTCACGAATGGCGCCGTGCCGATGGGCGCCGTGTTCGTGCGCAAGGAAATCTACGAGGCCTTCATGCAAGGCCCCCAGAGCGCGATCGAACTGTTTCACGGCTACACCTATTCCGCACACCCGCTCGCGTGCGCTGCCGGCCTCGCCGCGCAGGAGATATATGAACGTGAAGGGTTACTGACACGCGCTGCGACGCTCGCGCAGCAATGGGAGGACGCCGTGCATTCGCTGCGCGAATCGCCTCTCGTCATCGATGTCCGCAACATCGGCCTCGTCGCCGGCATCGAACTGCAACCACGTGCGGGCGCACCGGCAGCACGCGCGTACGAAGTCTTCGTGAAGGCATTCGAGAAGGGTCTGCTCGTGCGAACGACAGGCGATGTCATCGCGCTGTCGCCGCCACTCGTTATCGAGTCGAACCAGATCGATCAGATCGTCACCACCCTGGCGGAGGTACTGAAAGATATTCAGTGAGGCTCGGTGAGCGATCAAGGCGCTGCAGTACGCAGACGCCTTGAGCGTTCGCCTCAACTCACCGCGGCCTACCAGGGGAAGGTCGTGGAGACCGTCAGAATGACGCGGCCTTCTGTATTGAAGACATCATCGCTGCTGAACAATGCATCGCCTTCGTCGAGATCCGTATCGACATACTTCAGATCGAAATCGAACTTTCCGAACGTTGCGCCGACGCCGATCGAGTAGTCCATGTATTCCGAGTCGATGTTGTCGAAGTAGTCGCCAAAGCTATAGCCAAGGTGTGCATTGATCGAGAACACATCGCCGAGCGGCACCGACACATCACCGCTCACGTATAACGAATCCTCATCGCTGTTCACCCAGTCGTTCGAGTAGTACACCGCGCCGGAGAACATGCCGTAGCTCAACTTGCCGTAGATTTCCGGGTAGTTGTAATCGGACTCATCTGGGTAGAGGTAGTAGGTGATGCCAACGTCCCAACCGAGACCCTCTTCGGCGCCACCTGAAAAGCCCGTGTAGAGATTGACTTCCACGTCTGCTGGATCGCCCGGTCCGAAGTCCACGTTGCTCGCCCAGGTGCCGACATACCAGCCATTTTCCATCGAGAAATCGAGACTGCCTTGAATGGCAGGATCCTCGGACGATTGAGAAGTACCGCGAAAGTCATAGTCATTCGTCAATGCCCAGGTTGATGACAACTCGGCATTGGCCGCTCCTGCGGTCGCGAACAATCCAAGCGCGGCCAGAATCCTCATATTTCGCATGGGTCTCCCCTTGTGGTGGAAAACAAAGCGCCGTAGGCGCGGTAGCTGATCACGCATGTCGCCGCCAGAAAATTTTTGCTGAGAGAGGACGACATGCACTCGCGATGAAGAAATGCAGCAAGCGTGCCAAGGGCAATGTCATGCGCACTCGCGATGATGGGGACGTCCGCATAAGCGTATTGGGTGACGAAATACTGGATGGATCGTGCGACTGTCTAGTGTTTCTCGCACTGCCCCGATGCAAGCCGCTGCACGATCGCGCACCGAATGCGGCTCACTCGCCCCAAATCGGCGCGCGCCGATGCAGCGGCGCACTGAAATTAAGCGTCCCGATGGGGCATCCCGCGCTCAGGCTGTGCTGAGTGCACAGATGCGGACGGCGCGCGCGGCGAACGGCCGCTGACTTCTTCGGCAGACTCCGTCAACTCGACGCTGCCATCCTTGGCGCCGATTGCATGCGCGTCGTCGACCGAATGCAGATTGCTCAGAACAATATTCGCCAGACACATGATTTGATCTCGACAAGGTGAGTTGCAGCGCGAGGAAGGATGGGAGTCGCACGAAGCGAGCCGGCGCCAAGCATCGGCTCGCGTGCTGCTCGGATCATTGCGTGCGTGCCACCGAGCCTTCCCCGACGGGGCGGATGGAGAGACTGACGCGACGCTCCCATGCGTACGCTTCAACATCCCCTTTGGCGGCCGTCGCCAGGTCCGCGCCATGTGCCGAGACCGCGATCTGCGCCGGATCCGCACCGCCATCGATGAGCGCCGCGCGTACCGCCTCCGCACGTTGTGCAGACAGTCTCAGGTTGTCCTCGCTATTACCCCGCGGATCCGCGAAGCCATGCAATTGCACTTCGAGCGTTTGATGCGAGCCGATCAAGCGACCGATCTCGCTTAACTTCGTCAGCATCTGCGCATCCATCTCGGCGCTTCCCGTGCGAAACAACACATCCGCATGCAGACGCTCCGCAAGCGCACTGAACATCGTGTCATTACCTCCGGTCTGCTCACTCGCTCGAGCCAGGGCGATACGCGTTTCGATCAATTCGTCTTGAAGAAACTGAGCCTGCAGTTCAGCGCGCTTCGCATGACCGATGCTATCGCCGACGATCCCGCCGACCATCAAGCCGACGAATGCGCCGATCGGACCGCCGACGATCGCACCTGCTGTGGCCCCCGTCACCATGCCGGCACCCTCCTCTTTGGTGAATTTGTTTTCCCCGGCGTGCGCCGCACTCGCAGTCAACGCCAAAGCCACTGCACCGACCAACGTTTTCTTGAACATGATTCGCTCCTCGACTTGAGATCTCGTCGTTACTCGCCTTTGCGAGTGGGGTGACGATCTACCCTTGGGAGCTATTGAAGACCTGCAAACGGACACGAACTCGCACGCCATATTGCGGAACGCTTAAAGATCGTGGCGAAAAATGACAGAGCGCGGAAGAGAAGACGGGGCTCGGGGCGCGGGGCTCGGGCCAGAGGCGGTGCAGTTCTTTCTTGCCCGAGTCCCGAGCCCCGAGCCCTTTCCAGCTATAGCGACCGGCCCCGCTTTGCATGCTGCATACGGTGTGATCTACCCTGCCGAAAGCTCACAATCGATTTTATGTTGACAATGCAACGCATAAACTACGCCTCGCGCATCCGGCGCCGTGGGACAAGAAACGCACGCCTAAGGCTCACATCACTGGCTGCGTCCCAATCGTCTTCGGTTTGTTCGAGCAACGGCTTCGACACCAAGGCGCCGACATTGTTGGCGAGAATATCGATGCCCCATATCCGCGCTGAGTCGCGCGAGCGATGCCACCACGGAATAGCTCCGCGTGACGTCCGGACCGCGGCCTTAGCACCCGCGCGAAGTGCCGCCAAGAACCGCTCGATGCGCCCCTGACGAGCGTGACTTTGTCGAAGAGATCGGCGAAGAGCCGTGTGCGAACCGCTGTGGGAGAACAGGGGATCGACATGAGCAGCGAAAAGGAGGGAGTTTGGTGGCTAGGGTGAGACTCGAACTCACGACCTCGGCATTATGAGTGCCACGCTCTAACCGGCTGAGCTACCTAGCCATTCCTGGGGACCCGCGGCGGAGCAGGTCGGCCGAGGGGCGGGCATTGTCTGGACGACGCGAAGCGGTGTCAAGGAATCAGCAGGCGCACCGGCGCCCACGGTGCTGAACCTACGGACATTGCGGCTCAAGTACCCTGCCGCGAGCAGTTAACATGCCGGCCCGCACCATCCTGAAAGCTAAGGGGCCGGCCAACCAATGAAATTCATTGCGAGCGACGACGCCAAACTGCGCTACGACCACTTACCCCGCCAGGGCGCGCCCGCGCTTTTATTCATCAATTCCCTGGGGGCGTCGCTGGAAATGTGGGACGCCCAGATCGCGGCCTTCAGCGATCGCTTCGAATGCGTGCGTTATGACGCGCGCGGCCATGGTCAATCATCCGCGGGTTCCAGCGATGAGTTGACGCTCGAGCAATTGGCGCGCGATGCACTGGCGGTGCTCGACGCTTGCGGGATCGCGCGAGCACATCTATGCGGGCTCTCGCTCGGCGGTATGACGGCGATGCAGATCGCGCACCAATGGCCCGACCGCGTGCTGAAGCTCGTTCTCTGCAACACCTCCGCGCATATGCCACCCCGCGAAAATTGGCAGAGCCGCATTGATGCCGTCCGGGCGAGCGGCCTGGGCGGCTCCGTCGACGGGACACTCGAGCGGTGGTTCACGCCGGAATTTCGTCAGGCACAACCCGACACCGTCGAGCGCGTGCGGCAGATGATCTTGACGGCCGATCCCAAGGGCTATGCGGCGTGCGCGAGCGCGATTCGCGACATGGATTTGAGAAATTCGCTTGAGTCGATCAGCGCTCGCACGCTCGTCATTGCCGGCGCGCAGGATCCGGCCACGCCGCTGCCGCATGCTGAGCTGATTGCAAACAGCATTCCCGAGGCCAAACTCACGACGCTCGATTGTGCGCACCTGTCCAATATCGAGCGCGCCGAGGAATTCAACGCAGCTTTGCTGGATTTCTTGGCGGGGTGATCGAGCTGACGGCACGCTGACGCTAGGCAGGCTATCGACACTGCGCGTGAGCATCGGGCAGCTCGGAGCATCGTCTGGCCGGCAGCCCAGCAGCCCGTCCCTAGCACTTTCAATCGGGCGCACCAGCGCAGTCGACCCTTCGCCGTCGCCGCTACACGTTAAACCTGAAATGCATTACATCGCCTTCGCGCACGATGTATTCCTTGCCTTCCAGGCGCAGCTTGCCGGCCTCTTTCGCGCCCTGCTCTCCGCGATGCGCGATGAAGTCTTCGTAGGCGATCACTTCGGCGCGAATGAAGCCTTTTTCGAAATCCGTGTGAATGACGCCTGCGGCCTGCGGCGCGGTCGCCCCTACTCGTACCGTCCAGGCGCGCACTTCTTTTACGCCGGCGGTGAAATAGGTTTGTAATCCCAGCAAGCTGTAGCCGCCGCGAATCACGCGATTCAGGCCCGGCTCTTCAAGACCGAGCTCATTCAAGAAATCCGCGCGGTCCGCTTCGTCGAGTTGGGCAATCTCGGCTTCGATCGCTGCGCACACGGCGACGACGACGGAATCCTCGCGCTCAGCCAGTTCGCGCACCGCATCGAGATGCGCGTTGTTCGTGAAACCATCCTCAGCCACGTTGGCGACATACATGAGCGGTTTGATCGTGATGAGATGCAGCTCGCTCAGTAACTTGCGCTCATCCGGATCTTTCACGAGCGAGCGCACAGGTTGGCCGGCGTCCAGGTGCTCTTTGACCTTCTTCAGCAGGTCGCGCAGCCGGATCGCATCTTTATCGCCGGCCTTGGCCGCTTTCTCCGCACGCAACAATCCGCGCTCGACCGTATCCATGTCCGCGAGCGCCAGTTCGGTATTGATGATGGCGATATCGTCGAGCGGTTTGATTCTGCCGGCGACATGCACGATGTCATCGTCTTCGAAACAACGCACGACATGCGCGATCGCGTCGGTCTCGCGAATGTGCGAGAGGAATTTGTTGCCCAGGCCCTCGCCCTTCGATGCGCCTGCAACCAAACCTGCGATGTCGACGAACTCAACGGTCGCAGGCAACACGCGTTCGGGTTTCACGATCGCTGCCAATTCATCGAGCCGCGGGTCGGGCACCGGCACGACCCCGACGTTCGGATCGATCGTACAGAACGGATAGTTCTCTGCAGCGATCTGTGCGCGTGTCAGCGCATTGAAAAGCGTCGACTTACCGACGTTGGGAAGGCCGACGATGCCGCATTTGATGCCCATGTTTAATTTACTTGGTGATCCGGTGATGAGGTGATCTGGTGATCAAGGTTAAAAGACCGATGGCACTTAGTTGAGGCTATTGCTCGGGGCTCGGGGCTCGGGGCTCGGGGCTCGGGGCTCGGAGAGATGCAAGGCTTTCCGGCCACGATCACCGGATCACTTGATCACCCGATCACTATCGCTTCGCGCCATGCAGCCAATTCATGGCGCGCTCGGCGCCCTTGTCGACGAAAATTTCCAGCGCATCGACGCAGCTTGCGACGGCAGCAAGAATTTTTTCCTCTTCGTCCTTGGGCGCGCGGCGCAGCACGTAGTCGATGACTTCCGAGCGATCGCCCGGATGACCGACGCCCAAGCGCAACCGCCAAAAGTCCGTGCCGAAATGAGTGATGGCATCACGCAAACCATTGTGTCCGCCATGACCGCCACCGAGCTTGAAGCGCGCCTGGCCCACGGGCAGATCGAGTTCGTCGTGCACCACCAGCGTTTGCGCCGGCGTGACTTTGAGGTAGTCGGTGAGCGCGCGAATCGCAAGCCCGCTGCGATTCATGTACGTCATCGGCTTGAGCAGCGTGATCTCAGCGCCTGCGAGAGTGACTCGACACTGGTCACCATGAAATTTCGCATGGCTGCGAAAATGCGCGCCGAGTTTCGCCGCGAGCGCGTCCACGAACCAGAACCCGGCGTTGTGACGCGTCAACAAGTGCTCGGGCCCCGGATTGCCGAGGCCAACGATGACTTTGAGATCGGTGCCGGACATGGCGTTCACCGCAGCGCCTCAAATGCGTTACGGCAAGACTTCGCGAAGTCCTGCCGTAACAGAGTAAAGAGAGAGGCGGCCGGCGCGAATGCCGACCGCCAGGCGTCGTTACTTCTTGCCCGCGTCTTTCTTCGGCGCAGCAGCCGCTGCAGGCGCACCTGCCGCCGGCGCGGCGGTCGTATCGCCTTGCGCCGAGGTTTCGGCTTCTTCGACGCGCGGATGATGGATCGACACGATGGCTTCATCGCGGCCGTGTTGCAGCAACACGAGCGACACGCCTTCAGGCAGCGGAATATCGGACAGACGCTTGATGTCGTTGATGTTCATCTCTGACATATCGACGATGAGCGACGCTGGCAGATCCTTTGGCAAGCACAGAACTTCGACGTCGTTCAGCAAGTGCGATACGACACCGCCCTGCGTCTTCACGCCCGGCGCCACTGCGGCACCCTGGAAGTGCAGCGGCACCTTCATGCGGACCGGTTCATCTTCGAGCACGCGCTGCAGGTCGAGGTGAAGAATCTGGTTCTTCGCCGGGTGACGCTGCACGTCTTTCAGAATTGCCGCTTGTTTCTGACCGTCGATCGACAACGACAGAATCGTGGAATAGAAGCGCTCATTCACGAGCAGCGTCAGCAGATTCTGGTGATCCAAAACCAAACGCTGCGGCTCGGATCGACCGCCATAAAGAATTGCCGGCACCTTGCCGGAACGACGCAGGCGGCGGCTCGCACCCTTCCCCTGCTCGCCGCTCCGCTGATCGGCAACGAGTTCAAACGCAGTTTTCATGGAAACACTCCAACAGAAGGTGATGATTGATGGGTGATGAGTGATGAGTCAGAAAGAAACATCACGCTGCCCAGCAGTGCTCACCAAAAAGACATGCCCGACCGCGACCAGTTCGGACATGCCACCAGATGAATGCAGGCTTCGAGTGGTAGACAGGCCCATCACTCTCACCCATCACTCATCACTAATCGATATACAACGAACTCACGCTCTCCTCATCGCGGATGCGGCGCATCGTTTCGGCGAGCAGGCCGGCGACGGAGAGTTGGCGGATGTTCGGGCATTCGCGCGCTGCCTCACGCAATGGAATCGTGTCGGTGACGACGAGTTCGTCGAGCGCCGATTTACTGATGCGCTCGATCGCCGGTCCCGACAACACCGCATGCGTGATGTAGGCAACTACATGCTTGGCGCCGGCGTCTTTCAACGCCTTCGCCGCGTGGCACAGCGTGCCGGCGGTATCGACCAAGTCATCGATCAGGACGCAGCTCTTGCCTTTGACCTCACCGATGATGTTCATCACCTCGGACTCGTTCGCGCGCGGACGGCGCTTGTCGATGATCGCGA
>CAZIXV010000157.1:0-8796 GCA_964543105.1 uncultured Steroidobacteraceae bacterium
ATCCAAGCCGAGGCGCGCGGCGTTGCGAAACGCACGATCCGCGCGCGCGATCTGTACGCACGCATGATGCGCGTGCTCGCGCAGACGGGTAACGGCTGGATGACGTTCAAGGACAAATCGAATCGCGCCTCGAATCAAACGCTCAAACGCGAGCACACGATTCACTTATCGAACCTGTGCACCGAAATTCTCGAAGTGACGAGCGCGGGCGAAACTGCGGTGTGCAATCTCGGCTCAGTCAATCTGGGCCGCCATGTCGGCGCCGAGGGCTTCGATTTCGACAAGCTTGCACAGACCGTGCAGATCGCGGTGCGCCAGCTCGATCGCGTCATTGATCTCAACTTCTATCCGATCGCGACTGCGCGTGCCTCGAACATGCGCTGGCGTCCGGTCGGACTCGGCGTCATGGGTTTGCAGGATGTGTTCTTTCAGCTGCGTCTGTCGTTCGACAGCGAGGCGGCCCGCACGCTCTCAACGCGCATTGCCGAAACGATTTACTTCAATGCCCTGCATACCTCGATGGCGTTGGCGCGCGAGTTCGGCGCGCACGATGCATTCAAAGACACCCGCGCGGCGCAAGGCGAACTGCAGTTCGATGCATGGGGGGTCGTGCCGGATGACATCAAGCGTTGGGACGATCTGCGCGAGGACATCAAAGCGCATGGTTTGCGCAATAGCCTGCTGATCGCGATTGCGCCCACCGCGACCATTGCGTCGATCGCGGGCTGCTACGAGTGCATCGAGCCGCAGGTGTCGAACCTGTTCAAACGCGAAACGCTGTCTGGCGATTTTTTGCAGGTCAATCGTTATCTCGTCGAAGAGCTGAAGCAGCTCGGCGTATGGACCGAGGAGATGCGCAACGCCATCAAGCTCGCGGACGGTTCGGTTCAATCGATCACGGAAATTCCCGAAGAGCTGCGTGCGATCTATCGCACCGCTTGGGAGCTGCCGATGCGCGCCTTGATCGATCTGGCTGCCGAGCGTGGCGCCTACATCGATCAAAGCCAATCGCTGAACCTGTTCATGGCAAGCCCGACGATCGGCCAGCTCTCCAGCATGTACATGTATGCCTGGAAGCGCGGTTTGAAGACGACGTACTACCTGCGCTCACGACCGGCAACGAACATTGCGAAGACGACCGTGGTCGCCAAGGAGCTCGCCGATACCAACGCTGTCGTGTGCTCGCTCGAAAATCCTGAAAGTTGTGAGGCCTGCCAATGAACAAACATTCCCTGCTGGATTCAGGCTTCGATCTGACGCTCCGGCCGATGCGCTATCCGCGCTTCTATGAGATGTACCGCGCGGCGATCAAGAACACCTGGACGGTGGAGGAGATCGATTTTCAGATCGATCTCGGTCATCTCGCGCAACGCATGACGCCTGCGGATCGGCATCTGATCGAGCGGCTGGTCGCGTTCTTCGCGACCGGCGATTCGATCGTGTCGAACAATCTAGTAATCAGCCTGTATCGCCACATCAATTCGCCCGAAGCTCGCATGTATTTGTCGCGACAGTTGTATGAAGAAGCTCTGCACATCCAGTTCTATCTGACGCTACTCGATAACTACGTGCCGGATCAGCAGCGTCGCGCGCAGGCGTTCGCCGCCATCGAGAACATTCCTTCGATTCGCGCTAAAGCTGAGTTCTGCCAGAAGTGGACGGATGCCGTGTTCGATCTCGGGCACATCGCGAATGACGACGACAAGCGCCGGTTCTTGCTGAATCTCACGTGCTTTGCGAGTTGCATCGAAGGTCTGTTCTTCTTTGGCGCTTTTGCGTACGTGTACTTCCTGCGCTCGCGCGGTTTGCTGCCCGGGCTCGCTGCCGGCACGAACTGGGTGTTCCGTGATGAGAGTGCGCACATGGCATTCGCTTTCGAGGTGTTGAATACCGTGCGGCGCGAAGAGCCGCACTTGTTCGACGCGAGCTGGGCGAAAGACGTGCAAGCAATGATCGACGAAGCGGTCGAATGCGAAAGCGCGTTTGCCGATGACGTGCTCTCGGGCGGCGTTGTCGGCCTCACGAAACGCGAAATGCGGCAGTACCTCGAGTACGTTGCCGATCAACGCCTCGTCGCATTGCGTTTGCCGCCTCGCTACAACGCGCGCAATCCATTCGCGTTCATGGAGCTGCAAGACGTGCAGGAACTCACGAACTTCTTCGAACGACGCGTCTCCGCATATCAGATGGCGGTGCAAGGACAAGTCGCCTTCGACGAAGCGTTCTGAGGTTGCGATTCGCTTGACGATTGACACTGCCGCGAACGCCGCCCAATATCCGCGGCGTTCGCGGTGCCTGCAGTTACGCGCAGGCTCAAAAGGGAATCCGGTGAGGGCGTCGAGCCCAATTCCGGAACTGCCCCGCAGCGGTAATCGGGAACGAACGTTGCAATCGCACTGAGCGTACAGCTTGGGAAGCGGCAACTTGTAGATCAACGATCATTCGATCGTCCGCCCGTAAGTCCGAAGACCTGCCGCAACCGTCGCGCGATGCGCGGCGCTCGGCTGTCGGGCTCTCGTGGGCGGAGCAGGCGGAACACGCAAGCGGACATTCGTTCGTGCGTCTTCGTCCATTCCCTCACGTCAGCTCCGATTTCTGCTCGCGGGAGCAGAAGGCCACGCGGCACTGACGTGATCTCACGCTGAAGCTCATGGAGACCGGATATCCGTCCGGCCAGCGGATCGTCTCATCGTCGGTACCGTCGTGTCTTTCGCTCTTCGGGCGTTCTCGCTCGGAGTCATCAACGTGTCGGTACTTGCTACGAATCTTGGATTTCCCCGCATTGGCCTCAATCGCGAACTGAAGAAGGCGCTGGAAGCGTATTGGAAAGGCGCGATTTCTCAGGAAGTTTTGTTAGAGGTCGGCGCGCAACTGCGCGAGCGACATTGGAAGTTGCAACAAGCGGCGGGCGTTGCACACATCCCCTCGAACGACTTCTCTTTCTACGACCAGGTCCTCGACCTGTCGTGCATGCTGGGGTGCATTCCAGCGCGCTATGGATGGCAGGATGGCGCGATCGATCTCGATACCTATTTTGCGATGGCGCGCGGTCGCCAAAGCGGCCACGCGGACCTGACAGCGATGGAAATGTCGAAATGGTTCGACACGAATTATCACTACCTCGTGCCGGAGTTCGAAGCGCAGCCAACCTTCAAGCTGTCGAGCACCAAGTTGTTCGATGAATACGTGGAAGCCAAGCGTCTCGGCATCGAGACGCGGCCCGCCTTGATCGGACCGCTCACTTACGCTCGCATCGGCAAGAAGCGCGCGGGCGCAACTTACAGCCGCAGCGAGCTGATCCCGAGGCTAGTGCCGGTGTATATCGAAGCGTTGCGCAAACTGCAGTCGCTCGGCGCGCAGTGAGTGCAAATCGACGAGCCGGCACTCGTGCTCGATTTGCCCGAGCCATATCGCAAGGCGTGCGCCCAGGCCTACGAGGCGATTGCGCAAGCGGTGCCGGGGTTGAAGATTCTGTTGACGACCTACTTCGACAGCCTGCGCGACAACGCCGCGTTGGCCTATTCGTTACCTGTCGCAGGCATCCACATCGATCTCTGTCGCGGACCGGGTCAGGCGAATACGACAGCGAACGATGCGGAGCGCATTCTCGATGAAGCGCTCGCCAACATCGGCGATCGGCACTTGTCACTCGGGGTCGTCGATGGACGCAATGTGTGGAAGAACGATCTTGAGGCCTCGCTCGGACGCATCGAGCGCGCGGTGTCAGCGCTCGGTCGGGAGAAGGTGTTCGTGGCGCCGAGTTGCTCGCTGCTACATGCGCCCGTTGATCTGAGCGCGGAGGAGAAGCTCGACGCCAACATCCGCGACTGGCTCGCCTTTGCAGCACAAAAGCTTGACGAGATCACCGTGCTCGCGCGCGGCGCAACGCAGGGGCGCGCGGCAATCGCGACCGAACTCGAGGCAAGCACCGAGTCGCGAACACGTCGCAACGTTTCGCCGCTGGTACGCGATGCAGCGGTTCGTGAACGTCTCGATGCGTTGACACCGGACATGCTGCGTCGCGTATCGCCGTACGATGTGCGTCGCAAAGTACAGCAGGCGCAATTCAAACTGCCACTGTTTCCCACGACGACCATCGGCTCCTTCCCGCAAACCGCGACGATTCGCAAAGCACGTGCCGAATTCAAGCGAGGCGAAATCGATGCCGCGGCGTATCGCGCGGCGATGCAAGCCGAGATCCGTAGCGCGGTCAATCGCCAGCACGGACTCGACTTGGATGTGCTGGTGCATGGTGAGGCCGAGCGCAACGACATGGTCGAACACTTCGGCGAGCAACTGTCCGGATTCGCGTTCACGCAGCAAGGCTGGGTGCAATCGTATGGTTCGCGTTGCGTGAAGCCGCCGATCATCATCGGCGATGTGTCGCGCCCGAAGCCGATGACCGTCGAGTGGGCGCGTTATGCGCAAAGTCTCACGAGCAAAGTCATGAAGGGCATGCTGACCGGCCCGATCACGATTCTGCAGTGGTCGTTCGTGCGCGACGATCAACCGCGCTCGCTCACCTCGCGTCAGATCGCGCTTGCGATTCGTGATGAAGTCGCCGATCTCGAGCGTGCGGGCATCGAGATGATTCAAATCGACGAGGCGGCCCTGCGCGAAGGCCTGCCGCTGCGGCGCACTGATTGGCAAACCTATCTCAATAACGCCGTCGAAGATTTCCGGATCGCGTCCTGCGTAGTCGCGGACCAAACCCAGATCCACACGCACATGTGTTATTCGGAATTCAACGACATCATGCCGGCCATCGCAGCAATGGATGCCGATGTCATTTCGATCGAAACCTCCCGCTCGCAAATGGAGCTGCTGAACGCGTTCGTCGATTTCCGCTATCCCAACGAAATCGGCCCGGGCGTGTACGACATCCATTCACCGCGCGTGCCGTCGGTCGATGAGATGAAGGCGTTGCTCGATAAGGCGGCGAGCGTGCTTGCGCCAGAACAGATCTGGGTGAATCCGGACTGCGGCCTCAAGACGCGCGCGTGGCCCGAGGTCGAGCAAGCGCTCGAAAACATGGTGACCGCCGCGCAGTGGGCACGCCAAGCGCTCGTGCGCGCGGCGTAACGGCCGGTGCGCAGATCGGTCAGTCGCATATTCCGACGTCCGATCTGCGCATCACCATCTTCGGGCAGATGATGTCAGGCGTTTCGTCGCTGACGGGGTCAAGCGCACGTAAGTCGCTCTTCCGAGTGATGTTAATCACAAGTTAATGCGGTCGATTAACGGTCCTTTTGCGTGGCGAGAACCGTAAATAACCAGACATCGCGGTGTGCTGTTCACAGAATCACGAGACGAACACCTGCGAATCTCGAGCCCTGCATGCACCCTCAACGACTTCTTGCCAAGTCGCCTCTTCGGAGACTTGCTCCGTCCGCGGTCGAACAGCGATGACATTCGTCAGCCTGCTGTATGCCTACACGGGTTTGACTTTGTTGTGCTTGGCGATGACGCGTCACTTTCGGCAGGTTTGGAATTGCGAACCTTCGGTGCGCGGTTCGCGCTGGCTGCGCGTTCTAGGTTGGATGTTCATCGCCGCGGCGCTCATTGCGTGTGTTGGGGCTGGCAGTTGGTCGCTCGGGTTGGTCGGCTGGGCGGGCGCTTTGACGGCTGCTGCCCTCGTATTGATCTTCTTACTGCCGTACCGACCCAAAACCGCCGTGGCGCTCGCCGGTGTGGCTCCGATTGTCGCGACGGTGCTCATCGGTCTCGCGTGAGCGTGTCTACATTCGATGGCTCATGGCGCGAAGTCCACGCCCGTACGCTTAAGCGATAACGTTTACGTGTTCCCCGTTTCGCCATGCCCGATCGCGCAGTACTCCCACCCACGCTGCGCGATTGAGCATGGCGATTTTTTTCGTAAGGCCGATGCGCTGCACCGACACAGGGCGCACAGGAACCTAAGCCGGTTGGTGGACGTTGCTGGACGTCGGGGAGATCCTCTCGGCTCAATGTCCGTTAGCTCATTGCCTACAGACATTGGCCTTTGATGTCGTGTCGAACGCTCGTGAAATACACAGCCGAACAAGAACTGCATCGCAGCCAACTGGAGCGCGCGCATTGGCGAAGATGCAAGCACGGCTATGTTCGCTTTCTCCCGCGGCTGGTGCGTAACGGAATTACGGTCGCTCGCGTGCAATCCAGCTCGATGCTCTCCAATACGTGTTGCACTGCCCTGCTGCTGCAAGGCGCGCCCGAGTCCCCGCCCTAGCACATCCACCTCAGTCGCGCTGAAAGGCCTCGATCTCGCTTGAAAGATCGATGCCCCATGGGTCGTTTGACGACGGGTGGTGCTGTGAACACAAGAAGTTTGAGCTCCGAGCAATTGGTGCTGGTCGGCTCGGTCGCGGATGTCCGAGCGAGTCGGACAGGGAAGCCGCGTCCCGTCGCTCGTCTGAAAGGGATCGATGCCGCGCGAGGCCTCGCGATGGTGCTCGTGTGTGTGAGCCATGTGAGGGTCCACTTTGTCGACTCGGCGCCTGAGCTGTACTACTGGCTGACGCTGATCACACGCTTTGCGACACCGACTTTCCTTTTGCTGAGCGGGTTTGTTGCCGCCTACGTATTAGCCGGCGATCGTCCCAATCGACTGACGGTCTTCGATCGCGGTTTATTCGTGCTGCTTTGCGGGCATTTCCTGCTGAATCTGGCCGACTTGCGTCACGTAGAACTCGACCAGTGGATTTTCGGTCGAGTCACGATCACCGATGCGATTGCGATTTGTTTAATGAGCGCGGTGGTATTGCACAGGCTGTCCGCCGCAGCGCTGGCGATCTTAGGCGTAGCGCTCGCAGTGCTGTCCTGGCCGATCGCGATGATGGTGAGTGTCGATTCGCCCGCAGCCGGGCACATCGGTGCCGCGCTTTTCAGTCTTCGCACCGAAGCAAACGCGTTGATCGACGCGGCGATCGTTCCTTATCTCGGGGTCTTTCTGATCGGAATGGCGTTGAGCAAGACGTCGTTCGAATGGCTTCGACACGGTCGACTTGCAGCGGTGGCACGCAGATTGTCGGTGTACGGCATCGCGGCCATGACCTTGGTCTTCCTGGGACTGCTGGGTTGGCAGATCTTCAAACGAACTGGGGTGACGATCGATTCTGAAACAGCGGAATTCGCTCGGCTCACATTGGATCCTCGATCGAAACTGCCACCGAGTCCGGCCTATCTATTGTTTTACGGCGGGGGTGGCTTAGTACTCGGCGCGCTTTGTCTTGCCGGATGGCCGAGATTTCTGATGCAGCCATTGGTCGATTGGGCTGCGACGATCGGTCGCGCGTCTATGATGTGCTTCGTGGTTCAGGATTGGTTGCTACGGCTGCTACCGGTAATCGCCGGAGTAAACGAGTCAACGTCGGTTCTCTTCTGGACTTTGTATCTCGTGCTGGTCGTGCTCGTACTGCATTGGCTTGCGACTCGGTGGGATGCGAAGGGAGCGAATCGCTTCCTGACACTGGGATTGAAGAATCTCGTGAAGACGCAGCCGCAGCGTGCTCGTTAGGAGCGCCCGAAGGCGTCAGCCAGACGCCGGCGGCGACGAGCATCGCTTCGATTCCTGCGCGCAACGTAGGATCGATGACCGGCGCGAACTCGGGCGAGTGATTCGATGGGATCTCGTTCAAGCGGCCGGCTTTCTTCGCATCTGGATCGGCGTCGTTGCAGGACGGCTGAGGTGCGGCCCAACTGCCCATCAGGCTCTGGGCAAGGCTCGTTCTAGAATTTCTCGACCCCTGTCGGTTTCGGAGTCGCACGGTCGTCCTTGCGGGCAGAAGATTGTTTCCGCCGCGCGATTGCGCTCGTCGAATCGACTCACGTCACAGGAACTGCAACATGAAAATCGTCACCAGCTTGAGCTTCCAAGGCCAATGCGCCGAGGCCTTCGCGTTCTATGCAGAAGTGCTCGGCGGAAAAATTACAGCCGCCATCCGCTACGGTGACGCACCGCCTGACATGCCGATCACCGATCCGAAATACAAATCCTGGCTGATGCACTGCTGGCTCGAGGTAGGTGACCAGGCACTCATGGGCGCGGACATGGACGTCGCCTGGTCCCCGAACATCGAAAAACCGAAAAACGGCTTCGATGTCACGCTCCACAGTAACTCCATCGACGAAGCGCGCCGCTGGTTCGAGCAACTCTCAGCCGGTGGCAGAGCCACCATGCCCTTCGCCGAAACTTTCTGGTCGCCGGGCTTCGGCGGCTTGATCGACAAGTTCGGTATCCCGTGGATGATCAACACGATTCCGCAGGAAGGTTGGCAGCCGAAGGGGTAGGGCCACTCGGACTCGTGCGCAGGGCGTCCTCACATCGCCCTGCGCACGTTGCGCTTATCGCTTCGCCGTCTTCGGCGCTGCCGAATCCTTGAGCTTTGCCTTCATCGAGTTGAACGTCGCTTCATCTGATGGTGCGAGGTTCGCGCGGCCGACCAAGACTCCCATCGAGATCGAGCCTTGGAGGTAATACGTCTCGCCTGCGTCGACTTCGAGGTTGAGGATGTCTTTCGCTTCAGAGTGGACCTGTTTGCCTTTCTTACATGCCAGTCAGAAGGGACTGAGTCGCCGCGTCGCTTTGGCTACACTCCCGATGCAATGAAGCATCAAGACCACGTAGCAAAAATGTCTGACGCAACCTCGAACGAACAACGCTGGCATTCGTTGGAGGAGGCAGAAGTTCTGCACGCATTGGGCTCCGACGCCGCCAGCGGTCTGTCGCAGGCTGAGATTCAGTCGCGGCTCGAACGCTACGGGTACAACCGCCTTCCGCCGCCAAAGCGGCGGCCGGCG
>CAZIXV010000158.1:0-8734 GCA_964543105.1 uncultured Steroidobacteraceae bacterium
TGCCTTGGTCAACGATGGCGATGAAGTGCGCGTCGACATCAAGGCCGCAACGCTCGAAAACCTCACCACCGGAAAAGCCATCCAAGGCGCACCGCCGTCGCAGTTCCTGCTGCGAATGCTGGAAGCGGGCGGCCTCATTCCGTTGCTGAAGTCGGGCAGCTTCTCTGACGCGGCGAGACGGTGAGCGAGCCATGTTGAAGTTGAACCCACAACGAAAGAAAGAATTTCTCGAGCTGATGGCGCAGCGTGGCTGGGACATGCTGCTGTTCTACGGCGACACCTGGCGCAAGGAGCATTTCCGCTGCCTCGTCAGCGTGTGCTTCACCGGTCCGCAAGCGGCCGCATTGCTGACCAAAGAAGGCGAAGTGCGCGCTGTCGTGACGCATCCTTGGGATGTCGAGCCGGTGAAGGCAGGCACGGGCGGCGCCGTCACCTACGTCCCGCGCCTCGTCGAGGGATTGCGGCAGCTGTTGCACGACGCCGGCAAGGCGGTCGTTGCCGTCAATGGGTTCGAGCAGATGGAAGCGCGCTTTGCGCACGTCGTCACGGAGATGTCCGGTTCGCCACCTGCTTCCGCAACCGCAGATGTCGAAGAGATCCGCCGCGTCAAAACACCAGAAGAGATCGAGGTGATCCGCAAGGCTGCGGAACTCGCTGACCAGGGTTACGCACAGTTCGTCAACGTCGCGCGCGAAGGCATGACGGAATACGAGTTGGTTGCGGAAGTGGAAGGCTTCGTCAAGACGCATGGGGCCGAAGACAACTTCATGCTGGTCGCATCGGGCGGCACGGAGATGACAGGGATGAAACCGCCAACCGAGCGCAAGCTGCGTAAAGGCGATTCGGTGATCACGGAACTCACGCCGCAGATCGATGGCTACTACGCGCAGATCTGTCGCTCGCTGGTGATCGGACCGCCTTCCGAAAAACAACTGCAGTCACATGAGATTTTCGCGGAAGCACAGCGCGCCGCGCAGGATCTGCTACGCCCGGGCGTCGATATCTCTGATGTCGCGCGCGTGCAGAACGATGTCTTTCGCAAGCATGGTTTCGGTGAATACACCGGACCGCAGTACACGCGCGTGCGCGGCCACAACTTGGGGTTGTATCCGGATGAGTTGCCGCACGTGCTCGAAAGCTCGCACTACATCTGCAAGAAGGACATGGTGATCATCTGTCACCCCAACACCTATCTGCCGCTGGCGGGCTACATGGTGTTCGGTGACACCCTGCTGGTGACCGAAACAGGTTGCGTGTCACTGAACCGAACCGACAAGAGGCTGTTTCAGGCATGAAAAGAGGACTCGTCAGCTGGAACCAAACCACTGAGTTGCCGCGCGAGGAGTTCGAGGCGCGACTCGCGACCGTGAACGCGGTAGCGCGTGAGCGAAATCTCGATGCCATCGTCGTCTACTCGGACGTTTGGCGATCGAACGATGCGCGCTATCTCTCGAACTACATGCCCTACTGGAATCGGGCCTTCGTGGTCGTGTCGCCAACGGAGCCGCCCATCTTGCTGTGCGCGTTATCCCCGCGGGTCTATCCGTGGATCAAGACGGTGACGATGCACGAGACCATCATTCCCAGTCCGAGCCCGACGGCGAAGTTGTTCAAGCTTTGCGAAGAGCGCAACTGGAAGCGAGTGGGCGTATGCGATCTCGATGGCTTGCCGGCGGATCTGCATGCGGAACTCTCGGCAGGGACCGTCGAAATCATCGATATCCCTCGCAATGAGATCCGCCCGGCCCCTGCCGCAAGCGAGGTGCGAATGCATGCCCGCGCTGCGCGAATGGCGCGTGAAGCACTGGAGAACGAACTCGCGAATGGTGCAGCTCACACTGATCATGAGCTCACCGGACGACTTGAGCGCGTGCTGCGCCGAGCCGGTGCAGAAGACGTCGTGGTGCTGGTGTCCGACGGCAAAGGGCCGCCCCTTCCAGCGGAGGGCCGTTCGGTCGGGCCGCATACCTCTGTCGTCGTCGCGAACGAATACAACGGGCACTGGGCCAAGGTGACGCGCAACTTCGCGGGTGTAACGGCGAATCTCGCATCGCCCAATGACGCGACGCCGCTACGCGAGATTCTCTCGGGATCGTATTCGTGGGAAACCTCTGCCGATACCACGGCCGACGCCGTCATTTCTCTGCAACTGCAGATTCCTGCCAACGATAGACACTACTTCTACGGCGACACCTGCCTGCAGAGTAAAGAAGGATTGCGCGTTCTATGAACATGGTAGAGAAAATCCTGGCCCGTAAGAGCGGCCAGAAAAGCGTAACGCCGGGCGATGTCGTGCTCGCCGATGTCGACCTGATGTGCATGCACGACCTCAGCGCCAACTTCGTCATGAAGGTGTTCGAGAACGAGATGGACGGCGCGCGCATCGCGGACCCCGACAGGCTCGTGTTTGCCTTCGATCACAACTTCGCGCCGGCGACTCGTGAAGCCGCAGAAGCACTCGCAGCGGTGCGCAGGTTCGCCAAGAAACACAACGTCAAGAACGTCTTCGATAGCGGCTGCGGCAGTCTGCATCACGTCATCATGGAAGCCGGTCTCGTCAAACCCGGCATGATCGTCGTCGGTTGCGATTCGCACTCGCCGATTTACGGCGCCATCGGTGCGTTCGGAACCGGCGTGGGCAACAATTCGATGGCTGCGTTGGGCTTCACGCAGAACAAGGGATGGTTCAAGGTGCCCGAGACCATCAAGATCCATTTCCATGGCACGCCGATGAAGTCGGTGCAGCCGCGCGACATTTCGCAGTTCCTGGTCGGCACGCTCGGCGAAGACGGCGCCATCTACAAGGCGTTGGAGTATGCAGGACCGTACATCGAGTCGCTCGACGTCAACGATCGTTCGTTGTTTCCGCTGCAAGCGATCGATGTGGGCGGCAAATGTGGCTTCGTAAATCCCGATGACAAGACGCGGCGCTATTTGAAGCAGCTGTTCGCCTCGCACGCGAACGCGCCGCAGTACGAACTGCTCTCGAATGATGTGGATTGTCGCTATGCCGACGTCATCGATATCGATGTCAGTCGGATCGAGCCACAGATCGCGTGTCCGCCGACCGTCGGCAATGTGAAGCCCATCGATGCGGCGGTCGGTACGCCGATCAATGTCGCGGAGGCGGGTGGCAGCACAGGCGGCAGGTTGAGCGATATTCGTGCGCTGGCCGCTTGTCTTGCGAACCGACGGATTCATCCGGACGTGCGTCTGCAGGTCGTGCCGGCATCGCGTGACATCTATCTGGCTGCGCTCAAGGAAGGTTTGTTCGAGACGCTGCATCTGGCAGGCGCGAATATTTTCCCGCCGAGTGCCGGCTCGAACCAAGCGTTCAACATGGGCGCGCTCGCTGAAGACGAAGTCATGATCTCGACGCAAGCGCGCAATTTCCCCGGCCGCAACGGCCATCCCAAAGCCCGTCACTTCCTCGCATCCGCGCTCACCGTTGCGGCGTCTGCACTGACAGGCAAGATCACCGACCCGCGGACGCTGGAGGTTCAATGAGTCAGACCATCGCGGAAAAAATTCTCGCGGCGAAGGCCGGCGTTGACCGTGTCACGCCTGGACAGATCGTCGACGCCTATCCGGATTTGGTGATGAGTCACACGGCAACGTGGCGCTCCGTCAGCGTCATGCAAAAGATCGGCGCAAAACGACTCTACGATCCAGATCGGCTCGCCATCGTGCTCGACCACATCTCGCCGGCAAAAACGGAAAAGTACGCGTCCGACCAACAGACCTCGCGCAACTTCGCACGCGAATACGGCATCGAGAAGTTCTACGACGTCGATGCCGGTATTGCGCACTTGGTGCTGATGGAGCATGGGCACGTCAAACCCGGCGACTTGATTGTCGGCACGGATTCGCACTGCACGATCTACGGTGCATTGGGGGCGCTGGGATCCGGTATCGGCTACACCGAAGTCGCGTCGGTGTGTGTGACTGGCAAGCTGTGTATGAAGGTGCCTACTACGATCAAGCTCACCCTGAGCGGGCGTTTCGCGGAGGGGGTCAGCGCCAAAGATCTGATGTTGCATCTCATCGGTACGCTCGGTCCCGATGGTTGTGGCTACAAGTCGGTGGAGTTCTATGGCAGCGCGCTACCGCAAATGAGTATTTCCGAGCGCATGACGATGGCGAATCTCGCCATGGAGATGGGCTCGAAATGCGTGTTCATTCCTCCCGACGAAAAAACCGCGGAGTGGGTGCTGCCGCGGCTCAAGGATCCGGCAAGTTATCAGCCGGTCCTGGCCGATAAAGATGCGGTGTATGAGCAGAGCATCGAGATCGATCTGTCGACGCTCACGCCGATGATCGCGTGTCCTCATCAGGTGGAGAACACGAAACCGATCGGCGAAGTCATGGGCACTCGCATTGATCAGGCGTTTCTCGGTTCCTGTGCCAACGGCAAGTACGAGGACCTCGAGGTGGCCGCGCGAATTCTTAGCGGACGTAAGGTCGATCCGCGCGTGCGGCTGATCGTCACCCCCGGATCGAAGCAGATCATGCTCGAGGCGATGCGCACGGGCGTTCTCGCGACACTGATCGAAAGCGGCGCTTTGGTGACGAACCCGGGTTGCGGTGCCTGCGCAGGCGATGGCGGCATGATGGCTGATGGTGAAGTCTCACTTTCGACCGCGAACCGAAATTTCGTCGGTCGCATGGGTAGCAGAAAGAGCAGCATCTATCTGTCGAGCCCTGCGACACTCGCAGCCTCAGCACTCAAAGGTGTGATCGCGGATCCGCGCGAGTTTTATCAGCAATGAAGTGAGCAAGACTATTAGGCGAGCGCCACTCCGTTCGCCCTGGGCCTGTCGAAGGGCTGCAGAAATTTCTTGGACGACGAGGGCGACATGCAAGACAAGATTACGGGCCGCATTTACAAGTTTGGCGACAACGTCAACTCGGACATCATCATTGCAGGTCGCTATCTGATCTACATCGATCCGGTGAAGCTCGCAGAGCATGCGTTCGAAATGCTTGGCGATGGCTTTCCCGACAAGCTGCGCAGCTTCGATATTCTGGTCGCGGGCCGCAACTTCGGTTGTGGTAGCGCGCGCGAACAGGCGTCCACTGCCATCAAGGGGCTCGGCATCAAAGCCGTCGTCGCAGCTTCATTCGCGCGCACGTTCTATCGCAATGCCATCAACGATGGACTGCCGATTTTCGAATGCCCGGAGCTGTACGATGCGGTGGCGGAGGGCGATGAAATCGCGATCGACTTAGCGAAAGGCGTGATTGCACACGCAGGCGGCGAATACGGATTCCCGCGCATTCCGCCATCGGTCGCGAAGATTCTGGAACTCGGCGGCTTGGCAAACTATCTGCAATCGACGCTCGAGCGTGATGTTGAAGCGAGCCATGCCTCATGAGTGGTCGGCATCACGGATCATGTTCAATCCATTACTGCACTCTTGAGTAGCCATGTACGACAAGTCAGATCCGCGTGCGTCGCTTCCGGTGCCCAAAGGCGGAACACAATTCGGCACGACCGTGACGCCCGCATCGATCGGGCGCTTCTATCAAGACTCACCGGTCGACGACGATGCAAACGGTCGCGGCTGGTACACGCGCAGCCAGAATCTGCTCGTTAACTGGATCGAGGCGAAACCCGGCGCGACTTTCAACCGGGTGGCCCAAGTGGATGAGTACATGATCGTCGTGCCCGACGACGAGACGCCTTATAAGGCCACGGCCAACGGTGAAGTCGTGCGCGGTGATGGACATCAACTGCTCATCGTTCCGCCTGGGGACAGCACGATCAACTTGCCCAAGGGCGGTCGCATCGCGCGGATCTTCTCTACACAGTCGCCTGATCTGAACGCCAAGTGCAGCAATGCGGCAACCTATGCACAGCCCGATCCCTCGCATCCTCCGTTCAAACCTTGGCCCGCGCCGCCGTTGGGTTACCGGTTGCGTCAGTACGAGCTGCAACGAGGCGAGCGGGCGCCGGGACAGATCGGGCCGATGTGGCGATGTACGACGTTGATGCTGAGCTTTCCGCCCGTCAGTCGCCGTGCGCGCGATGCGACGAAACTGTCACCGCACAGCCATTACGACTTCGATCAATGCTCACTGATTTTCTCGGGCAACTACATCCACCATCTGCGCTGGCCGTGGAGCTCGAACAAACACGAGTGGCGCGAGGATGAGCACATCGAAATCGGCGCACCGTCGGTGGCGGTCATGCCCGCGCGCGTCATCCATACATCAGAAGCGCAGTTACCCGGACCAGAAGGCAATCGAATGGCCGACGTCTTCGCGCCGCCGCGGCTCGACTTCTCCCTCAAGGAGGGATTGGTGAGGAACGCCGATGAATATCCCATTCCGGAGGAACTGCTGCCGGATAAGACGCCGGCTTGATCGAGTGACCGCGCGCCACTAAGTTGCGCGGTACCTCGAAGCAATCGCTCAGCCGCGCCCCACGAATGGCATTCGTGCGGGCAGCAACGTCGTGAACAGCATGTTCGCTTCGATGGGCAGGTTCGCCATGTGCAAGATGGTTTGCGCCGCCAGACGCGTATCCAGCTTCGGTATCGAACTCGGATTGGCTGTTGCCTGAGTCGACTTGGCGCCGATCTCGCTTTCGACCCTGCCGACGTCGATCTGGCCGCACGCGATATCAAACTCCCGCGCATCGAGCGCGATCGATTTGGTGAGTCCAGTGACGGCGTGTTTGGCTGCGGTGTAAGCGATCGAGTTGCGACGCGGCACTTGCGCAGAGATCGAGCCGTTGTTGATGATCCGCCCGCCGCGCGGGGTCTGATGCTTCATGATCCGCACGGCTTCCTGAATGCACAGGAACATGCCCGTGAGATTGGTATCGATCACCGACTGCCAGATCTCAAGCGATAAATCTTCGACCGGCATCTCCTGACCGCTGATCCCCGCGTTATTGAAGAGAAGATCCAGCCTCCCAAACGCTTCTTGCGTCACTGCAAACAGATTGCGAACCGAATCCTGCTTCGTCACATCCGTTTGCACGGCGATCGCACGTGGCATGGACGCAGCCTCGCGCGATTGCTCTCGAGCCGCCGCGTGCGCTTCCTCGATCGCCTGCTCCAGCCGATCCACACGCCGCCCCGCAAACACGACATTCCAGCCATCGGCAAACAACGCTATTGCGGTTGTTTTGCCAATGCCGCTGCTTGCGCCGGTGACGATGGCGATTTTGTTTGCTGTGTTCATGCGCGCGATTGTATGTGCAACGGGGAGCGGGTGGGTTGCTTTGAGTTGGAGATAGCGGGTATCCGTGTTCGTTATATCGAAACGACGTTTGGATGAGCTGCAGCGCCCGCGGGCTTCACGATGATCGAGAGTGAGTGGAGGAGTGTTTCGATAAGTGTCTTATCGCCGGGCTTGCCGTTCATCTCAGGAAATAAATCTGTCCCCCTTTTCCTGTCTGCTATTCGACCTTGAATCGACGGCCCTCATTCGCGTCGCTGAGCGCGCGTCGCCAATCTTCGAGCGGCTTGCGCGCGGCCCCTTCTGACACCTCACTTCCCCGCGAGAGTGTGAGCGCAGCTCGCGCGACCTGAATCTGCTGGGATGAATCGCGGCAGATCCAGCAAAGCAGCTTCAGGTTCTCAAGCTGCCCAAAAGACTCAAGCGATTCAGCAGTCTCATCGACATCGGCTTCGCACGGCTCGATGTCTTCGATGCTCTGCACCCACGTGCGTAGCTCCTTCTCCGTTCGCTCGGCGTTGGGATCGGCATACTCCAGAGCGGCGCGTGCGGATCGGAAGCGCTCGGCTAGCCGATCAACCGCCGCGATGTCGATCGCGGACGGACTCGTCACACTGCCGATCTGCCGGCGCTCCCACTTCGTGACTTCGCGCTCCTTGCCGTCCTTGTCTTCGATCAGCTCGCGATACTCAAACTGCACTTGCACGCTGCGATTGCCGGTCTTCGACATCTCATGCAGGCGATTCTTGACCGAGTTCGGGAGCAGGTCGCGAATGCGGCGCACGTCGCGCCGCAGCTGCTGTTGTCGCTCGAAGCCATCCTGCAAGCGCTCGCGTCGGGCTTGATCGGCGAGCAGGGACTTCAGGCGCGCGACCAGTTCATCGGTTCGCACTTCGCGCCGAGCGCGGGCGGCTTCCTTACTGAAGGCGTGATCTTTGCCGAAGTGCTTTTTCGCGCAGTCTTGCCCGATGAAGCCTTCAACTTCATCAGTGCGCTGCATGATCCAGCCTTTGCCGTGTTCCTGCCGGCACATCTCGCCGCCGTCCACCGTGAGCTGACATGTGACCCAATCTGTAGCCGGAAACATGCAAACACCGGTGATCGCTTGGAAGTTCTCCTTAGGCATCGGGGCGTCGGTATCGAGACGAGGATGGGCGAGGCGCGCGTCCCGAGAGGATTGAAACTGCTGGACTCGCTGTGGGGAGGAGGTTGGTAGGTCCGGAGCTGCACCGCTCATTCGATCTGCCTCCATCGTTATTTAGTACCTCAATGGTGACTCATCTCATTCGAGAAATGGCGTGTGCTTACGGGCACATGGGTTACAGATCATTCCGAGCACATAGGTAACACGTTCTGGCATTTGGGAGGCCCAAGAAATGCCATGGCCGGAGGGATTGCGCCTAGTCCATCCACAGACCGATAGTCGCTCTGCGCGTCCGTGTGACTAACAGGAGTCCCGCGTGGAGGCCCGCGACATTCGGACTCCTGTCCATAACGCGTTCGCGCCAACTGCCGCTGTCCAAAAATCACATCCATGTGATTTTTG
>CAZIXV010000159.1:0-8661 GCA_964543105.1 uncultured Steroidobacteraceae bacterium
CGAGCCCCGAGCCCCGAGCCCCGAGCCCCGAGCCCCGAGCCCCGCTACCGCCACACATCCGCCTGCACATCGGAAAGCAGCAACTCCACATCGGCGACGCTGACGAGATTGAAATCACCGGGGATCGAATGTTTGAGCACGGCAGCCGCGACGGCGAATTCGACCGTCTGTTGCGGCGACAGGCCTTTGAGCAGTCCGTGGAGGATGCCGGCAGCGTACGCATCGCCCGCGCCGATGCGATCGACGATGCCCTGTAATGCATACGGACGCGTCGTGTAGACGGTTTGCCGATCGTGAAGTGTGCCGATCAGTTGTTGCACGTCGGCGGCGTGACGGGTGCGTTCGGTGTACGCGATCCACTGCAGCGAGGCAATCGCATTGAACGCTTCCTTTGCGGCGAGGTGGCGCCGTTCTTCCGCGCTCGCGTTCGCGGGATCGAAGCCGAACATGAAGGCGATATCGCGATCATCGCCAAAGATCAGCGTGGCGTAGCTGCATAGTTCGCGCAGCAACGCGGGCGCATCCGGGGTGCGCTCGCCCCATAAGCGCGCGCGGAAGTTGCAGTCGTACGAGACTTTGACGCCGGCCCGGTGCGCGGCTTGCACCGCGCGTAGCGCTGCGCGCGCGCCGTTGTCGCTCACCGCCGGCGTGATGCCGGACACATGCAGCCACTCCGCGTCTTGCAGTGCGGATTCCCATGGCACGAGCTCAGGTGGTGCGGAGGCAAATGCAGATCCGGCTCGGTCGTACAGCACTTCGGCGGGGCGATGGCCGGCGCCGTGGGTCAGGAAATACAGCCCCATGCGGCCATCGCGGTAAGTGATGCTGCGCGTGTCCACGCCGTGACGCCGTAACTCGCCTGCGCAGGCTTCACCTAGTGCGTTCGCCGGCAAGACGCTGACGATGGTGGTGTCGTGCCCCAATTTGGCGAGCCCCACCGCAACATTCGCTTCTGCGCCGCCGACATGTGTCGCCAATGCGTGCGACTGCAGCAACAATTCTTTGCCTGGCGCGGAAAGGCGCAGCAGGATCTCGCCGAAGCAAACGACTTTGCTCATAGTTTCTGATTCGATTGATATCGCAATACGAACGGCTCGGCCGTGGACGGGCTACGGTAGTGCAAATAAGCCACAAAGCGCACCTTGATGATGCCTATCGTGCTCTGCTAGCCTCCGATTGTCACCGGTGTCATTTTGCGCCTCAAGGCGAATTGCTACCGGTGTCAGTTGGAGTGTCATCCGTCGAACCGGACGCGCTTGCTCATAAGGCGCGATGGTTCTCGCGTACTGGGGGAGTTTTACGCATGTCCGCTTTCAAATTGAGCGTTCGTTCGGCCGTTCGGGCCGCGTTGTTCACCACGACCTTCGGCGTTGCAGGCTTGGCCCTTGCACAGCAAACCACCGAAGAACTTGAAGAAATCGTCGTCACGGGGTTCCGCGGCAGCTTGAGCATGGCCCTGGACCTCAAGCGCGAATCCGTTGGCGCAGTCGATGCCATCGTCGCAGAAGACATCGCCGATTTTCCCGACCTCAATCTCGCTGAATCACTACAACGTATTCCGGGCGTATCCATCGCACGCGACGCCGGCGAAGGACGCTCGATCACCGTGCGCGGTTTGAGCCCAGAATTCACCCGCGTACGCTTGAACGGCATGGAAGCAATGTCCGCGAACGGTGGCACTGATGCGGCAGGCGGCACGAACCGAGGTCGCGGTTTCGATTTCAATACCTTCGCTTCCGAACTCTTCAACGCGATCACCGTTCGCAAGACGGCTTCCGCGGAAATCGAAGAAGGCTCGCTTGGCGCAACGGTCGATCTGCGCACGGCGCGACCGTTCGATTACGACGGCGCCACGCTCGTGACCTCCGTGCAAGGCATGTACAACGACCTCTCCGAGAACATCGATCCGCGTGCGGCATTCCTGGTCAGCAACACCTTTGCCGACGGCCGCTTCGGTGCTTTGCTCTCGGTCGCGTACACCGAGCGCGAACTCGTCGATGAGGGCGCAAGCACCGTGCGCTGGGGGCGTCCGAGCGGCGGCTTTGGCGGCCTCGCCGCTGGATACACGGGTACACCAACGCTTGCGGAACTCAATACTTCCTTTGCGCCACGTATTCCGCGCTATGACGCTTACGAGCATCAGCAGGATCGTTTGGGCATCACGGCTTCGTTCCAGTTCGCGCCCACGGATCGCACGCGCATCAACCTCGATGCGCTGTATGCCGAGTTCAACGCGGAACGCAGCGAAATTTTCCTTGAAGTGCCGAACTTCTCGAGCGCTGCGAATGGCATCACCGTTGCCGATGCAGTGCTGCGCAATGACGGCACCATGGCAAACGGCAGCCCCAAGAACACGCTGATCTACGGCGTGTTCAACAACGTGGACATCCGTTCCGAACAACGCTTCGATGAACTCTCCACGGAGTTCACCCAGTTCTCGATCGATGGCACACACGAGCTGACCGACAATCTGCGTGTGAATGCATTGGCGGGTTACGCGAAAGCGGATCATGACAATCCGATGCAGACCACGCTGCTCTTCGACTGGAACAACATTCCTTCGATGACTTACGACTACCGTAACGGCCGCGTGCCGTTGCTGTCGTACGGCGGCGTGGATCTCACCTCGGCGACGAACGGCACGCCGCAAACGGGTGCGACATCGCAGGTCGGCTCGGACGGTTGGTACTTGTCGCAGATCCGTTTGCGTCCGCAGGCGACGACGAACGAATTCACCAATTTCCAAACCGACCTCGAATGGGATTTGAACGATACGTTCTCGTTCAAAGGCGGTGTGCAGCTGAAGAAATTCGAATTCGAATCGTCTGAGCGGCGCATCGATCCGAGCTTCTGTACGCCGGCTGGCGCACCCAACGCGAACGCCGAATCCTGCGCCGCCGCAGGCTTTCGCTCGGTGCCGATTGCGGATTACAGCTCCGTGTTCACTTATGGCAACGATTTAGGCATTCCTGCGGGCGCGACGATGAGCTTCCGCATTCCCAACATTCGCGCCGCGACAGACTTGTTCGGTCTGAACAATGTGCCGCTCTCTCACGTACCGGCCCTCGGCAACAACCGCGGTGTGGAAGAAGACGACCTCGGTGTGTTCGTGCAGATGTCGATGAACACCGAAATCGGTGGCATGCCGCTGCGCGGTAATCTCGGTGTGCGCTATGTCGAGACCGAGCAATCGTCTTACGGCTACTCCTACTTGAGCGGCGATGCCGTGCTCATTCGCGCGGAACGCGAATACAGCGACACATTGCCATCGCTGAATCTGGCATTGAGCCTGACCGACAATCTGGTCATGCGCCTCGGCGCGGCGAAAGTGATGTCGCGTCCGGGCTTGGGTGATGTCACCCCGGGCGGTGGCGTCAACGTCAGCGGCAACAATCGCGTCGCCTCATTGGGCAATCCGAACATCGACCCCACGCGCGCGAAAGCGTACGACCTCGGCGTGGAGTGGTATTTCGCGCCCGAGTCGATGCTCTCGGTGGCGGTGTTCTACAAGGACATCGAAAGCCGCCCGGTCAGCTTCAGTCTCTCGGATCAGGTCTTCACGGGTAATCCGTTCGGCATTCCCGACAGCGTTGCGGTCGCCGCGTGCGGTGCGACACCGAACTGTTCGCCTGATCTGCCGATCTGGACGTTCAACACGACGACGAATGGTCCCGGCGGCGACCTGAAGGGCTTTGAAATCAGCTATCAGCAGCCCTTCACGTTCCTGCCCGGTGCGTGGAGCAACTTCGGTGCGATCCTGAACTACACCGGTGTTGAATCCGAGGTGACGTATGCCAACGGCAAGGAAGATCTGACCGGTCTTTCGAACAGCGCCTACAACGTGACGCTGTACTACGAAACCGAGCGCTTCGGTGCGCGCGCTTCGGGTTCTTATCGCGACGAGTATCTGACTCAGGTGCCCGGTCGCAATGACAACGAACTCGAAGGCGTGGCTGAAGTATTCACGGTCGACGCGTCGCTGCGCTTCAGCGTGAATCAGAACTTCGATCTCACATTGGAAGCGTTGAATCTCACCGACGAGTTCGAAGATCAATGGGTGGATTCGGCCGCGAACCGCCTGTCCTACTACCACCACACCGGGCGCAGCTACCTGTTAGGCGCCCGCTACAAGTTCTGAGGTTCCCCTAGATCCTCAGTGTTGGGGCGTCGAGCGCAATGCTCGACGCCCTTTTTCATCGACTGGTTCAGCAGCCTCATCAAGGACGGCAGCGCATAAGAAGAGGGATCGACGCACGATCGAATCGGCCACTTATTGCTCGGGGGAGTCATGTCTCGAACATTGCGCACGTTGGTCTTTTTCGCCTCGGTTGCCTGCAGCACTCATCTCTTTGCACACGACTTAGGGCGCCAAGTCCTCGAGTCGGACAACGGCTGGGCCGCGTTTGGTAGCGGCGTCACCGGCGGTTCTGCGGCTGAGTCCGCGCAAATCTATACCGTCCGCACGCGTGCTGAACTCGTCGCGGCGTTGAATGACGGTGTGTATCCGCCGCCTTCATCGACACCTTCGAGCACACCCAAGATCATTTACGTCGTAGGCACGATCGATGCGAATGTCGATGACGACAATCGCCCACTCTCGTGCACCGACTACTACCGCGACGGCTACACGCTCGATGCGTTCTTGGCCACGTACGATCCGGCGGTGTGGGGGCGCGATCAAGCGCCGAGCGGTGCGCTCGAGGATGCGCGCGTCGCCTCACGCAACGCGCAACAGTCGCGCGTGCGCATTCGCATCGGCTCGAATACGACGATCGTCGGCAAGGGACGTAATGCCACGATCAAGGGCGCCTGGTTCGACATTCGCGGCACGGCGAATGTGCCGAACAGCCGCAGCAACATCATCATTCGCAATTTGACGTTCCGCGACACCTACGACTGTTTCCCCGCGTGGGATCCGCGCGATGGCCAGCTCGGTAGCTGGAACGCGCAATACGATGCCATCTCTCTGCGCGACACGAACAATGTCTGGATCGATCACAACTTGTTCGAGGATCGCGATACGGCGGACGATCGGCAGCCGCGTCATTTCGGTGTGCTCTATCAAGTGCACGACGGTTTGCTCGACATCACGAATGCCTCCGATCTCGTCACGGTGTCGTGGAATCGCTTCCGCAATCACGACAAGTTGATGCTGATCGGCTCCTCGGATAGTGCGAGCGCCGATCGCGGCAAGTTGCGTGTGACGTTGCATCACAATGTGTTCGAACGTATCGGTCAGCGTTCGCCGCGGGTGCGTTTCGGGCAGGTGCATCTCTATAACAACTTCTACGACCTGCGCGGCACGTCGAACTACCAATACAGCTGGGGCGTCGGTATCGAGTCGGCGATCTATGCCGAAGACAACTTCTTCCTGACAGATCGCGGCACGACACCGGACCGACTACTCGCGCGCTTCAATGGCACCGGGCTTTCTGCTTCAGGCACCCTGCTATTGGGACCCCGAGTTCGTAATCCCGTCGACGTGGTCGGCGCCTGGAATGCTGTGAATGATCCGGATCTCGGTTTCGATGCGGGCTGGGTGCCCACGTTGAATCACCAGCTATTGCCGGGTTGGACGGTGCCGCTGCTGGTGCCGTTGTTTGCGGGTCCGATTCTTTAGGGTGATGACGATGCAGCGATGGCAGAGGGTAGTGACAGGCGGAATTGCGGTGTCGGCTCTCATGGCGATGACCTGGGTCATCGCCGCTGACGCCAGCCGCCACGTGCGTAATCGGTTCTTCGTGAAACACGATAGCGAGGTCGTACGCAATGAGGTACCGCCGCACGGCGGCACCGGGATGAGCACGGCGTATCGTTACTTCGACGATGTGCCGGATCAGCGCGTCATTTTCCGCAAGCGTGCTTTACACAAAGGCGCATCGATCGGGATGCACGTGCTGACGCACGATGAGGTGTATTACATCGTCAGCGGACGCGGCGTCCTCACCGTCGACGACACGGAGCGTGAAGTGGGCCCCGATACCGCGATCTTCATGCATGAAGGTGCGGATGTCGGCATCGCGCAAAAAGGCGAGGAGGATCTCGTCATCATCATCAGCTATCCACCCGCCACCTCATGAAGCTGACGCGGCGCGCGGTGTTGACATCGATCGGCGCAGGCGCGGTCGGTAGCACTTCGACATCGTTGGCCGCCTCGTCCTCCGCGGTGCACGCCGGAGTTGCCTCGCGAGCGGATTTTCGATGCGTTGCACCCTTGTCACCACGATGTCGCGCCCGGGGATCGATGCAGCAGGACGGGCGTCGTCAAAAATTCGAGATCGAAGTACAAGGCGCTCTGATTAAGTAGTGCGCAGGTGGTGTGTGTGGCGTGGATGAGGGCGAGTCCAGTGTTCGCACAAGAGACGATCCGCTCTATTCAGGCTCGATTGGCTGTCGAGTTGCGACTTTCTTCGCAGCGACGAACTCGCGGGGTGATGAGGTGACGAAGCAGAGCCCGTTTGGAAACACGTCCCAGTTCTCCACCCAAACAGGTGGCGTTGATCGGCGCGAATTCCTCCAGCGCACGCTCGCCGTGGCGGGTGCGGCGGCCGCAGCGCCGGTGTTTGCGGCATCGTCGGAGCATGTCACCGCAAAAACAAAGGCCGGAACGATCGGTGGTGAGAAACGCGATGGTGTGTTCGCGTTCAAAGGTGTGCCGTACGGCGCGGACACAGCGAAGTACAGGTTTTTGCCGGCGGTTGCTCCCGAACCTTGGAAGCGGGTGCGCGATGCCCTCGACTACGGACCAGCGTGTCCGCAGCCGAATACACGCGAGCGTACGAGTGAAGACTGTCTCGTCTTGAATGTCTGGACGCCCGCGCTACGCGATGGCGGCAAGCGTCCAGTGATGGTGTATTTCCACGGCGGCGAGTTCAGCAGTGGCAGCGGATCGGCGGCGATCTATGACGGCACGCGCCTATGTCACCGCGGCGATGTGGTTGTCATTACCGTCAATCATCGACTCAACATCTTCGGCCACTGGTATCTCTCCCGCTTGCGCGGACCCAAGTACGCGCGCTCGGGCAATGTCGGCATTCTCGATCTCATCCAAGCACTCGAATGGGTGCGCGATCACGCGGCAGAATTTGGCGGCGACGCCCAGCGTGTGATGGTGTTCGGACAATCCGGCGGCGGCGCGAAGATCGCGACGCTGATGGCGATGCCGGCTGCGAAAGGATTGTTTCACCGCGCGGCGACGATGAGCGGCCAGCAAATCACGGCGCAAGGGCCGCGGAGTGCGACGTTGCGTGCGCACGCGTGTCTCGATGCGTTGAAGATCATGCCGGAACACATCGAGCGCATCGACAGCGCTGCATTGACCGATCTCGTCGCGGCGACGCGCGCACCCGATCCCACGCTGCGCGGTCGCTCGGTGTATTTCGGACCGGTGCTGGATCAAGCATCACTGCATCGGCATCCGTTTTATCCCGATGCACCTGCGCAGTCCGCGCACATCCCGATGATCATCGGTAACACACGTGACGAAACGATTGCCTTCCTCGGTAACGCGCCGGGCGTGCGCGAACTCACCTGGGAAACCTTACCCGAGCGCTTGCTCCCCGAACTGCACGTCGACATCGACCCGGAGCATGTCATCGCGACCTATCGCAAGTTGTATCCGCAGTATTCGCCGACGGAAGTGTTCTTCGCCGCAACGACAGCAGGTCGGTCTTGGCGTGCCGCCATCATCGAAGCGGAGTTGCGCGCCGAACAAGGTTCGCCGGTGTTTGCGTATCAATTGAATTATCGATCGCCGCTCGAGAACGGTCGCTACGGCGCACAACACGGCATGGACATTCCGCTGGTGTTCGACAACATCGCGCAACCTGGCTCGCTCACCGGCACGACCGCCGAAGCTCAGCGCGCTGCCGAGCAAATGAGCGATGCCTTCATTGCGTTCGCGAAAACAGGCGATCCCAATCACGAGCACTTGCCCGAGTGGCGTTCATACACGCTGCCGACGCGCGCGACGATGGTGTTCGCTGCCACATCGCAACTCGTCGACGACCCGCGCGGCGCGGAGCGCGAGCTATTCGCGGCGGTGCCGTATATACAGCGCGGGACCTACTAAGTCAGTTGACGTTGACGGGCAGAACAGCGCGTTGCGCGTGTAAACGTGTAGGTTAGGCTTGGATACGTACGCTTACACGTCTACACGTTCACACGCGGTGCGGGCCGTCAACCGCCAACTGTCGACGGTCGACCGGCCCGGCGGGCGCGGCCTCACCGCGGAACGTTCCCCTTAACGAACGGCTTCTTCGGCATCATCGTTGCGAGATCCCAATCCTTGGAATTGAAGGCTTGGCGCGTTGCTTTCTGTTGCGGATATCCGCCCACTTGATCTTCGTGATCGATGATCTTTCCGCGGCCTTCGACGGTGTCGGCGACGATGCGTGAGTCATGCGCGTCGCGGTCCCAGGGGCGGGCGCCGGCGTTTTGGATCACGGATGCTTCGACGTCGATCGCGGGAAGCGGCGCAACATTCATCGGCAGCGTCGGTTTCGCGATCGGAATAATCTTGGCGCGCGAGGTGGTATAGCGGCCGGTCTTGGGTAAGGGTTGGCCGGTCCAGTCCACGGCGAGATTATCTTCTTCATAGATCTCGATATCCCCCGAACCGCCGAGCATGAACAGAGGCAAACCGGCGGGCGTCGAGGGGCC
>CAZIXV010000160.1:0-8651 GCA_964543105.1 uncultured Steroidobacteraceae bacterium
ACGCTGAAAAACTAACGCCCCCGCCTCGACTCGGCGATCAAACGATGATCGCCCTCCATGTCGCAAACGTCCGACGTCCGCAATCTATCGATTGTTCGACGCGTTTCGAACTAGTTAACTGCGCGCCGTTGGAATTGCAGCGCCGCTCTGGCGCCGCTTTCGACAGCGAAAGGGCAAACCCGCCGAGAGGCGGGGACGCAAAGCCTCCGGTCTTGCTGAGATAGCAAGATAGCGGGGTTGCCGAACGGAATAGCCAACTTCACAGCTGTTTCTTCGAGCAGGTTCCTTTCCGTCAGTTGAGGACCGTGAGTCCTCGTGCGCTCGTCCTGCGTCCGTCGCAGGCTGCGAGTGCGCCTGACGGAAGCGCCATGTTGCATCCATTGCCCGTGTTTCTCAGCAACACGTGCCCCCGCAGAGGGGCAATGAGGCAGGCGCAACATGACAGCATTCAGCCGCGGCATCCGCTCCGCACTTCTCGTCGGTGTACTCGCTTTGGGCGGCGTTGCCGGCTGTAAAGGCGGTGGCGGCTCAGCAGATGCCGGCGCACCGACGCTCGACACACCGGCCGTTCCTGTAGCAAACAACAACCCACAGCCCGTCGCACCACAAACACCCGAGCAAGCGCCTACCGCTGCGCCCGCTCCTGCACCGATGCCCGCGCCTGCGCCTGCGCCTGCGCCAGAACCTACCGAGGTTGCAGAGACTGCAGATGCGGATGCAGATGCAGATGCGACGCTCGCGTGGGTTCCCCCGACGCAAAACATCGATGGCACTCCGCTGACGAATCTCGCAGGCTACGTCATCTCGTACGGCAGCACGCAGGACACGCTCTCGCACAGCGTGCTCATCAATGATCCGAACATCGATTCAGCAGTGTTCGAGGATCTCGAACCCGGCACGTACTTCTTTGCGGTCCAAGCCCTCACCCAATCAGGCGAGTTGAGCGGCTTGTCGGATCTGCTGCAGAAAGTGGTCGGCTGATTTCCGCCGGCGCAAGCGCATACCTGCAGGCGCGCCGGGGCATCGACAGCTGATGGCGGTGGTTCGCATAGAATCACACGATGGTTGGACTCACCCGTCTGTGGTTCTGGCGAATCATTGCTGCGATCGCACTTGCGCTGGGCGCCGTGGGCCTGCTTCTGCCGGTGCTGCCCACCGTACCCTTTCTCATCGTCGCCGCGTGGGCTGCGGGTAAAAGCTCACCGCGGCTCGAGCACCGGTTGCTGACGCATCCCACTTATGGTCCGCATATTCGCGCTTGGCGTGCACGTCGCGTCGTCCCGCGGCGCGCGAAGTGGCTTGCGGCATGCGCGATGGCGGCAAGCGGCGTGCTACTGCAGTTCACGGCAGCGCCGCTCGGGGCCCGTATTGGCGTACCGATTGTGATGGCAACCGTAGCCGTATGGCTTTGGCGCCATCCGGACACTTGAGAAACGCATCACGTTTGCGCGCTCACTCTGGCCTCGACGTCCTTGCCTGCGCGCTGCAGGCGTTCCCTGAAAACTCTGGAATCGCGGCTACGTCACTTGCGTGCAGCGAGGTCCCCTGATGATGTGCGGCCTGCAGCGTGTGCTGCGAAGGATTGCGTCAGGTCGATCGCGGTGCCCCAGTCTGATCAGCACATGGAGTCAACCTTGAAGCTACGCTGGCGTGGCTGGGTTGTAAGCTTCGCGCTCGTAATGCTAGTTGCCGCGGCGCTTTTTTTCGGCGTATCACTTCCGTTCATTCTCTCGCATGGAGCAATCGCTCTCCTTGCATTCGCCATTGCCCGGCGCCAGCGGCGCGCGCCACCTCAGCACGAACCCGCGACCGTCTCCTTACAGCAAACGATCGAGCGCTTATCGCGCGATGTGCAGGCGATGCGCCGGCGCCTGTCGCTCGCCTCCTCGACTGCTGCAATCGAAATTTGGGAATACGACCTCGCGACCCGCTCGCTCAAATGGCATGAGAATCATTTGACTATCCTCGGCCTGCACGACGTTCCGGCCGATCGCTACATGGATGAGTTCCAGAAATACGCGAACAAAGATGACTGGGAAATTGCGCAAGCGCTGATCGCCGATACGGTTCACAGCGGCCGCACGAGTTGCAGCTACGAATTCCGCTTTCTACGCGACGGCAAGACGATTCACATCCGCGACCGTGTGTACGTGCAACGCACGACGGATGGTCACGCGGAATATCTGGTCGGCACGAGCCAGGACATTACCGCGGAAGTCGAAACACGCGAGTTGTTGCAACAACAAGCAGCTGAAGAACGCGTCCTGCGCGAACGCCTGAGCGTTGCTACCGTCGCAGCCGGTATCGAGATGTGGGAGTTCGATCTGCGCAGCGCGCAGTTCACGTGGATGCACAATCGTTTGCCCGCTTTCGGACTGCAACACGTTCCGCTGGACGCCTATGCGGATTCCTGGAATGCGCTGATTCCGCCCGAAGATCAGCAAGTGATTCAAGAGACGGTAGAGCGCGCCGCGTACGCGGGCGAAAACGACTGCACCTACAAATTTCGCGTGGTGCGCGACGGCCACACCCACTACATGCAGGCTTATGCGCGTATCGAGCGCGATCCGCTGCAACGCGCGCTGCGATTGCGCGGCGCAACCCGCAACATTTCGCATGAAGTTGCCACTACCGAACTCCTCAAGAAGCAAAATGAACAGGAACGCGCCCTGCGCGATCGACTGAACATTGCCACGCGCACAGCAGGCATCGCCTCTTGGGAGATGGACTTCGAAACGATGTCGTTCCTGTGGCGCGAGAACTGGCAGCTGTACGCGGATGAAAATGGTCCTGCAGCGCTCTCGATCGTCGGCGACCGTCTGCATCCGGACGACCGCGACAAGTTCAGTGAGATGGCGCGAGCGGCTGCGCGCGCCGGCGAAAACACGATTGCATATCGTTACCGCCTGCGTGGCGAGGGTGAGCGCATCCACCACGTACAGAACCATGCTCGTTTGTTATTCAACGAAGCCGGCGAACTGAGCGGCGCGCTCGGCGTTTCCTGGGACATTACCCAGGAAGTCGAGGCCGCACAAAAACTGGCAGAACAATCCAGGCACTTACAGGACATCGAGCGCCGCCTCGAACGCGCTTCCCTGTTCAGTTCCGAAGGCCATTTCGAATGGAATCTAGGCACAGGTGAAGCCTGGTATTCGTCCAGCTTCCACACTTTGCTGGGTTACCCGCCGGGTGATCTGCCGAGCAATGTCGAAGCCTCGCTTGCGCTCATCCGTCTCGAGGAGGATCGCGAATGGCAGCAGCGCATCTTCGAAGCACACGTTAAAACGGGCTCCCCCTATGAACTCGAATGCCAATTGCGCAGCGCAAGTGGCGAGCTGCGTTGGTTCCGTATCAAGGGCGCCGCGGAACTCGATCCCCAAGGCCGCCCGATTGCCATTGCGGGCTCGATGCACGACATCCATCACCAACGCCTGGTCGAACGTGAACTCAAGCATGCGCGATTGCGCTTGGAGCGCGCGATCAACGGCACGCAAGACGGCTTGTGGGAACTGGAACGCTCAGGTGCGGCATGGATCTCCCCGCGGCTTGCGGAACTGCTCGGTTATCGCGCCGATGAACTGCTCGCAGACACGAATTTTCTAGACGCCTTCCTGCACCCCGAAGATGCCGCCACGGTCGCTTTCGCGACGCGTGCGCATTACGAAGAAGGCGCGCCTTACGATGTCGAGATCCGCTTGCGTACGCGTCAAGGTGACTATCGCTGGTTCCGGGCGCGCGCAAGTGCAGAACGTGACGCCGACGGGCAGCCCGTGCGGCTCTCAGGTTCGTTGCAGGATGTGAGCGATGCGCGCGCCGCGCGTGAGGAAGTGCTGCGCGCAATGGCATCGGCGGAGAATGCCAATCGCGCCAAGAGCGAGTTCCTGGCGAATGTCAGCCATGAGATTCGCACGCCGATGAACGGCATCATCGGCATGTCCGCCCTGCTGCTCGATACGTATCTGGATCGAACGCAGCACGATTACGCGGCCACGATTCATTCGAGCGCCGAATCGCTGCTGATCATCATCAACGACATCTTGGACTTCTCGAAAATCGAGGCCGGTAAGCTCGCGTTGGAGAGTCTCGAATTCGACCTGCGTGAGAACGTCGAAGACGTTGGCAGCATGATGGCGTTGCAAGCTGCGACGAGGAATCTCGAACTCGTCATCGACATCGATACACACGCACCGGCGCGGGTGCAAGGCGATCCGCAGCGTGTACGTCAATGCTTGATCAATCTGCTGGGAAACGCCATCAAGTTCACGCGCACAGGCGAAGTCGCGATTGCGGTGTCGACGCCGCTCATCGCGCAGCAACGCTTCTTGCAGTTCGACGTTCACGACACGGGCATCGGTGTGGCGCCCGAGATGATTGCGTCGCTGTTTCAGCCGTTCGTGCAAGCAGACTCCTCGACGACGCGCCATTTCGGCGGCACCGGCTTGGGGCTGTCGATCGTTCAGCGCCTGGCTGAAATGATGGGTGGCACCGCGGGCGCCGACAGCACGCCGGGCGTCGGATCGCGGTTCTGGTTCCGCATCCCGCTGGTGAGCGTCGCGACGCCCAATGCGCCGCTCGAATTGCAACGCGTCGGCCGACGCATTTTGATCGTGGATGACAATACCCGCACACGAAATGCCATCGAAGCGATTCTGCGAGCCGCAGGCTATGAGGCCAAAGCCTGCAGCAACGCTCGCGAGGCGCTGACGCTGCTCGATGAGGCCGCAACGCGCACGCTGGACTTCGAAGCCATCCTCATCGATCAAAGCTTGCCGGAGATGGATGGCACTGCGCTCGCCGCGCGGCTTGCCGACGATTCACGTCATGCGCATCTGCCGCGGATCTTGCTGACGAGCGTCGATCGACACGAGAACGAGCTGAGCGGATTCAGCAGCCGCTTGAACAAACCGATTCGGGCGCGCGAACTGCTTGCTTGCCTGGATCGCACGTTGGCCGGTGGTAGCGAGCCGATCTCGCAACGCACAGTGCTCGCGTCGCGAGCACTCGAAGCGCAGCCGGAGTTTTTCGGCCGCGTGCTGCTTGTCGAAGACAACGCGGTGAATCAGAAGGTGGCCGTGCGCTTTCTCGAGCGGCTCGGCTGTGCGGTGCGTGTCGCAAGCAATGGTGAAGAAGGCGTGCAGTCGTACGCCGAGGGAAGCTTCGACCTGGTGCTGATGGATCTACAAATGCCCGTCATGGACGGATTGGCAGCGACGGCGCGCATCCGGGCGCTCGAGGCGACGCAACGCGCGCGCACACCGATCGTCGCGCTCACTGCGAATGCCATGGCGGGCCAATTAGAAGTGTGCTTGGCGGCCGACATGGACGGTTTTCTCACCAAGCCGCTGGAGGTCGCGCGCTTACGCGAAGTGCTGCATCGCTTCGGCCTGACGGCCGCCGCGGCGGCATCGCAGCACGCCGCGGGGCAGTGAATCGCACGAACGAGGCTGCATCAACCCAGCGCAGTCTTGAAGATCGCAAGCATGCGCTCCCACGCTTTCTCTGCGTGAGCCTCGTCGTAGACAGCGGAATCGGGCGGACACCAGCCATGTTTTGCGCCCTTATAGACTTCGATCTCCGCAGGTAGACCGGCGGCAGCGAACGTTTCGCGCAACACGTCTTTAGATTTCGGATCGCGCTCATCGTCGTTGTCGGCGATCGCAATCAGATAGTGAGCCTTCATCTTCGGCACGAGCAGATGCGGGCTGTCCGGCTTGTCGGTGACGAGGCCGCCCCCATGGAACGAGGCCGCAGCACCGATGCGGTCGGGAAACGCCGCAGCGGTTCGCATCGTGATCGGTCCGCCCATGCAGTAGCCCGTCGTGGCCATCTTGCGCTGCTTATCGACCGCCGCTTGCGCGTCCAGAAACTTGATGAATGCGGTCGCATCCGTCACATGCGTTTGCGGGTTCAAGCCGGCCGCCAGCGCCATCACGGCTTTGCGCGTTTCGGGATCAGAGAAAGTCGCGCCCGGCGGTGCGACCGGCGCCTTCTGTTGTCGATAGAACGGATTGGGAACGAGCACGGAATAACCGGATTCGGCCAGCCGCTTGCCCATCTGCCGAAATGCCGGGCGCAATCCAAGGATGTCCGGCCAGATGAGTACAGCGGGGTGTGCACCGCTCGAGGGATGCACGAAATACGCATCCGCGGTGCCATCAGGCGTTTTGATCTCGATTTCAGATTCTTTGACAGCAACGGCTCCAACGACGCGCGGCAACATCATTGCAGCGCCCACGCCCAGCGAGAGCGCACCGAAACGTCGCCGCGACACCTCATTCGAGCGCGCCTGGAATTCCACCATGTCATCCATCGAATGTTCATCGCACATCGTTTCCCCCTGCTTGTTGTTGCGCGGCCGCGTGGACGCGAAGCAGCGATGGTAAACGACGACGACCCTTACAACACGTGCAGAAACGCCACGAGATCACGCTTTTCGTTCGCATTCAGGTTGAGGCCGAGCACGATGTTGAAGAACTCGACTGCATCATCGAGCGTCAACAGACGGTCATCGTGAAAATACGGTGGCGATTCCTTGATGCCACGCAAGGGGAACGTCTTGATCGGGCCGTCCGCCGCTGCAACCCGGCCGTTGATCATCCGTGCGGTGTAGAACCGTTCCACCTGCAGGTTGTGCATCAGATTGTCGGTGTAGTACGGCGGCACATGACAGGTCGCGCACTGCCCCTTACCGAAAAAGATCGCCTCGCCGCGGCGTTCCTGCTCGGTCGCTTTGGTGTGGTCCAGACGACCGAACACGTTGAGCTTCGGTGCAGGTGGAAAATCGAGCAGTTCTTGAAACTCGCTCATGTCGTGCACTTGGCTGCCGCGCTCGAGGACGTTCAAACCCTTCTTCGCGCCGATCACCGGGTCGCCATCAAAATAGGCAGCGCGTTGCTCGAACTCCGTGAAATCCTCGACCGTCTTCAGGGCGCGTTGTGACCCGAACAGGCGTTGCACGTTCACGCCGCGCAGCGACGGCGTATCGATACGATGCCGGAAGTGTTGCGGGCGAATGTCACCCACGAGGTGAGTCGCAGCGTTCGTATGTCCATTCGCGTGACAGTCGAAACAGGCGACACCCTCGTGTGCATGCTCGGTGCGGCGATCGCTCGTCTGATTGAACTGTTGTTGCGGAAACGGCGTCGTCAGCAAGCGCACGCCATTCAATTGTTTCGGCGTCAAAATGCCGTCGAACAATTCGAAGAAATTGCGGATCGTCACGAGCTGACCTTGCGAGACATCGCCGAGGTCCGGACGCGTCGTCAGGTAGATCGCTGCGGGAAACTCCGGCAAGAGGTGATCGGGTAAATCGAAGTCCAAGTCGAAGCGCGTGAGATCGCGATTCTCCTGCCGCTTCACCTCATCGATCTGAAACTTCGGAAACACCATTCCGCCTTCTTCGTGGTGTGGGTGCGGCAGCGGCAGAAAGCCGGCAGGGAATGCTTCACCCTCGCGGATCGCATCGGCCGACATTCCAGCCAGTCGCTCCCAGGTCATCCCCTGCGGCAACTTGACTCGCACACCACCCTGTACGGGCTTGCCGCGCGACATCGTCACCCCGTCCACCGGGCGATCGGACAAGTCGTAGCGCGCTTCCAAAAGTTCGCGATGCCGCTGCGCCAGGCGCGGCTTCTCGCCTTGCATTTTTTGCATGACCTCGGCGAGGTCGGCTTCAATGGCGACCGGCGCATAGCTCGTCTTACCCCGCAGCGGAATGTTCGCCTTTTCCATCTCCTGACGAACGCGGGTCGCGGTGCCCTTGCCTTGGTCGGGTAGCTCTGCGCCGCCGGGTTGACCGGCGGGCGGCTGTGCACGCCGTTCCTCTTGAGATTGCGCCGCGCCCACGGTGAGCAGTGCGCACGCACACAACACATACACACGTTTCATCTCGGCTCCCTCCTGCAGTGCACTTGGACTCTGTCAAGACGCCGCACGCTACGCCTGCACGTTTGCTGGAGTCATTGGGATTTACAGCACTCGAACTGCGCGGAACGAATTTGCACTGCAATGCCATTCACGAGCGGCTGACTGTTCTTGTCGGCGGTCGCACGAATTCTTCGCTCGGCGGATGCGGCGTGACACGCGCCTTGGGGGAACCGTCCGCAGTTCGCCGCGCGTTGCATGGCTCAACACTTAAGGCAAAGGAGCCGCAGTGGATTGGGCAGCATGGCTAGCCGGTGAAACGACAGGATTGCAGCCTTGGGAGCTTTTCGTGCGCCTGGCGATTGCGGCGGTGTTCGGCGCGCTGGTGGGATTCGATCGCGAATTGCACAACAAGCCGGCGGGGCTGCGCACTCATACACTGGTATCGCTCGCAGCCGCATTGTTCACACTGATTACGTTCGAGCTGTACTTCGAGCTATCCCAGCGTGGCGATAGCGAAAGCGCCGATCCCATTCGCATCATCGAAGCGGTGACCTCGGGCGTCGCCTTCCTCGCCGCGGGCGCGATCATCCGCGGCGGCAGCGGCAACGTGCAGGGCCTGACGACGGGCGCCAACATGTGGCTCGCCGGCGCTATCGGCGTTGCGTGCGGGGCCGGGTTTTACACCCTCGCCATCCTCGGCGTCGTGTTCTCCGTCGTCATCATCACCCTGCTCCACAGGATCGAGAAGCGCTATCTGCCGGAGTCACAAGAGGATAGGAGCGACT
>CAZIXV010000161.1:0-8619 GCA_964543105.1 uncultured Steroidobacteraceae bacterium
TCCAAGAACGGCAATGACTCGATGTCGCCTACCGTGCCGCCGATCTCGACCATGCACACGTCCGCATCGCCTGCGCCCAGGCGGATGCAATGTTTGATCTCATCGGTGACGTGAGGGATGACCTGAACGGTTGCGCCGAGATAATCGCCGCGGCGTTCCTTCTGGATGACGCGCTCATAGATGCGTCCGGTCGTGAAGTTGCTGTTGCGCGAAGTGGTCGTGCGCACGAAGCGCTCGTAATGACCCAAATCGAGATCGGTTTCGGTGCCGTCGTTCGTGACGAACACCTCGCCGTGCTGAAAGGGACTCATCGTGCCTGGATCCACGTTGATGTAGGGATCCAGCTTCACCATGGCCACTTTGAGGCCACGCGATTCGAGAATGGCGCCCAACGAGGCGGCTGCGATGCCCTTCCCCAAAGAGGAAACGACACCACCAGTCACACAAATATAACGAGTCATCGAAGGGCACCGTCGCTTGAGAGAAAAAGACTGAAGAGGTGATGCGTGCGCGGACACATCGCCCGTTTCACGACGGGAGGGCAGTCTAGCCGAGGACGCGAAGTGATGAAAGCGAAGAACGATGCCGGCGCATCGCGTTGAGCAAAAAAAGTTCGCGCTGCGCTGTCACTCGTCCATCAGAGCAGCGTCATCATCCGGTGTCGCGACATGCATGGGCGGTCGACCCTCCCAGACGATGCGTACTGCTTCTTCACCTGCGTCTGCTGCGTAATCCGCATCGATCCAAAGATCGCCGACGGCGATCAAGTTTTCGCCTGCGTACAGCAGCGGCAGGCGCTCGCGCCACCACGGCAAAATACCCGCTTCTTGCAGCAGATTCTTGAGCTCGTGCCGATGGCGTCGGCCGGGCAAGCGTAAACGCTCGCCGCCGGTGCGCGTGCGAACGCTCAGCCGGTCGGGCAAGGCTGCGCGCTTCAAGCCTGAGCCTCGCTCGCTTTGCGCACGCAGAACGCCAAGTCCGCCTAGAACGAGCGGCGAATGCCATTTCCACTCGAGCGGCGACGCTAATGGAGGTAATCGGGGCATGCAATACAGCAAGCCTCGATGCCGACGCACTTCGATGTCGTCCCAATGCGTAACTGGCGTGCGGTCCGATTCGGCGCGCAACACATCATGCTCGAGCGCAGCCAGTTTGCGTGTGGAGGGGCGGCGTACACCGTGCGTCTTCAGCCAAAACCGCAACAGATTACGTCGCCGCGGCGGCTCGAACTGAGCCAACGCTGCCACCTTAAGACAACCACCGACGCGCGCGCTCGCGAAGTCCTGCGCTGCGAGTGCATCGAGCAGTTGCGCAGCCTCGGCAAGATGCCCGGCGCTACGCGAGGCGGCACGGGCGACGGACGGCCAACGCTCACGCAATGCGGGCACGACGATCTGCCGCAAGTGATTGCGATCGAAGCGCAAACTCGCATTCGCTGGATCATCCAGCCATTGCAGGGAACGCTCTCGCGCCCACGCCAGCAATCGATCGCGAGTGAATTCCAGCAGCGGACGCACATGCCACCCGCGTCCGAAGCGCCGGCACACCGGCATTGCCGCCAAACCATCGACTCCGCTGCCGCGCACCAGGGCAAGCAACACGGTTTCGAGTTGATCATCCGCGTGATGCGCCGTCACCAAGGTTTCATCTGGCGCGAGTAGTTCGCGCAATGCGTCGTAGCGTGCCTGTCGCGCCGCAGATTCGACACCGTCCTCCGCATCGAGCGCTACATTCACACGCCGCGCATGAAACTCGACTCCGAGCGCACTGGCGGCGCGTTCACAGTGCTGCTGCCACGCCTCCGCCTGCGGGTGTAAACCATGATTGACGTGAACAGCGCGAACCCGCGCGCCCGAGTCGCGCGCGAGTGCATGCAGCAACACGGTGGAATCCAATCCGCCGCTGAAAGCAACGAGCACCTGCCCCGACGCGGTCGGCGGCAAGAGCGCAGCGGTGAGTTCCTGCAGATCGTGCATAGCGGCCAAGCCCGTTGACAGTTGACGGTTGACCGTTGACGGTCAGAGGGGCGGTGGTCGTTTGTACGCGCTTACGTGTAAACATGTAAACGTGTAAGCGTGTAATGGCGTGGGTGGGTAAGACTAACGCTAACTTACACGTCTACACGCCTACACATTTACACGTCGGCCCGCAGGCGACGCGGCGGCTCTGGCCGTCAACCATCAACCGTCAACTGGTCATCAGCTGACGCTGTACACGCCATACCCGCGCAGTCTCTCATCGCGAGTCTTCATCAGCGTATCGAGCGGACGGGATTGCAGGTCGCCGAGGTGGCGCAACAGAGCGGCTTTGAGGTTATCGGACATCATCTGCGGGTCGCGATGCGCGCCCCCCAGCGGTTCTTTGACCACTTCATCGACGACGCCGAGTTTGGCGATGCGTTCGGCGCTGACGCCCATCGCTTCGGCTGCAAGATCTTTCTTCTCGGCGCTGCGCCACAGAATGCCCGCGCAGCCTTCCGGTGAAATGACGGAATAGACGCTGTACTGGAGCATGAGCAGCCGATCGGACACGCCGATCGCCAAGGCACCGCCGGAGCCACCTTCGCCAATGACGACGCTGACGATCGGTACGCGCAGCCGAGACATGACGAACAAATTACGTGCAATGGCCTCGCTTTGGCCGCGCTCTTCCGCACCGACGCCCGGATAGGCGCCCGCCGTATCGATGAGCGTGATCAGGGGCATCGAGAACTTCTCTGCCATGCGCATGAGCCGCAGCGCCTTGCGATAGCCTTCCGGCTTCGGCATGCCGTAGTTGCGACGCACGCGCTCTTTGGTATCCCGACCTTTTTGCTGGCCGATGATCATCACCGGCTGACCTTCCAGACGCGCCGGCCCCGCGACGATCGCGTGATCGTCTGCATACATGCGATCGCCATGCAGCTCTTGGAAATCCGTGAAGATCGAGCTGATGTAATCGAGCGTGTACGGGCGCTGTGGGTGACGCGCGAGCTGCGTGATCTGCCACTGCGAAAGATTGGAAAAGATACTGGTCGTGAGCGCTCGGCTTTTCGCCTTCAAGCGCGCGATTTCTTCGCCGATGTTGACCTCGGCATCGTTGGTTACGAACTTCAGTTCGTCGATTTTTGCTTCGAGTTCGGCGATCGGCTGTTCGAAATCCAGAAAATTCATTGCCATACGGCGAAAGGGGTCCTCCAAAACAGGGCGGAACACTAGCGGGCGGCAAACACGCTGGCAAGCGGCGTGATGTGCGCCCCAGGCGGGCCGCTGTCAGGAACTGGCGTCAGCATCCCGCGTTCAGAAAGGGAAGCCCGCATCCCCGACCCGCATTTTCGTACGGGATCTTGAAATATTTGCCCTCAGGAGGTCCGTCATGAACAACGGCGCAATGCAATCTTCACTCAATGATCTGAGGAATGATTTACAGGCCGTCGCCCGCGATACCGAGGCGCTGCTCAAAGCGACCGCGGATGTCGGCGGCGAGCGGCTGACCGAAATCCGCACTCGCACGCAAGATACGCTGCAGCGCGCGTACGATCGTCTATACGAGCGCAACCAGCAGATGCGCGAAATGGCGCGCACGACCGACTCCTACGTTCGCGAGCACTCGTGGAGCGCCATCGCAGTTGCCGCGGGCACCGGCTTATTGGTCGGCGCGCTCATCGCTCGGGCCGGCAACGGCTCGCGGCTCACTCACGAAGATTGAGCAAGTTGGCAGGCGAGAACTGATCCGTCAGCACTCTCGCCTGCGTATCCCAATCCACCCGCGTGGAGAACTGACTCGCGTTGTACTCGGCGTTGATGCCGAAGCGTTCGAAGGCTGCTTCGAACAACGCGGCATTGCGCTTGATCTCCGTGAGCGGCGGCAGCGCACTTTTGCGCGCGAGAATGACGCGGTTCTCGGTCTTCAAGTTATAGAACTGATCGAACACCGCCGCATACGTCACCGATTCGTGATCGTACAAACGGCTCGATGAGAACGTGTTCGCCGCCAACACGCCATCGGGCGTCATGAGCGCTGCCACTTCCTCCAGAAACTCCTTGGTGAGCAGGTGCTCGGGAATGTATTCGTGATCGAATGCGTCGAGCATCACGAGATCGTAGCGGCGTTGCTGACGCTGCGCCCGCTTGACGAACACGCGTCCATCGATCTCCGCGACGCGCACCTTGTCACTCTTGCGAAAGCCAAAGTAGCGCTCCGCAACGCGCACCACTGCCGGATCGATCTCGACGATATCGATCGTTGCATCAGGCAGCAGCTCTTGTAGCGCAATGGGCAGCGTGCCGCCGCCCAAACCGATGATCAGAATCGACTGCGGCCGCGGTTCGATGAACAGCGCCGACATCATCATCTTGGTGTAATTCATCACGAAGCGTTCGGGCGCTGCGATGTTCATACAGGTCTGGCGGCCGATGCGGCAGTTGCGAGTGAAGCACATGCAGCGCTCGCCGCGCTGTTCGTACACGAGCACTTCGCGATACAAGGAGCGTTCGGAGTGCACGAGCTTTTGTGCTTCGGCGGCAGAAATGCCTGCGCAGAACAGAATCAAACCGCAGAAGAACCAACGCAATTGCTTCACTGCTTCGCATCTCCAAACCAAGCGACGACGCTGAGTGCGAGAGAAATCGTCATCAAACCGATGAGGATCTGATTCACTTCGAAATACAGCACGAGATAAAACGAAGTCGCCAAAGTTCCCGCTGCGCTGCCGAAGGTCGACACGAAGTACAGCTGGCCGGCGCGACGCCCTGAAGTCGCACGCTCATCGACGATCAGGCGCACGGCGTAGGGAGAAATCATCCCCGAGAAGAATGTCGGCACGAAAAATAGAACCGCTGAGCCAAGCAACGAGCCGAAACGGGGGTCGGGCACCGAGATCACGACCCAATCAAGCGCGGCGACACCGAACAAGAGCGTCGGCACGACACTGAGCGAGGCGACACCGAGAATGAGTCCCAGCCGGCGTACCGATGGCGTGTGCGTCGACCATCGACCGCCTGCGAGGTAGCCGAGCGACAGCGCGAGCATGAACACAGTGATGATCGCGCCCCACACATAAATGCTGCTGCCAAAGGTGGGCGCCAGCAGCCGCCCGCCGAGCAACTCCACACTCATCACGAAAAAGCCGGACCAGCCAGCAATCAGATAACACAGAACGATCGGCATGGAATCTCTGAGAACGGTGCGAATTAGCGGTCGAGCGACTCGCCAGTGGCGGCAACCAGGCTGAACTCGTCTTTCAGCGTGCCGCGCAAGCGCGACACGGGCGTGCGCGCATAGAACGATGTCGTGAACGTGCGTTCGCTATCCGCCGGCACGTTGACGGGTATCCATTGTTGGTCCTGCCAGATGAGCGTGCAGCCACTCGGATCTTGCGAGTCCTGGTGACAATCGCGTCGCGCGATTCTCAACGTGATCGAGCGCACGTGCGTATCGGTGCTGGCATTGCTGATCCTGCCGCGCAGTTCGAAGGGCGCGCCGCCGCCCGTGAGTTGCAAGTTGTCCACCTGAATGGGATCGAGCTCAATCGCGTTCACGGCGGCCGCCGGGGATGACGGGTCGCCACGTTGACCTTCGAGATCGGAGGCATCGCTCATCAAACGGATGACGACGCCAGAGAGCAGCACCGCGACGAGCAGCACGGCCCCAATCACACGCACGACACCACGATTGGAAAGCGTAATCGCCAGCAGCGTGGCCGCGATGATCGCAATGAATGCCCAAAACACTGATACGCGTCACTCGATTTGCTTAAGGGGCGGAAGAATGCCACGTTTTTCGCAGGCTCGTCGCAAGCTTTCCCCTGCCACTCCCGATTCAGAGTCTTGCCTGCTGAGTTGCGTTTGGGCGCGGCGGCGTTCGACCGGCGTTTTTCAGCGGGACACAGGGCGCTCGTTTGTAAAGAACCGTCCATACTGGCGGCTCGAATACCAGCAAAAACGCGGCAGGCGTTAAGATCCGCCGCCCCAGCGCTCGCCGAAAGCGCCCGCAAGAAGAGCCAGGAGAAGCCACGAGCGTGAATACAACGACTCTCCAGCCTGCAATCGACGCCGCATCGGTGACGAACAAGACAACCAAACAGCGGCTCAAATCCATCTTTGGCGGATCCGTTGGCAACCTAGTCGAGTGGTACGACTGGTATACCTATAGCGCGCTCTCGATTTACTTCGCACAGGTTTTCTTCCCCTCTGGCAATCGTACGACCGAGCTGTTGAGCGCCGCCGCCGGTTTCGCCGTCGGCTTCTTGATGCGGCCCATCGGTGCTTTCGTGCTCGGACGTTACGCCGATCGTCACGGTCGCAAACCTGCCCTCACCTTGTCCGTCGTCCTGATGTGTCTGGGCTCGCTCATCATCGCCGTGTCTCCGGGCTACGAGACGATTGGTGTCGCGGCGCCAACGATTCTCGTGCTCGCACGCTTGCTGCAAGGATTCAGTGTCGGCGGCGAGTACGGTACTAGCGCAACGTACATGAGCGAGATGGCGACGCCGACGACGCGCGGATTTTATTCCGGCGTGTTGTACGTGACGTTGGTCATGGGGCAGTTGCTCGCACTCACCGTGCTCTTGATCCTGCAGTTCTTCCTTTTGACACCAGAGCAGCTGCAAGCATGGGGTTGGCGTATTCCCTTCTTCATCGGCGCCATCGCCGCGCTCGTTGCGCTGTATCTGCGCCGAAACATCGATGAGACGGAGCAGTTCGAGAAGGCCCGGCCTGCACAACAAACACAAGCGGGTCAGCTCAAGGTGCTCGTGAAATATCCGCGCGAAGTGCTCACCGTGATCGGTCTCACGATGGGCGGAACGCTATTCTTCTACGTGTTCACGACGTACATGCAGCAGTACCTCGTCAATACGGTGGGACTTTCGAAAGCCGATGCAACACTCGTTTCCGCATCGAGTTTGTTCATCTTCATGTTGATGCAACCAGCGATGGGCGCGTTGTCCGATCGCATCGGGCGGCGCACCATGCTGATTATTTTCGGCGTCGTCGCCTTGTTCACTACGGTGCCGCTACTGCAAGCACTCGAACAAGCCAACAATCTATGGACCGCCTTCGCGCTCGTCACGACTGGCCTTGCGATTTCGAGCTTCTATAGTTCGATCAGCGCGATCGTGAAAGCCGAGCTGTTCCCGGTGGAAATTCGCGCCTTGGGCGTTGGGCTGCCCTACTCCATTGCGGTCTCGATTTTCGGCGGCGGCGCACCGTATATCGGCTTGTGGTTCAAATCGATCGGGCATGAATCGTATTTCTACTGGTTCATTACGGCGTGCGTGTTCTGTTCGCTGCTCGTGTACATTTCCATGCGCGAAACACAGAAGGAATCGCGAATCTAAATGTACACCCTGTCTGCCGAGCGTCTGGCGCACCTCGATCGCTTTCTACAAACACGCTATCTCGATACGCGCCGGCTGCCGTGTGCGGTTACGCTCATCGAGCACAAAGGCAAGATCGCTCACCACAGCGCATTGGGCCTCATGGATGTCGAGCGGCAGCGTGCGGTGCGCGACGACACAATTTTTCGCATCTATTCGATGACGAAGCCCATCACGAGCATCGCCTTCATGATGCTCGTCGAAGAAGGCGCTGTTGCACTCGATGATCCAGTGCATCGCTTCATTCCGCAGTGGCGCGATCTGGCCGTATTCGAAGCGGGCTTTCGCGACACCTTCCGTACGCGGCCCAGCGCCCGTCCGATGCGCATGATCGATCTGTTGCGCCACACCTCTGGCCTCACGTACGGGTTCCAGCAACGCACCAATGTCGATGCGACGTATCGCAAGCTGGGCCTGGGTGAAGTTGGTGGTCCAGTCTCGCTGAGCGCCATGATCGATGACTTGGCAAACGTTCCGCTCGAGTTCTCTCCTGGTGAGTCGTGGAATTATTCGGTCTCGACCGATGTGCTGGGATTCTTGGTCGAGAAGATCTCTGGTATCCCGTTCGAGCGTTTCCTACGTGAGCGGATTTTTCTGCCGCTCGGCATGCACGACACCGACTTCCATGTGCCTGAGAGCAAAGCCGAGCGTCTTGCTGCCTGTTATCGCTTTGCGCCAGGCAACCCCATGCAACTGGTTGATGATCCTGAAGTCAGTCCGTATCGGCGTGCGCCCGCGTTCATTTCAGGCGGCGGCGGTTTGCTCTCGACGATGGCGGATTATTTGCGTTTCGCGCGAATGCTGTTGAACGGCGGCAGCCTGGACGGCGCGCGCATCATCGGGCCGAAAACGCTCGAACTCATGACGGCGAATCATCTGCCCGACGGCAAGGACCTCACACAGCTGTCCGTTTCGCTCTTCAGCGAAGCGAGCTACGCAGGCGTCGGTTTCGGTCTAGGTTTCGCCGTCACGCTCGATCCTGCGCGCACGCTACTGCCCGGCAATGCCGGCGACTTTTCCTGGGGCGGCATGGCCAGTACCTACTTCTGGGTCGATCCTCGCGAAGAACTCATCGTGATCTTCATGACCCAGCTCATGCCCTCAGCCACGTACCCGCTGCGGCGTGAACTGCGAACGTTGGTGTATTCGGCGTTGGAGTGAGGGACGGGCGTGGGACTCGGGGCTCGGGCCAGAAGGAGACCGAGCCGGCATCACTTCTGGCCCGAGCCCTCTAGCCCTCTAGCCCTCTAGCCCTCTAGCCC
>CAZIXV010000162.1:0-8571 GCA_964543105.1 uncultured Steroidobacteraceae bacterium
CTTAGGCAGTCCGCCCATGCCGCGAGCACCTTGCCGGCTTGCGCCTCACTTCTTCACCCACTGCCCGTTCGCATCCTGCACATACCAACCGCCCGAGGCGCGACCGATCCAGCGCTCGGCAAATGTCTTGCGGATGTCGGCTTCCCATTCCGGGTGGCCGTTGGCGTTGGCGATCTCGCGATAAAGATTGGCGCGATCGGCGTTCTCATCAGCGACGAGTTTGCGCGCCGCATTGCGCTCCGGCAGCGGGATAGCGTTTTGATCGCGCACTTCGATCAACCCATCGCGCGTCAAACCCACCGCGCCCGAGTCGTAATATTTTTTCAATTGGGCGTGACGCGCTTCCATCGAGGCGGTGAGCTGCTTGACCACCGGCGAGGAGATGTTGAGATCGGCTTGCGCGTGCGCGGCGGGAATCAACAAATCGAGCACCGCGCCCGCCGCCGCGAGCAGCACCCGCTCGGGCTGCACATCGCTCAGGCCGGAGCGTCGATTGTCATTCGAGCGCTGCGCATCGCTCCCCCACACATCCTCGATGATGCGATCAGCCGCCTTCTCCGCCGCCGCAGCCGGGAAATACACATTGATTGTTACGCAGGCGGACAACAGCACACACAGGGCAGCGAGTTTCACTGGCATGAGACGCATAGGGGCTCCTAAAACAAACCGCGTTGAGTTTTGACGGCGCTCTCTGAATCCATCGTGAATGCTACCTGCACGCCGCACGCGACGTCTTTACGCGTTGCGCACGATGCGCGTCTGCGTCGTGGCTTGTTTCATTGAATCCACGATGGGATAGTCCGCGCACTTTTTGCACGATCGGCCCGCGTCACGTGGATAGGCTCGACCTCAATTTGTTGTACGTGCTCGTTGCCCTCGCGGACCATCGCAGTGTCAGCGGCGCAGCCACGAAATTGGGCAAGAGCCAGCCGGGGGTCAGTGGCGCACTCGCGAAACTGCGAACCTTCTTTGCCGATCCATTGTTCGTTCGCGCCGGCAACGCGATGCAACCCACGCCGCGTGCGGTCGAACTGATCAAAGCTGCACGCGAGGTGCTCGGCCGCGTCGGCAGCGACATCGTCGCCGCACCCGCCTTCGATCCCGAGACCAGCTCGCGCACGATCAATCTCGCCTTATCCGATGTGGGCGAAGTGGTTTTCCTACCGACCATTCTCAAAGAACTGCGAGCCAAAATACCGAATGCCTTGATCCGCTCGGTGAGCTTGCCAGCCGATGGCGTGTTGCAGGCGCTCGAAAATGGCGACATCGACCTCGCGATCGGCCATTACCCGGATCTCGAACGCAGTAATTTCTTTCAACAAACGCTGTTCTCGGACACATTTTCCGCCTTGCTGCGCGCCGATCATCCCCTGGCCAAGCGCAAATTGACGATCAAACAATTCCTCGCGCTCGAACATGCGGTCGTACGCGCTGAAAGCCGCACCGAAGAGGTGATCGAACGTTTCCTGGCACGCAAGAAATTGCGCCGGCGCGTCGTGTTGGAGACACCCCATTTCGCCAGCGCGCCGATCATCGTGGCGCAATCGGATTTGATGGTCACCATCCCAGAACCGCTCGCCCGCTATTTCTGTAGCGTCTCGGCCGCGGTGCGCACCGTCGATCTGCCCTTCGTGCCGCCACGCATTCCGCTCAAGCAGTTCTGGCATCGCAAATTTCACCACGACGATCGCACGCGCTGGCTGCGCACGTTGATTTACGACATGTTCCAGGAGAGAAGGCGATAGGCGATCGCGGATAGCGGATGGGCAGATCGCTTTCGCCTTCAGCCGTTGACCGTAGGCCATCAACGTCCTTCCCATCGCCTATCGCCCATCCGCCATCGCCTTCCAGTCCGCACCGTATTGCTGCCGCAGATAGTGTCTATTCTGACTATCGGCTTGCCTGATCGGCGAGCGTCGGTTGAGGATGAGGTATGCATCGTCGCCGTCGCGACGCCCTCCCTCATCAGCTTAGGTGATCGCAATGTCGCAGAATCTCGAGGCGCTGCTGCGTAGCGCCGACAACACAGTCGCAATGCTCCGCAATTCGCAGATCGGTGCGTATGTGTACCCGGTCGTGCCGACGGAATTCGGCAATTGGCGCGATGAACAACGCGCGTGGCGCGAAAGTGCAGTGTTGTTCGATCAATCGCATCACATGGCGGAAATCACGATCACCGGCCCGGATGCCCTTAAGCTATGCTCCTACCTCACGATCAATAGCTTCGCGAATTTTACGCCAGGCAAAGCGAAGCAAATGGTGCCGACGAGCTACGACGGCTATGTGATCGGCGATGGCATTCTGTTCTACGTGGCCGAGAACGAGCTGCTGTTCGTCGGGCGCGCGCCGACCGTGAATTGGATTCAATTCCATGCACAAACGGGCGGCTTCAATGTCGAAGTGATCCGCGACGATCGTTCCCCTTCGCACGCTTACGGGTATCCGGTAACACGCCGCCATTACCGCTATCAAATCCAAGGGCCGAAAGCGGCTCAGGTCCTCGAGAAATTGAACGGCGGCCCGCTGCCCGACGTGAAGTTCTTCAATTTCGATTTCATCAACGTCAAAGGCCGCAAGGTACGCGCGCTGCGTCACGGCATGGCGGGCGAGCCGGGTTTGGAAATCTGGGGTCCGTACGAGGAGCGCGAAGAGATCCGCGGCGCAATCATCGAGGCGGGCAAGGACTTCGGACTCGTCCTGGTGGGCTCACGCACCTATGCGAGCAATACGCTCGAATCAGGCTGGATTCCCTCGCCACTGCCCGCCGTTTACACCGGCGAGCGCATGAAAAAATACCGCGAATGGTTGCCTGCCAACGGCTATGAAGGCACCGGCTCGATCGGCGGCAGCTTCGTATCGTCTAACATCGAGGACTATTACTTGACGCCTTACGAACTCGGTTACGGTGGGTTCGTCAAATTCGATCACGATTTCGTCGGCCGTGAAGCGCTCGAGCAAATGGTCCGTGAGAAGCGGCCGCAGCGTAAGAAGGTCACGTTCGAATGGAACGGTGAGGATCTCGGTACGATTCTCGCGTCACTAACGAAGAGCGATGCGCAGCCGTATAAGTTTTTCGATCTCCCGATCGCGAACTACGCCTCCTCCTCCTACGACAAGGTGCTCTCGGGCGATAAGCTCGTCGGCTTCTCGATGTTCACGGGCTACACACACAACGACCGCTGCGGCTTGTCGCTCGGGGTCGTCGATGCCGATTGCAACATCGGCGATGAGTTGACGCTCGTGTGGGGCGAGGAAAACGGCGGCACCGCCAAACCGACGGTCGAGCCGCATCGGCAATATGATGTGCGCGTGCGCATTGCGCCCACGCCCTATGCACGCGATGCGCGCGAGGCGTACAAGTCGGGCTGGCGCACACGCCAGGCTTGATGTCATGAGCGTAACGCCGCTATTCGCCATGACGCCGGAGCGCCTGCTTGCGCAGCGAACCGCCGCGCTCGGCAGCACGGCGTCGATCGAAATCAACGTTCAAGACGTCAAGCACCTGGAGCAAAGCCGCACGCTGCTACACGCTGGCCGCAAAATCTTCGTTGCGCATCTGCCGAAACAGGCATGGGACGACACGGTGAGCGCGTGCCGCGCGGTGCGCCGCGCTGAGTACGAACCCATACCGCACATTCCCGTGCGCCTGCTGGCGAATCGTGCAGCGTTCGATGACCTGCTTGACGCGCTTGCCGGTGAAGCAGGAGTTCGCGAAGTACTGCTGATTTCGGGTGACTATCCGCAAGCACTCGGCGAGTACTCGAGCGTACTCGATGCGCTGCGCACGGATTTGCTACAGCGGCACGGTATGACCCGCGTGTGTATCGCAGGCCATCCCGAAGGCCACCCGCGAGTCGACTTAGCGGAGATTCGCCGCGCGGAGATCGACAAAGCGAAATACGCAAAACAGAACGGCCTCGAGGCTACCTTCGTGACGCAGTTCTGTTTCGAAGCCGAACCGTTCTTGACGTGGTCGCGCGAACTCGATGCTGCAGGCGTGGATGCACCGCGAGTTGCAGGATTGGCAGGCCCCGCCAAGCTCACGACGCTCGTGAATTTCGCGCTGCGTTGTGGGGTCGGCCGCTCGATGCGTGCATTGAGTTCACGGCCGGGTGTCATCAACAAGCTCATGAGCGAGCATGCCCCCGACGACATCGTGGCGACGCTCGCGCAAGCGATTCAAGCGGACGACACATCGATCACCGGGCTGCATGTGTTTTGTTTCGGCGGCTTCTTGCGAGCTTGCAAGTGGCTCAAGGATGTCGGCACGGCTTGAGACTAAGCAGGCATTCGTTCGTGCGGAGCGTGCACTCGTCTCCGTTCGTGCTGAGCCTCTCGAAGCACCCGCCCTTCGACAAGCTCAGGGCGAACGGAACTACTCACTTCGCACGCGGCTCGCGCTCCGTTCGTGCTGAGCGTGTCGAAGCACCTCGCCCTTCGACAAGCTCAGGGCGAACGGGAGTAAATCTCGACCCGAGCTCAACAGAAGAACCACGAGCTTTCACTCCACGACCGGACCTTCCGATTCGCTGATCGCGATCAGTTGTTTCACCAGGCGCGGCCAATCGACGCGGTGCGCGCTGCCGATGACGTCGATTCTGGGCAGACCTGCGCCTTTGACGAGGTAGTAGCCGCCGTTCGGCGCGGGCGCGACGCCATCCATATGGCACACCTCATTCTCCAAACGACACGATAATCCCAGCCGGTCGTAACGAAACTCATCGAAGAAGCGCATCACGCCGCCCGACAACGCTTGCGTGATGCCAGCGCCACCGCCACCGATGCTGCCGATATTCTCCACCGCGCGCTGACTGATGCGATGCGCGGAGCGATCATCGGCTGGCGTATACAGCTTGGCGTCGAACGCAATCGGCTGCCAATTGAACAACTGCAGATTATCGATCGCACCTGAAAGCCGACCGGTGATGCGGCCGAACGAGAAGGCGCGCGTGACGAGTTCCAGATCGAGATTCGTCAGCGCGATGCTCGACTGAAACCGCGGCCAATTGCCCAACGCGTCTTCGAGGCGCAAATCCTTGATCGCGACGCGACCATCGAAGACGCGCGCTTCGAGCGTGGTACCCAGTGTCACCACACCATTGCGCAAACGCAGCCCCGAGATCTCACCACCCAAGCTGCCGCCGAATTCCGGCCAGCCGAAGGCGCGACACAATTGCGCGACACTGATCGGACGGATCGTTGCATCGACCAGGAATGCCACCGTCGGCAAGCCGACATCGCGAATCCGCAAACTTTCGAGATCGATCGTGCCGTCGAGCAAGGGAATGCTCGCAGGCTCAATGAGCCGAAAGTTGCGGCCGATGGTCGTGAATTGCAGCGCGCTGCGACCAAGCGTCAGATTCAACAGACTGCCACCACGCCAGCGCAGCGATGATCGTTCAGCGCCCGGACGCGAAACGACATCGTCGTCTTCATCGGCGCCATCGCGCCAACTTACCTGACCGTTCAACCCCTGGAGCGCGAACATGCCGGCGCCGTCATCCAGATTCACCTCTTGGAGCAACAACGCGACGTGCTGCGGCACACCGCCGGTCACTTGCACCACGCCCTCGATGCGGCCACTCGTTTGTAGCGATTTGAAATTGGTGTCGATCAAGAACGGTTGCAGGTAGCTGGTGTAGCCACCGGGGAATTCGAACGTGTGGAGATTCAACGCCAAATCCCGCACCGGCTGTGCTTGCGAGAAGTCGACGCGCGCACTGCCTTCGGCACGCAACACCTGATCGTGCTCGATTGCAAAAGCTTCGGCGTTGATTGCGCCGCTGTTGTCGAGCACGCCAGAGACCTGCGCACGTAACGCATGCAGGTCGAAATCGAGGAATACCGGCTCGGCGTACGCTTGGCCGCTCGGCGCGTCGATGTGCGCATCGAAACGCCATGCGGCGTCAGGTGCAGCGATCACGTCCGCGCGAACCTGCAAGGTCAACGCATCACTGGCCAGGGTGCCGCTCGCGTTATTAGCGACGAGCGCTTCCAGACGGGCATCGACTCTCGCCCGCTCGAGCGTTGTCGCACCGAATACTTCGAACGAACCCGAGATGCGTCCGGTGGCAGTGATTTCCGGCAACGCGAATTGAAACGCGTTCGCGATACCGATCACCTGCTCGATATCGACGCCGTCCAGTTCGACGTGTCCCTGCCAGCCGCCGCTTTCCAGCGCGCCGCGCGCACGCAACGCACCGCCGGCGAACCGCGCCGCACGTACATCCAACGCAATGGCGCCCGTGCGGCGATCGTATGCGACGGCACCTTGCAGACGTTGCGCGCCCAGCGGCTCAATGTGGGCGATAACGTTGGCGTTTGCGCAACTGAATTGGTGCGCATCGATCTCGATGGCCGGGCAGCGGATTTCAACGTTCCGCCATGGTGCGCCCTCCATCAACGACAAGCGCCGAATGCTCGCCCGCGCATTGAGCGAACGCTCCGGCAACCCAATTTCGAGCACGATGTCTTCGGCCGACCAGCCAGCGCCTGCGACACGTTCGACTTCGAGCGACACACCATCGACCGCACGAACGATGCCGATACCGGCCACGCCGATGATCGCAATCGCACTGCATGCGAGCGCGTGGCGTTTGGTCGTGGGCGAGCGGAACGATGGCATCGCTCGATGATGACTGGGGCGCGTCATCGCGCCAAGCGTCGGAACCGGCGTACGCTGCGAGTCGTTGGATCGTCGCGGGCGCAGCCGACTTGCGCGCCCCGAGATGTCGCACGTCCGAACTCAAACGTTGGCGCTCATTGTCTATGCATTGCATGCAACGCCTCGTCTCTCCCCGCGGTTGGCGCGCGTTCATCGCCGTGCCACTGTTGGCGTGCGTGCTGATCCTCTCCGGTTGTTCGACCCGTTTTATTTACAACCGCCTCGATACGCTCGCGAGTTGGTATTTCGAAAGCCTCGTCTCATTGAACGACGGCCAGCGCACTGAACTGCGCGCCTGGCTTGGTCGCACCCTCACGTGGCATCGCGAATCCGAGCTCACGCGTTACGCAAGCTTCGTCAGCGACACCTCCGACCTGGCGGCGCAGCCGCATCCGCGCGAAACCTACGATGCGATGCGCATGCGTTTTCAAGGGTTGGTCGATGACTTGGTCACTCAAATCGCGCCTGAAGCTTCGCGTCTCCTGCTCGATCTTTCGCCGCAACAGGTCGATGAGCTACTTGCCAACCTCGAAGAGAAAGCGCGCGAGAGCACTGAAGAAGATGCCAAGGCCGTCGCCAGAAACAAGTGGCGGCCACAGCAAGTAAAAGATCTCACCAAGCAGTTGAAGCGCTGGACTGGCAGCGCCACGCCGCAGCAGCGGGAATTGATTGCCGCGACGATTGCACAGCTCGAACCCACATACGAAGACTGGGCCGAAAGCCAGCGCAGCTGGCGCGAGGCGCTACGAAATGCGCTGTTGAGTCCACATCGAGGGGAAGACGACGCGGCCGCATCGCGCGTGCTGACGTTGCTCGAGGACCCAGATCGATACTGGACCCCGATGTACGCCGAGAAAGTGGCGCGCAACCGCGAGCGCTACCAAGATCTTCTCGTCCAACTCGACGCCTCGCTCTCGCCCGACCAGCGAACGCACTTGAGAAAAGAACTCGATAAGCTCGCGAAGACGCTCACTCGATGGGCCCAGACTTAAGCAGCGCGTGATCATCGCGGCAAATGCAGCTTGTTCGACAACTTGGCCCCGCTAGCATTTGCGTCCTCATGGATTCAGGAGCACCCCGATGACTGCATTACGCGTGTCCTGCGCCTGCTTGCTCACCTTGACGCTCGCGACCGGATGCAAGCGTGCCGAGACGCCAACGACGCCGCCTCCGGCCACCACCGAAATCGCGCCGGCTGGGCCAGCAGCCACCGGTGTCGCCGATGTGGCTGCGATCGATGCGGCCTTAGCCAATCCAGCGCGCTTCCCAGGCGATCAAGAACAGGACGCGACACGCAAAGCGAAAGACGTGCTGGTGTTCCTCGGCGCGCGTCCCGGCATGCATGTGATCGATTACCTTGCCGGCGGCGGTTACAACACCGAACTGCTCTCACTGATCGTGGGTCCGGACGGCCGCGTGATCGCGTACAACAACGCGGCGTATGCGAAGTTCGCGGGCGATCAATTGAAGAAGCGCTTCGACGATGATCGGCTACCCAATGTCGAGCAGATCACGACCGCACCCGAGGAGTTGTCGCTGCCGCTCGAATCGCTCGATGCGGCGCTGTTCGTGCTTTCCTATCACGACCTGCACTGGCGCTCGAAAGACGATTCTTGGCCGCAGACGGATCCTGCCGCCGCCCTGGCGCAACTGGTGCCCGCATTGAAACAAGGCGCGGTCGTCGTGGTTGTCGACCACGTCGCCGAGCCAGGCGGAGAGCCGGGCGAAGTCGTCGATACCTTGCATCGCATCGATCCCGAAATCATCAAACGGGACATGCAAGCCGCCGGCCTCACGTTCGAATCCGAAGCCAACTTCCTGCGCAATCCGGAAGACGATCACACCAAGCCCGTGTTCGATGAGTCGATTCGCGGCAAGACGGATCGAGTGGTGATGAAGTTTGTTAA
>CAZIXV010000163.1:0-8527 GCA_964543105.1 uncultured Steroidobacteraceae bacterium
ATGGCACGAGGGGGCAGATCGCTCACAGTGCGAACAGCGTGCGCAGTGCGCCCCACGAAGCTGCGAATAGGCCGATTGTGGAGAGCGCCGCTCCAGCGATGTTGGACAAGTAGATCGAGCGCCCAAGCGTGCCTGACTCTCCTCCTAATCCGCGATAGCCTTTCCACGCACCCACCACGAGCGCGTAACTAAACGCATACATCGACAGCGACAGAGCGATTGCAACTGCCCACCGTGCCTGCGATCCAAGCGATATCCGGTCCCACACCCCAGCAATCGCGAGCAACATCAGACCGCCGCTCACTAAACTCGAATGAGCCACGCGCCAGGCATGAACTGTGTTGTCGCGTTCGCCGTGCTTGATCGATCGAGCCAGCGGCCTGCCGCAGAGGAAGCCGATCAGCAAGCTCACAAATCCATTGACGACTAGAAAGGTCCCGGGCATGCGAAGTGCTCTGTTGTTGTAGGGCTGAACTTTATAAACGGAGCAAAGCGCACACGTTGTAATGATTCAGTCTCGCGTGAGCGACAGAGGGGTCAAGAAAGTGTCTGAGAAATGTCGCATCCAACAGCCTGTCTCGTCGCCTCTCTGCGTACACTAGGGCATTGAAATCATCGAAGGCATCGAGTGGCGCAGAAGTTTTACGTTGTATGGGTGGGTCGGCAGACCGGGATCTTTCGGGATTGGGAGACGACGCGCAGTCTCGTCCATGAGTTTCCCGGTGCTCGTTACAAGGCATTTCCAACTCGAGAGGAGGCGGAGCGCGCTTTCAAAGCGGGTGCGCCAACGCGGTCGCATGCAGCGCCCAAACGCCCAACTCGGAATGTCCCCATTGCGTCCGATTCGGCGAAGTTCGACGTGCAGATCTATTGCGACGGTGCCTGCGAGCCTAATCCCGGCAATGCCGGTTCGGGCATGGCCGTTTATCGCGGCGGGATCGTGCAAGAGCTTTGGTTTGGACTGCACAACCCAAACGGCACGAACAACACGGCAGAGCTCAATGCATTGCACCAGGCGTTGCTCTACGCCGAACGAGAAATCGATCGCGGTGCTCGCGTGCAGGTGCTGAGCGACTCGAAATACTCGATCAACTGCATCTCATTGTGGGCACCGGGTTGGGAGAAGAAAGGTTGGAAAAAGGCCGGGGGCGAGATCAAGAATCTCGAAATCATCAAAACAGCCTATGCGCTGTACACGAGCCTGGTACCGCAGCTCGTCCTGACGCACGTCAGCGCGCACATCGGCACTGAAGGCAACGAGCTTGCAGACCGAATGGCAATGCACGCAGTACTGACGCGAACCGCAGAGTTTGTCCAGTACGAGCCGGTCGACGTCCCAAAGATCCTGCGAATGCGGGCGGGATGATTGGCTTACTCGTTGAGGTGCAAATGGTGAGGCGCCTGCGCTAACACCCGGTCGGTTCTACTGCGCACATCGGATACGCGAGTGGATAGTAATGGACACTCAGCTATACATGTGATGGGTGTCCAATCGCATCCTCCATCGCATCCACGCATCCCTCATAACCACCCTATAACCCTCGCGCGACTGACATCGAACACGATCGGTTGGATCATGCGCGCTGACTAACGCAATAGGGGTCAGGCCGTGGTTACGACGTGTTTGTACGATCGAATTGACGCTCCTCGAAGCTCTGTCGCCGCTGTGCGCCGTTGGCTGCGGGGGCGTTGGGCACTCCTGTTTTCACATCCCGATGACTTCGCGAGTTACGGGTTCGAGTCCGATCGCTGGGTCGTGCAAGTTCAAGAGGCGTTCGCGAGTTGCAACATCGCGGCCATCGGTGTCGAGGCGAGTAGTGATCACAGCTGGATCCATGAAGTGGGCGGATGCTTTGCGGATCTGGACTTGCCGTCGGTTAGCGAGCGTGGGCAACGCTTCGTTGCCTTCATCGATTCTGAACTGCGCGTTCGTCGCGTCATCACTTATGCGTCGCCGGGCTCACGACACTCGCCGATCGATCTCGCGTTCGCTGCTGCGGCGCTGCGAAGTTCGCATCAATCTGCGGAGCGTGCAACGCAACGCGTTCGTCTGATCCTCACTGCCGCGGTGATTGCCACGGCGACGCTACTTGCGCCGGTACTGCTGCGCGACTTCAAGCTCGCGGCTTCGCGTGGATCGTCTGCTCGCGCAGCTTGAAGTCATATACAAGGATATCCACGCGAACCCGGAGCTTGCGATGCAAGAGCACCGAACTGCAGGCATTGCTGCAGGATGGCTGCGGAAGCAGGGATATGAAGTGTCTGAGAAGGTCGGCGGTACAGGTGTCGTCGACTTGTTACGTAACGGCGAAGGCGCAACGGTGCTGCTGCTCGCCGACATGGACGCGTTGCCAATGAAGGAAAACAGCGGCTTGCCTTACGCGAGCACGAAAGTCGTGAAGGACAAGTCTGGCCAGGAAACGCCGGTCGCGCATTCCTGCGGGCACGACATGCATGTGGCGTGGCTGATGGGCGCGACGCGCATGTTGGCCGAGAACAAAGACGCATGGCGCGGCACTGTCATCGCGGTCTATCCGTGTCGGATGTGACCTCGACACGATCGTTGGGTCGGTACACGCGATACACGGCATCCCGATCGATCTGTTTCACATCGGTAAAAACCCCTGCGAGCACATCAAGCGTTTGCTTAATAAGGTCGTGCGTTGTTGACTTGCCGCAGTAACGCTCGAGTACTGCTACGCCGCTCACACAACAGCGATTGTGCGGACACTTAAAGTTCGCGCGGACCGTAACGATCGCAGGTGCAGGACGTCGTAGGGAAAGAGGAAGCCTTGGGGCTGACCTCGATGCGATTGCATCTTCGCTCATCACATATATCAGTGTGCGAAGTAGTTCAAATGATTCATCTCGTCGATCGGCTGATGCGCTGCCTCAAGCAGAACCTTTTCCAAGTCGTAATTCTACGCGCGCAACTCGTCTGCAACTCTCGTGTAGTCGTGTCGCTGCTTGCGCTGTCGTTGATGGCGGCGGCCGCGCCTCGCGCCATTGCCGATCCCATCACTTTCGTCGACTCACTTGTCAATGGTCAGCACGGCGTCGACTCGATGTCGGGTGCGAGCGATGTCGATGTCTCTCCGGATGGTCGTCACGTCTACGTTGCGGCGTACAGTGCCAGCGCTATAGCGGTGTTCACGCGAGATTTGCTGACGGGTCAGTTGGCGTACGCGGGCGACGCCACGGGAATTCCTGCGGCCTTTGCTGTCGCCGTGAGTTCTGACGGCAGGCACGTGTATGCCGCCTCCCCAAATGGGCACTACGTCGTTGCGCTGACACGTGATTCCAGCACTGGCTTGTTGACAAGCGATGCAAACTACACCGGACTTGTGACGCGTGGCTTCATCTCGGTCACGGTAAGTCCCGATGGCAGGTACGTGTATGGCATTGGCGGCGCCCCGTCCGGGCTGGTTGTTTGGTCACGAGATACGACGACCGGAGCGCTGACGGTTGTCGCGGATTACGCAGACAACGTCGATGGCCACTTGTTGGGGCAGGGTTTTTCCCCCACTAGCAGTCCGATCAACAATATCGCGGTGAGCGCCGATGGTGCCTTTGTCTACGTGACGTCGACGGCCGACCATGCGGTCACCGTCTTCGCGAAAAATTCGCTGACTGGCGAGCTGAGCGTTGCCTCATCGGTCGTCGACGGAGTGGACGGCGTCGACGGTATTCAGGCTGCATCCTCCCTGGTACTGTCGCCGGACAACAGGTCGGTGTACGTGAGTGGTCAGGGCGAGAGCTCGGTCGCGCACTTCTCGCGAAACGCGACCACCGGCGCGCTGACTTACATCGGCAAGAAAACCCAGAACGTGGACGACATCACCACGTTGTCCGGTGCTCGAAGCCTCGCTGTCAGCCCGGATGGCCGCTATGTGTATGTCAGCGCGATCGCTAGTAACGCGATCACCGTGTTCGATCGAAATCTTGTGACCGGGGAGCTGTCGTTTGCGACGGCGGTCACGAATAGCACCGGCGGTGTGACTGGCATCGGATCCGTGTCCGGCATGGTCACGGATCCGCTCAGTCGAAATCTGTACGCGGCAGGTCAGGCGACGGGCAGCCTTGCCAGTTTCGTATTGCCGATTCCGGCCGTGGTCCTGTCGAAGAACACGCTAAGCGTGCCGGAAAATTCTCCTGCGACCCTCCTCGATGACGGCCTGATTGTGCTCGACGGAGACGATCCGACGTTGCCGAGCGCGCGCGTATTCATTGGCAGCGGCTTCGCTGCGGGCGATGCGCTGAGCGTCACGGTTCAAGGCAACATCGCCGCCAGCTACGATGCCGCTACCGGCATCCTGTCGCTGACGGGCGTCGACACACTGGCGGCCTACCAAGCAGTGTTGCGCACGGTGAGACTGCAGATCGCTGACGATCCGAACCTCGGCGCAGGTCAGACTGCCATCAAGACGATCTCCTTCGAGGTCAATGACGGTATGAACACGAGTGCCGAGGCCATCGTTTCCGTCACGGTAAGTGGAGTCACTGCGCCGACCAACTACACGTTGACGTACACCGCGGGAGCCAATGGCACGATTGCCGGCGTCGCTGTGCAGACGGTGAGCGCGGGCGACAGCGGCAGCGCCGTCACGGCGGTGCCGTCGACTGGCTACAGCTTCGTCCAGTGGAGCGATACGTCCACGGCGAATCCCCGTACGGACACGAACGTGATGGCGGACGTGAGTGTGATTGCGAGCTTCGCGATCAACACGTACGCCGTGACTTCCAGTGCCACGGGTAATGGCGCGATAGGACCGGCCAATGTCAACGTCGCTCACGGCGCCACCACGACGTTCAGCGTCGTGCCGGCCGCGGGCTATTCGATCGCTCAAGTGACGGGTTGCAACGGCACGTTGAACGGCAACACGTACACGACAGGTGCGATCACGGCAGCTTGCGGAGTCAGTGCGAGCTTCACGATCAACACATTCAGCGTCACAGCCAACGCCGGTGAGGGTGGCAGCATTTCGCCGGCGAACCGGACTGTGAATCACGGCGACACGACGACGTTTACGCTGGCACCGGCTGCGGGCTATTCGATCGCGCAAGTGACGGGTTGCAACGGCACGTTGAACGGCAACACGTACACGACAGGTGCGATCACCAATGCTTGTTCGGTCGCGGCCACCTTCGAGCTGACGCGGCCCGCATTCCTGTCAACCCCACTGCCGGATCTCGATCTCAATGCGCGTTCATTGCTGACTGCCTTGCCCGAGAACCTCGTGCCGGTAGCGCGCGACGCTCAAGGCAATGCGCTCACGGTGACACTGGAGGGCGGTCGCACGTACTACGCTCCGGGTGCCTATGAGCTCATCTGGCGTGCCGTTGATAGCCGCGGCATCGCGGTGACGGCGACGCAGGTTCTACGCGTCTGGCCGACCGTCGCGATGGGCAAGGACGTGACGCTCGGATTTACGCAGGGCAACTCTGGCTCGTTCCGGATTGCGCTCAATGGGTTATTGCCGGTGTATCCGTTCACGGTGAATTACACGGTGACGGGTTCGGCACAAGGCCACGACTTGCACAGCGGCAGCGCCGTGTTCGAGGCGGGCGAGGTGGAGAAAGAGGTCTTCTTCGCCATTCTGGATACGTCGCCTGTCGGCACACCGGAGCGAGTGCTCGAAGTCGAGCTCGATCCGTCGCTCAATCGCGCGGAACGCAATCGGCTAAGCGTCCGCCTCGCCACTATCAACGCCGCGCCAGTCGTGACGTTGTCGGCTACACAGCAAGGCCAAGCGTCCCCGTCCTTTGTGCGTGGCGGTGGTCCGATCACAATCACCGCCGAGACCCGCGATCCCAATTCGTTCGATACGCACACTCTAGATTGGCGTGCCCCGGCAGGTGCGAGCGTCCAGGCGCAAGGCAATCAACTGGTGGTGCAGGCCGACAGCCTTGCAGTCGGTGTGCATCGCTTCGAGATCATTGCAAGTGATAGCGGCACGCCGAGCTTGTCAGCGAGCGCGCTGTTCGATGTCGTGATGACTCAGAATCCAGTGGCGCTGCCGCAGGGTGTGAGTCGCTGGTCGAGCAATGGCTTGCCGGACGATGCGAGTTATTCGCCAGCCAGCCGGAACGTGCTGCCGAAGCTTGCAGGTGAGTTGGACCGCTTTCTGATCGAAGCGGATGCCGGCGTGCAGCTCGCACTGGGTGTGCACGCCCGCAGTGAAGCGGCCTTCCAGGCGCAGTTGATAGCTGGCTCCACGATCCCGCAAGACACGGTGACGAACGTTGGAGGCTACGTTGACTTTGCAATCACCGATCTGCCGATCGCTGGTCAGAGTATCAGTATCGTCATCCCGCAAAGTGTCGCCGTGCCAGCAAATGCCGTCTATCGCAAGTTCATCGGCGAGCGTTGGGTGAACTTCACGGAAGGTGCGGTTGACGAGCTGGCTTCGGCACCGGGCGCGGAGGGCATCTGCCCGGCGCCCCAGAGCGAACATTATCGTCGTGGTTTGAATGCAGGCGACTGGTGCGTGCGCTTGACGATCAGCGATGGCGGTCCGAACGATGCTGACGCCAAGGTCAACGGCGCAATACTCGACCCCGGCGGCGTTGGCATGTTGTCGAACGTCGTCGTGACGTCGAAGAGTTCAGGAGGCGGCGGAAAATTCGATCTGTTGCTGTTGCTGGCGCTGGGCGGACTGCTTGCATTGCGCAACCGTGACCGTCGCATCGTGGCGGCGGCCGCGATGCTCGGTCTTGTAAGCGGCATTGCGACGGCGGAGGAAACGAGTTCGCGCTGGTATGTCGCTGCGAACGTTGCGCAAGCGCACGGTGATGTCGGCAGCGCCGAGCTTTCTTCGGCGTTACAACGCGAGGGATTTGATGGCGTGGCCGTCGTCGATCATCACGATCGATTCGCGTGGCAGGTTCGCGCTGGCTTTCAGTGGACGAAGTTCGTGGCGTTCGAGTTGGGATACGCAGATCTGGGCGACGTGAATTCCGCCATCAAGGGCCTCACGGACGATGTTCCGGCTTTGCTTGAGCGCGTAAACGAATCGCACCCGCGTGCGCCCGCTGGCCTCGAGGCGGCCGTGGTCGGTCGAGTGCCACTCAACGAGATAGTGTCATTGATCGCACGCGCCGGTGTCTGGCGCTGGGAATCAGAGTTTCGCTCGCGCAGTGTTGCCGGCGAGTTTGCCGGTCGCAAACGAGACGGCACCGATGCCGTGTACGGCGCCGGTGTCCAGTTCGACGTGTGGCCCCGCCTGAGCGTCCAGGCCGAATGGAATCGCTACGAGGCCGATGTGGAGAAGATCGACGCATACGGCGCAGGCTTGAAGTATCGGTTCTGACACCCTCCACGGCGCGAAGCTGTTGTTCGATACTGCTAAGGAAACTGCCGCGGGCAGCATCTAGCACGCCCCAATAAGTCACCGCCTTGTTGGCATAAGAACGAATCCGCAAGGAAGGTTTGCGCTTCTTCCGTGAATGCGCCGAATGAGGTCACAGCCGAAGCAGCGAATCTTTCCGTCAGCCCTGGGCTTGCGCTCAACGAGCGTCCGTACTGCGTTTCTTGACAGGGACGATCCGGGTCGTGTGACCGAACCAGCCTGCGACAGTGGATTTATTGCGGCGACTAATCGGTATCTTCAGGTCGTTGGACAGCAGGCAGTACCACTGCTGGCCGCTCTTGACGATTTTCACGATGGCGCTTCGCGCTACCCAGTGCGCTCGATGGACACGCAAGCCTGCGTCTCCCATTGCATCCGCGGCCTGCTGCAGAGAACCCAGAATCATGCAGCGCCCGAGGTCCGTGTAGACGTGCAGGTAGTGAAGGTCGGAAGAAATCGCAATGACGTTCGTGCCCAGTGACTCGGGCAAGCGGCCGATGAACTCCGCCCGGGCGGCTTCGGCGTAGCGACCTGCTTCCGCCTTGTCGAGATCGACCGGCTCGGCCGAGCCGGTGTTGGGGTCTGGCGCATCGCCCATCGATCGGCGATGCGCGATGAGCGGCAGATTGATGATCATCCAGAAGCTCAACGTTGCCGGTGCAAGCTGAAGGAATTCGGCCGCCATGCCTTGCCACACACCGCGGCTGGCGAAGACGTCGAGCCACCCGTTTTCGTCTTCGACAGCGCTGAGCGATGCCGGCAACGCCTGTTCCACGAAGTAGCTCACCGGCGTGATGAGCAACGCACCACCGATCCCAGCGACGAGCAATACGAGCCACGTCGGTAAGGATTTCATCATGTGCGGCAGCACGAGCCAGCTTGCGGCATAGAGGGACGCAAGCCCGAGCCCTACATGAATCACCCAAAAGACCGTTCTTGCCGCGACGCCCAAACCCCGGCTGGCCTCCGGCTCGATCCCAACGAAAGTCATGACCAGGAGCGCGCCGACGACCGCGATGGCGCGCCCAAGCGGCCAGGCTCCGAAAACCGTTCCATTACTGACGACGGCGTTGCGATTCATACGGAGTGTCCCAGAAGCTGAGGAGTGCTCGCAGGTGAGTTTCAACATCGTAGACGAAGCGAATCCAGTCTTCGCGCGGATGTCGATCTGAGTTCAA
>CAZIXV010000164.1:0-8491 GCA_964543105.1 uncultured Steroidobacteraceae bacterium
GAACCATCCCACGCTTCGAGGGAGATTGGCGTTTCGACGGGGAAATCAAGGGGAAAGGTTACGGGCTACGGGCTACGGGTTACGGGCTACGGCCAGAGGCGATGGCTCACTCGGGCGCTAAGCGCTGTGGGGCGGGATCTCTCGGTGCACACCGTGTTCTTCTGGTGAGGAGCGTTGATTCCTCGGACCGCTCTCTCGCAGGAAGTGAGCCGCCCGGCGCCGCGTTTCTGTATGCCTTGTCGGATGCGCTTTGCGGTTACGGAGTCACGGCCATGACTTATGCGTGGAAAGGGATCGCACTCGTCGTCGCGCTCGCCTGTGTCGGTGCAACCGCCGATTCGTTTCTGAAGCTGGCGAGTTCGCAGCCCAAACCGTTCTGGAACGGGTGGTTCGCGCTCGGCTTGCTCGGGAGCTGTGTATTCGCGGGGATCTGGGTCGTCTTGATGCAATCCATGAAGCTCGCCACCGCCGGTGTCGTCTACGCCATCAGCAGCGCGCTCTTGCTGGTCTGTATCGGCGTGATCGGCTTTGGCGAGCGCTTGAGCGGCGCAGAATCCATGGGGGTGGCGATGGCGCTGCTGGCCGTCGTCCTGCTCGGCCGACTGAGCGCATGAGCCTCGCCAGCGCGTCAACGCTGCGGTTCGACCAGAACCGCCTTTGGTGCGATGCGCTGGCGCCGGCGCAGGCGTACGCTCGCGCCATGAGCCAGGACCTCTCAAGTCCACGAGCGTCGGCCGATGCGTCGATCACGCGGCTGTTGGAAGCGGCGCGTCATGGCGATGATCAAGCCACCGCAGCATTGTTTCGCTCTGTGTATGCCGAGCTGATATCGCTCGCGCGCTCACATCGCCGCCGTTGGCGCGGCAACGAAACCATGAACACGACAGCGCTCGTGCACGAAGCGTTTCTCAAGCTGACCGACGGCGCGTCCAACCGCTTCGCCAATCGAACGCATTTCTTCGCCACCGCATCGAAAGCGATGCGCCAAGTGCTCGTGAACTACGCCGAGCAACAAGGCGCACGCAAACGTGGCGGCGATGCACTGCGCGTCACGCTCGATGAACAAGCACTCATCGCGCAGGCTTCGGCGGATGAAATCCTCGACTTGAATCGCGCACTCGATGAACTCGAGCGCATCAGTCCGCGCCGCTGCCGCATCGCCGAATGCCGCCTGTTCGGCGGCATGACGATCGATGAAGTCGCTGAAGCGATGGCGCTCTCGCCTGCCACCGTGAAACGCGAATGGAGCTTGGCGAGCGCACAACTGTATCGATTCCTCGAACCCACTTGAGCGTGCCGTGGATACGCTCAACACCCACCGTGCCGAGCGCATCTTTCTGGAGCTGACGGAGCTGGAACCGCACGCGCGCCGTGCGCATCTCGACCGCGCCTGCGGCAATGATCGTGCCTTGCACGCGGAAGTCAGTTCATTGCTCGACGCGTTCGAGCGCTCCGCCGGCTATTTCGAGCGGCTCCCGCAACGTCTTGGCATTGCGGATCTGTTGGGCGCAGCGCACGCGCAAACATCGCGCGATGACCACATCGGCGAGGTCGGCGAGGTCTACAGCAATTACACGCTCGTGAGCCTGCTTGGACGCGGCGGTTCCGGGGCGGTGTGGCGCGCCGTTCGCAACGATGGCCGATTCGAGGGCGACGTCGCCGTCAAATTGCTCGCCGCCTCCAGCACTCGCGGACGCTTCCAACTCGAAGGCGCGTATCTCGCCAAGCTCACGCATCCCAATATCGCGCGCCTGATCGACGCCGGTGTCGATACAGCCGATCGCCCGTACCTGGTGCTCGAGTTCGTCGCAGGCAGCGCCATCGACCGCTATTGCGACGCGCACGCTCTGACGATCGCGCAACGTATTCACTTGTTCCTGCAAGTGCTCGACGCCGTCGCCCACGCGCACGCGCGGCTGATCGTGCATCGCGATATCAAGCCATCGAATGTGCAGGTCACCGAAGATGGTGTGGTGAAGCTGTTGGACTTCGGGATCGCGAAGCTGCTCGCCGACGATGCACCGCCCGGCAGCGACGCAACCCGGCAATTCGGCATTGCGCTCACGCCGCAATTCGCCGCGCCCGAGCAACTCGAAGGCGGCGCGATCACGACGGCGACAGACATCTATTCACTGGGCTTGCTGCTGTGGCTATTGCTCACCGGCAAGACGCCGCGGGAAACCGCGGACACGGAATCGTTGGCACAACTGCGCGCGCTTGCGAATCGCGAACCAGCGCGACTGCTCGAAACGATCACGAGCGAGCGCTCTATCGACGAGTTGGCGCAGCTTGCGAAATCGCGCAGCACGAGCCTGCCCGAGCTGACGAAGGCGCTGCGCGGCGATCTGGATAGCATCGTGCGCAAGGCCGTCGCGGTCGAGCCGTCGGATCGCTACGCGACCGTCGCGGATTTCGCGCAAGACCTCCGCCGCTTCTTGAACCACGAGCCGGTCATCGCTCAGGCGCAGACGGTGACATATCGCTTCAGGAAGTTCGTACGCCGGCATCGCGGCGGCGTATTGACTGCATCGCTCGCGTTGTTGGCGATCGTCCTGACCGCCTCGCTCGCCGTATGGCAAAGCATCGAAGCACGGCAGCAACGCGACGCGGCGCTGTATCAACAACAACGAGTTCAGGCGACGAGCGACTTCATGCAATTGCTGCTGAGCGAGATGGGACCCGACACTCGTCCGATCAGCTTTGGCGAGCTATTGGATCGCGGCGCCGCCATGCTCGACCAGCAGTACGGGACCGAGCAGCGCTTTCTTGCGCCCGTCTGGTACGAGCTTGCAACGGGGCTCTTCAGTGTGGGAAGAACCGATAGACTGATCGACCTGCTGGGACGCGCAGAGCAGGCGGCGCGAACGCACGGCGACCAGGATATTCTCGCGGCAACGCTGTGTACGCTCGCGCGCGTTCATCTGCGCACCGATCCGAATCGAGCGCAGCAACTCGTCGCAGCAGGCCGTTCCGCCTTGAGTTCTGTGGCCGTGCCGTCGATCGATAGCCGACTGTCCTGTACCCGCGCGAACGCACTACTGATGGAAATGCAGGACGATCGTCCCGGCGCCATCGCAACGATTGCCAAGCAGCTCGCCGAACTCGAACGCGATCCAACCGCGAGCGCGACCGACCGTTCGCAACTGCTGGGTGAACTGGCACGGTTCCACTACAACGCGAACGAGTTCGACAAGACGATCTCGATCAACGGCTCTGCCCTCGAATTGATGCGGGACGCAGGGCTTGGCGACACGCTCGGCTACTTGCTCACGACGCTGAATCACGCCGCTATTCTCCAATCGACGGGCGAAGTGCAAGCCGCGTTCACCACGCAGCGTGATCTCCTGGAGCAATTTCGAGCGCACGAATCGGCTGGCCGGCTCGTGGGGTTCAGCACTCAATATGCGAGCACGCTCGTCAGGCTGGCCCGCTACGAGGAAGCATTGGACGTGCTTGGCGTACTGCTCCAAAGCGCCGAGAAAAGCGGCAACCGCTTCATTGCCGCCGAAGCGAAATTGGCGATGGCTCGCGCCTTGCTGCAGCTACAGCACGCTGCAGACGCCGAATCCCATCTCGTCAGCGCAAAGCAAACGTTGGACGATTCGCCCGCGGCGAACGCCCAGCTGTTGCACATCATCGAGCTGCTGTTCGCTCAAGCGCTCCTCGAGCGCGGGGATGCCAGCGGCGCGCGCGAAAAGGTGAACGCTGAGCTGACACGCTTGAACTACCCGAGCGATCGACAGTCACCGCGTTTACTCAACGCACTGCGATTTGCCGCACGCATCGCGTTATCTAGTGGCGATGCCGCCGCTGCCGACCGCTATGCCGATGACTTCCACACCATCGCCGCGCAACGGGCGTTGGCGCCGGGGCGAAGTGCAGACGTCGGTGAAGCGCTGTTGCTGCGCGCGAAAGCGCGGCGCGCCTTGCGGGATGAGCGTGGTGCAAACGCCGATCTCGCGGCCGCCATCCCGGCACTGACGAACGGGCTGGGCGAGCAGCACCCGTACACACTCGAAGCGCGTTCATTGCTGCGCTGACACTGAGCCGATTTCGCTCTGAGTTCTGTATGCCTCGAACGAAGCCACTTTTCGTATCGAGGACTCACGATGACTCGCTGCTGCAACGATCGTCACGCGTTTTGGGTTCATACCGTCGCGTCCACACTCCGCCGCAAGCGACTCGCCTTGGGGCGGGTGTTCTTGTTCGTCGGTTTCATCGGTGCGCTACAAGCGTGCGGCTCCGGCGGTTCGTCCGAGGGACCGGCCGCTCCGGATGGCGGCGCCACTGTGACATGGCGAGTCACAGGAGAACTCAGCGGCCTTGCTAGCAGCACGGTGAACTTGCACCTCATCTCGGGCGCCGGCACGTCGATTATCACCGTCGGCAACGGTTCTTTCGAATTTCCCGTTCGAGTGCCGAATGGCAGCGACTGGGACGTCGGCGCGCAACCCGACTCGCTACCGACCGATCCGCATCAACGCTGCGATCTTGCCGAGCGACCGGTCGAGCGCATCGAGAGTGATCTCCACGTGCGGGTGATATGTCGCAACTCCTACAGCGTCGGCGGGCGCGTCGAAGGGCTACACGGCACGGGTTTGATTTTGCATATGGACTATGTGGGCGATCTCGATCTGTTCGTGTACGACGAGATTGAGACGAACCGTGACTTCACGTTCTTTCGTCGGCTCGTCGACGGCGAGTCCTACGAGGTGAAGGTTTATCAAGCGCCTAGCGGTCCGACTCAGGGGTGCGTCATTGACAATGCTACGGGCGTGATCGCCGGTGCAGACATTGCAAACGTGATCGTGAGATGCGGCGAAGCACAGCTCAGCTACTCGGTCGAAGGCCTAGCCGGCGACGGTTTGATCGTTGGCCTCAGCGCTGAGACCGATGACGCGCCCGATCAAGAACCGCCATCGCTGCATCCCGCCGAACAACATCCCGTACCCGCCGACGGCCAGTACTCCTTCGACTACCTGTTCGAAGACAACCAAGCGTACGAGGTACGCATCGTCCAACAGCCGCAAGCACCTGAACAGGAGTGCGAGGTCGTCGATGCGACGGGGCGCATTGGCGCGAATGCGCCGTTGCCGACGGTTCGGTGCCCCACGGTGCTACGCAAGTATCGTTTCGATAACAGTCAGACGATCGATGACGCGGAAGGCTTGGTCGCGGGCTCGATCTCCGCTGGCCCCCTGTATGTGGAACACGCATTCGAGAACGGCGCGGCAATCCCCCTCGGAGTCGTCAGCGGCTTTGCCGACGAGGAGATCTTCCAGGCGCTCATCGACCGGGAGCCGCGCACGTCTGCGATCTATTCCAACACTTCAGGGTTCACGTATTGGTTGGCTGCGGTGTCACCCTCGCCACGCTACAACACACGACCGCGCATCATGAGTCACTGGGCCTCGCTCGACACCCATTGGCGCATGCGCAAGAAATCGGCAGACGCGAAGTTCACACTCGAGTTCACCGAAGTGCACGCGCTCGGCCACTACGACACCGCTTCGATTCACACGGCGATGATGATGGCGACGGCGCTACAGGCGATCCGCGCGTATACCTATCGCAGCGACGGCACGATCGATTCCGCGGGGCCCTTCTATTCGATCCAAGGCGGCATCTCGCTCCTCGGCGTTTCGAACGACGGAACCACGGTGAAATGGGAATTGCGCGAAGAAACGCTTGCGACGGCGGATCACGAGCTGTGGTCGATCAACGATTTCGACCTCGACCCCGCGCGCGGCGTCACCTCGCACGTCCCGCAGCAAGTCGCATATATGTCGCTTCGCGAGCCGTTTGTCGTCGAAGTCGATTTGAGCAGCATTCCGGTGGGAAGCGAATTCCTCGTCGTATCCGAAACGATGATCCGAGCGAACAACGCGCTCTCCGAGGAAGGCGGCAGCGCCATATTCCTCCGTGATCCCGGAGAGTTCGAACCCGGCGCGTCCGACGGCGGCGTGCGTGTTGTCGACGCAAGCGGGCTGGAACTGCTGCCGTTGGACGAGATACCCGAAGGCGCTCACAACACGAGCACCGCACCGCTTCCTGCATGCACGTTGCCGGAAGGCCAACGCAGCACGCTCGAATTCGACGCACTCGACTACCGCGTCGATGAATCGATCGACGGCGATCGCGCTGCGGTTCGCGTACGCCGTGTCGGCCCAGCAGACGGGACCGTCGCCGCAACCGTCGTGATAAGCGCAGGTTCTGCAACGGCAGGAGAAGACTTCAACGCGGTGCAACTTCCCGTGAGATTCGGCGACGGCAGCACGGCATCGCGAACGATCGAAGTGCCGATCCTCGATGACGAACTCGTCGAAGGCGATGAGACACTGACGTTGCGACTGGAATCCCCGCAAGGTTGCGCGACGATCGGCAACCAAAGCACGACGACCGTGACGATCATCGACGACGACGAGGCACCAGCACAGACCTATCGATTGAGCGGCACCGTCACTGGACTCGTCGGTAGCGGCCTAACCCTCTCGAATGTCTCGACTGATGTCATCGAGATCGCAAGCAATGGTCCCTTCAATTGGTCGCGGGAGTTTGCAAGCGGCGCGCCCTACATCGTGCGCGTCGCGACACAGCCGCAGAATCCGCGGCAATCCTGCACGGTCGAAAATGGCGACGGCTTCTTTGCTGATGCAGACGTACACATCTTGGTGACTTGCGAAACGCTGCCCGAGGCAAGCAGCCTCGATCCATCGTTCGGCACCAACGGCCGCGTCGATGCAGGCGCCTTCCCGGCGGCACGTGCCATGGCATTGCAAACCGACGACAAGATCGTCGTGCTCGGCACCGGCCGCCTCGGCCGCTTCGAAAGCAACGGCGTATTCGATGCAACCTTCGGCGCCGGCGGTGAAGTTCCCGTGCAGTTCTTCAGTACTTCACGCGATCGCTTGAATGCGCTTGCCGTACAAGCCGATGGACAACTCGTGATCGCGGGCTATTCGAGCAGCAGCGCCGTGAGTCCGACGCAGGAGGACTTCATCGCGGGTCGCTTCGATGCAAATGGCAACCCCGACGTGACGTTCGGTATCAACGGCCAAGTCGTCACCGACTTCGATGCAGGCGGCGACGGTGGTGAAAGTGTGGTCCTGCTGCCCGACGGCCGCATCGTCGTGAGCGGCAACGCGGCAATCAATGTCGGCGGCCTGCGCGATTGGAATCTCGCAGCCGCTCGCTACAACGTCGATGGCACACTCGATACGAGTTTCGATGCGGATGGCAGAGCGCAAGTCGATGTCGGCGGTCGCTCCGACATCGGTTATGCGTCCGTCTTACAGCCTGATGGAAAACTCGTGATTGCCGGGCGTGTCGCGCCGAGCGGCGGCAGCGATCCTGACGTCGGCCTCGTGCGCTTCAACACCGACGGCTCGCTGGATGCGACGTTTGGCAGCGGCGGCATCGTGCGCGACGTCACCGGGAGCTGGGATGAAGCGGCGGACCTCGTCCTGCAAGCTGATGGCAAGCTCGTCATCGCAGGACACCTCGATGAAATCGGCGCTGATAGCCAAGCGTTGATCGCGCGTTACAACCCCGATGGTACGCCCGACATGAGCTTCGGCACGAATGGACGCGTGACGAACTCTGCCATGGTGTTCGGGCGTGCACTCGCACTGCAAGCGGACGGCAGCATCGTGATCGCCGGAGAAGCAAACGGTGATTTCGTGATTGCGCGCCACAATGCGTCTGGCCAACTCGATCCTTCGTTCGGCACGAACGGATCGATGACGATCGACTTCTTCGGCGGCTACGACACGCCTGCGGCGATCGCGGTGCAATCGGATGGCCGCATCGTCGTCGCAGGCAGCGCAGTAAATGGCACGCGAGATGTGTTGGGACTCGTGCGCGTAGTGCCGTGACCCTTGGCGCTTGCGTCGAACGGAAAAAGTTCAACGTCGACACGCGTTCTGTGAGGTTGCGCACATCGAATCGTTGGCAGACTCAACAATGGGTGACCGCGATCACGGTATTCAAAGACGCGCAATTGCGCACGTCTGACACGACACCGCAATAGGCTTGCGAGCGCCATCCGACGTGCATCACAGGCTGTGCGATCTCGGGTGAGACCGAATTAGACCTCGTCTATTCTGCGCCGCTCAAAATTGGCGCAACTTGCGCAGCCGACAGCGGCGCGCCCGCGTCTTTCCGATTTCGTTCAGGTGTTAAATGCAAGGCTCCTATTCGCCAGGGCTGATCGCGCTGTCGATCGTCGTCGCGGTTCTGGTTTCTTATACCGCGCTCAAATTGACGGCCCGCGTCGCAAGCGGCACCGCCAGCAACAGGCGTGCCTGGTTGTGCGCGGGCGCGTTTGCGATGGGCGTCGGCATCTGGTCGATGCATTTCATCGGCATGCTCGCGTTCTCGCTGCCGATCAACCTCACCTACGATGTCGGCATCACTTTCGGTTCGCTCGCGATCGCCGTCCTGACGTCTGGCTTCGCATTGGCGATCGCCAGCCGCGACGATCTGTCGATGC
>CAZIXV010000165.1:0-8456 GCA_964543105.1 uncultured Steroidobacteraceae bacterium
CGAGAATGCGTTGACCGGTGCGTGCTGCAAATTGTTCGAAGGTGTCTTCGAGAAGAGGAGCGGATCCTGAAATGAAGAGCCGGACGCTGCGTACGGCGTCATGTGTCAGACGCTCGTCGGCTAGCAAGCGCGTATAGAACGTCGGCACACCCATCATCACGCTCGCACGCGACAGTTCCGCCAGTACGGTCGTGGTCTCGAACTTCGGCAATAGCGCGATTCGTGCGCGCGATATCAGCGCGCAGTGCAGAGCAACGAACAAGCCGTGAATGTGGTAGAGCGGCAGAGCATGCAGCAGCACGTCGTCGGCTGTGAAATTCCATGCTTCGATCAAAGCGCGCGCATTCGACAGCAAGTTGCCGTGCGAAATCATCGCGCCTTTCGAGCGCCCGGTCGTGCCTGAGGTGTAGCAGATCACCGCAAGGTCATTGGATTCGCGCGCGATGGTCGGTGCGGGTGTCGTTTGTGCTGCGACGAGTTGTGGCAACGTGCCCGAGCCATCGGTACCGAGGGTGAGGCAATGCTCGACCCCGCAAGTACGCGCAATTTCGCCTAGTTCATCTGCACGTTCCGGTGCGACGACACAGATACGTGGCGCGGCATCGCTGAAGAAATATTCGACTTCCCGAGCGACGTAGCCGGTGTTGAGAGGAACGTAGACGCCGCCGGCACGCAAAACCGCCAAGTACAGCGCGATGTTTTCGGCGGATTTTTCAACCTGTACAGCAACACGCTCTCCTGGCTGCAAGCCGAGCTGCATCAATGCAGCAGCATAGCGGCCGACCCAATGATCGAGCGCATCGCCGGACCACGTGCGCTTCGCGGCTTCGAGTACGACAGCGGCAGGCTCAGAGAGCAGAGACTTCTGGATGGAGTGATAGAGATTCGACATTGAGGCGATGAGTTAAGCGAAAGTGAATCAATGAATCAGTGTGAGTGTTGGTTATCGAACCAGCGCATGCGGTACGCGTTGATCGCGGTGTCGCCAAGTTTGCGTAGCAGGCGATAGTTCACCACGAACCCGACGGGCGCACCGATCAGCGGTAGTAATTGTGCAAGCTTCGCCAGATCGATGTAGTCGCGATATTGCTGCTGGAAGCTACGCCAATCGAATTCCTCGATCGATGCCGGATGGGATTGTCGCTGCCATTCGGGCAACTTTGCGTACACGCTCTGCCGATGCATCGGGCTCGAGAACGCCAATTGGAATATGTAGAGCATATACAAGCGTTCGGTGTATTCGTCGCCGTCGTGGCCGTACAACGCGGCGATCTCGAACAAGAGCTTCAGTTTCAAGGTGAGTAGCAGCGGAAAGTCTGCAAGCCCCAGGAAAATGCCGCCCGCGCCGGTGATGCCACCTTCCGCTGCCGCCGTACGGCGAAAGAACTCGATTCGCGCGGCGATTCGACGCTCGCGCTCTTGCAGCGTGCCGCTGATCTGTGGCCGCGCCGTCGTATAGCTCGATCCGGCGAGCATGGCACGCGTCAACTGTTCGATGATCTTCGTCATCGCGACGTGGGCTTGCTCGGGAATGTAGCCATTCAACTTGCGTTGCACGCCCTGGGTTGCGCTGCTGAAAAAACCGGGCTCGCGCTGCATCTCCGCTTGCCAGCGGCGCATCTCCTCGTAAGCGAGCCATTCGTAGTCGGGTGGCATGGCGTAAAGGTGGCACGATGGCGACGCGGGTTCCAGAGAGGTCGCGATGCGCGGCGTGCTCGACGTATCATGCGTCGGCTTTCGCCGACTCCACCGCACTGCATGGCATAGGAACTCGAAGCGCACATGCTGGAACTCGATCTGATCAATACGCTCGCCTTTGGCGGTATCGCGCTTCTGCTCGGTTACGGGCTGCGCAATCTGATCCCGCCTTTGGCGCGCTACAACATTCCACCGCCGGTGATCGGCGGATTGCTCGTTTCGGTCATCATATTGATCTGGCGCAATTTCGGCGCGGTGCCCGTCCAGTTCGATACCACGCTGCAAAGCCCGCTGATGATCGCGTTCTTTACGACGATCGGCTTCGGGGCGAGCTTGTCGCTACTGCGTTCTGGTGGCCCACAAGTGCTGCTTTTCTTTATCATCGCGACCGTCTTTGCGATATCGCAGAACGTGCTGGGCATCGGCATCGCAATGCTGTTCGACTTGAATCCGTTGTTCGGCGTGCTCACCGGCTCTGTCACGCTGACGGGCGGTCCGGCCACCGGCCTCGCGTTTGCGCCGTTGTTCGAAGAGGCCGGTGTGCCTGCGGCGGCATCGGTAGCCGTTGCGGCTGCGATGGCCGGCATCGTCTTTGGCGGCATCGTCGGCGGACCGGTGGGCACGGTGCTCGTCAATCGTTACAAGCTGCGAAGCAGTGTTTCGGCGCGAGCAGTCGCACCGGAGGCTGCTGCGGTCGCTGACGAGATGGAGTCGGCCGGCGCGGAAGACAGCGCCGAAACATTCGCGGTATTGAAGAATGTCGTGCTGATTCTGGTGGCGATGTGGATTGGCTCGTGGGTGAGCGACTGGTTTGCCAGCCTGGGTGTGACGTTGCCTGCTTATATCGGTGCGATGTTGGTGGCCGCGGCGATTCGCAACTTTGACGATCTCACTGGATGGCTCGGGTTGTCGATGCGGATCATCGACGTGATCGGTGCCGTCGCCTTGTCGTTGTTCTTGGTGCTGGCGCTGATGACGCTGAAGCTATGGGAGCTCGCGGCGCTCGCAGCGCCGCTGGTCGTGACGATCATTGCACAAGTCATTCTCGTCGTGGTGGTCGCACGCTGGTTGATTTTTTATGTGATGGGCCGGGACTACGAAGCGGCCGTCATGAGCGGCGGCTTCATCGGTTTCATGCTGGGCACGACAGCCAATGCGATGGCCGTCATGGGGACGCTCGTCGAACGGCATGGCCCGGCGCCACGCGCCTTCCTCGTCGCGCCGATGGTCGGCGCCTTCTTCATCGATTTCACCAACGCCATCATTATTACGGTGACGGTGAATTTGATGACGTAAACGGGCCAGAAGGCGATAGGCGATCGCGGATAGCGGATAGATGTTCGCTTAAGGAGTGACAGACTCGTCGCTGGTCTCTTTGGGCGCTAGGGTTTGTTGCAGGAAGGTATAGGCGAGCGCGTTCATTTGCGCCGCTTGTTGATTGTTGGCGGAGCCGCCGTGACCGCCTTCGATGTTTTCGTAATACAGCACATCAGCGCCGAGCGCCTGCATTCTCGCCGCCATTTTGCGTGCGTGGCCGGGATGCACGCGGTCATCGCGCGTCGACGTCAGAAACAGGACGCGCGGATAGCGCGTTCCCTCACGCACATTGTGATACGGCGAGTATTTGCTGATATACGCCCACTCGGCGGGCACGTCAGGGTCGCCGTACTCCGCCATCCACGAAGCGCCTGCCAGTAACTTGTGATACCGCCGCATATCGAGCAGCGGCACTTGGCACACGACCGCACCGAACAGATCGGGCCGCTGCGTCATGACGGCGCCGACGAGCAATCCGCCATTGCTGCCGCCCATGATGCCGAGATGCTCAGGCGTGGTGATCTTGCGCTTGACCAGGTCTTCCGCAATCGCGATGAAATCATCGAAGGCGCGCTGGCGATTCTCTTTGAGCGCAGCAAGATGCCACGCGGGGCCGAATTCGCCGCCGCCGCGAATGTTCGCGAGCACATACACGCCGCCTTGTTCGAGCCAGCCGATGCCGACGCCCGCGCTGTAGCCCGGTGTGCTCGACACTTGAAAGCCGCCATAGCCATAAAGCAGCGTCGGATTCTTGCCGTTGAGTTGCAGATCGGCACGCGCGACCTGAAAGTAAGGAACGCGTGTGCCGTCTTTTGAAATCGCCTCGTGTTGCGAGACTTTGAGGCCGGCGGCATCGAAGAACGCGGGCGATTGCTTGAGCGTTTCGCGATCGGCTTTGCCGACCGCTCCATACGACAGCGTGCTCGGCGTGATGAAGTCAGTGGTCGTAAAAAAGTATTCATCCGTATCCAGCGGATCGACTGCGCTGACATCGACACTGCCGAATGGAGGCGTCGCGAGCTCCTGTTGCGTCCATTGGCCGTCGGTGAGTCGATGGGCGTAAACGCGGCTGCGAATGTTGTCGAGCACATTAACGAGCACGTAATTGCGCGTCGTCGTGAAGTTATCGAGCGACGTGCGTGCCGTGGGCGTGAACAAGACATGGAAATCACGCTTGCCTGCCATGAAACGACCCCAGTCGATCGCGAGCAGCGAGCCCGAGAGGTAGCGTTTGTCGCCAACCGCCCAATCGAGCTTCAGGGTCAGCAGCAGTTGATCGCCGAAGGTAGCGAGTTGCGCATCGGCAGGGATGTCCAGCCGCTGCAGCGTTTCGCCATGCGTAAATTGCTCGCTTTCGTAGTAAGTGACGGCGCGCGTGACGAAGTTGCGATACACATAGCGCTCGCCGCTACGATCCACGCTCGTCCACGCCCACACACCGACATCCTCAGGCTTGCCTTCGAATACGGTTTCCGCCTGCGCGAGCGGCTCGCCGCGTTGCCAGCGTTTTGTGATGCGCGGATAGCCGGAGGAGGTCAGCGAGCCCGGCCCGAAATCGGTGCCCACATACAGCGTATTGCGATCGCGCCACGCGACATCGCTTTTCGCCGCGGGCAAATTGAAGCCGTCGTCGATGAAACGTTTTTCGATGACGTCGAATTCGCGCACGACGGTCGTGTCGCCACCGCCGCGCGACAATGAGATCAGGCAGCGTTCTTGATGGGGTGGCAAGCAGGGCCGCGCGCCGCTCCAAACCCAATTCTCGTTTTCTTTAGCCGCCAGCGCATCCAGATCCAGGACGGTTTCCCACTTGGGCTCGGGTTTGCGGTATTCAGCCAGGCTCGTTCGTCGCCAGATGCCGCGAATGTGTTGTTTGTCGCGCCAGAAGTTGTAAAAGAACTCACCGCGTTTGGCGACGAATGGAATGCGCGCCTCGGAGTCGTAAGCGGCCAGCAAGCGTGATCGCATGGGCTCGAAGTCTTGCGATGCTTCGAGTTCGCGTTGAGTGATGGCATTGCGCTCGCGCACCCAGCCCAATGATTTCTCGCCTTCGATGTCTTCCAGCCAGAGGTAGGGATCGGCAGGTTCGGGAGCGATCGTATCGGCCATGGAAATGAAAGAACTCACAATTGCGACGATGCCGACAGAATACGCGGCGATCCAATTCGGTTTCATGTCGGCCTTCATTGTTGCTACTTGAATGGAACCACGACATTGTCTTGATGCTGTTCGTCGGAATGCACACTCGTGCGTAGTCGATACTTGAGATCGCCAATCGACAGAATGTCGCCGTCACGCATCGCGTGCTGCTTCACCTGGATTTCATTGACGAGGCAGCCGTTCGTGCTGCCGGCGTCTTCGACGATCACGGCGTTCGGGCCGACCAATAGGCGCGCGTGCATGCGGCTTACCAGCTTCGATGGAATACAGATGTCGTTATCGCTCGTACGCCCGATCGTCATGACCTTCTTATTGAGCTCGACGATGTCGCCGACGTGATCGACGGGCTCGAGGATGCGATCGGAAGGCTCGATGGGCGCGCTCGCCCGGTTGACGTCCTGGCGGATGGCGGCGAGCGCTTCGACGTGAACGGCGAGATCGGCTTTGAGTGCGGCAATCTGGTTGTCGCGTCCAAAGAGATCTTTCGCCATCGATTTGTTGCGTGCGCGGGATTTTTCGAGCTGCCCAGCCATGATCGCGCGTTCGTCCTGGGTCGTTTGCAGCTCGATGCGCAGTCGCTCCGTCAACGTATCGCGCGCGCGGATCGCCTGTTCCAGCGATTGAGTGGCAATGATCTGCTGATTGAGCTGACGCCGTGCGTCGGCAAGTTCGGTGGCGCGTTGCAGTGTCTCGTTCTCGCGCTCCTGCTCGCGTGATTCGAGGCGAGTGAGTTGCTGGCGTAGCTCATCGACGCTCTGCTCGAGCGCCTCGTTGGTCCGTCGAAGCTCTGCCACGGTGTCTTGCGTCGAGCGCAGCGCCTGATCGCGCTCCGCGATCGCCGTTTCTCGGTGGGAAAGATTCGCGCGTGCTTCGTCCAGTTCGCGCTGGGCTTGAGCGAGCGCCGCGTCCACCCGTTGCAATTCCGTGGCTTTGGTATTCAGTGCTTCGCGCGCAGATGCGCCCTGACGCGCTTCGCTCTCCAGTTGTTGCAGGCGAGTACGCAGTGAGTCCACTTCGCCCGTGAGCAAATCGCGCCGCAGCTGACTTTCGTTGAGGGCGCGTTCCAGCGCCTGAATCTTGCTGGCCTTCTCCCCGTGGCTGTTCTGCTCGCTCGTCAATTGCTCTTGGAGGGATGCGATGCGCGCATGCAGTCCCTCGGCCGAGCCGTGCAGCTGATCGATCTCTTGTGCTCGAGCACTCAACGCCTGTTGCACCTGCGATTGCGCTTCGCGCTCGGCGTCGAGCACTCGCTGTAAGTCATCGCGCTCCTTCGTCAGCGAAGCGAGCGCGTCGTGTGCGACGAGCAGATCCGTTTGTAGTGACGCGATGCGGCTTTCGAGTGCGGTGATCGCATCGTCGCGCTCACGCAGCGTCAGATCGATCGCTTTGTATTTCGCGGAAAGTTCAGTGAGATCAGACGTGAGCGACGCCACTTTGCTGCGCGACGCGTCGAGCAGTCCGGCGAGGTCATCGCGCGCTTCGGTGAGCGCGGCAATCGTCGCCTCGCGTCGCGACAGTTCGTGATCGGCGCTAGCGTGTTCGGCAATTTTCGTCGCGAGATGCAACGCGAGCTGCGCCGAGTTTTTCTCCTCGGTCTCCAGTCGCTGCCTGAACTGTTCGATGAGTTCGCCTTGGGTTTGTGCGAGCTTGGTTGCCGCTTGTGCGTCTGCATCGAGCCGTGAGTTGTCATCGCGCAGTTTGCTCGCGGTCGCACTCAGTTCGGCCAGCTGCTGCTCCAGCGCGTGCTGAGCTGTCGACGCAGTCGCTTGTTCGTTTGCTCGCAGTCCGCGTAACTGCGCCAGCTCGCGCGCGTACTGCGCGGCGTCTTCCTTCAGTTGTTGTTCGAGGGCGCGAATCCGCTCGTTGCCGATCGAGCGCTGTTCGGTGAGGCGGGCATTGTCCGCGGACAAGCCGCGTGCCTGGGTTTCCTTGACTTCAATCTCATTGGTCAGGCGCTCAATGCGCGCTGCCAAATCCTGTTCTCTCGCCTGCGTTGTTGCCAATTCGGCTTCGAGCTGCTCGATGCGGCCCAGAATGCGCGTTGCCTCAAGAGCGACATCCGCCTGTGGCGTCGTCGTTGGTTGAGCGCGCGCGCCCGGAAAGCGAAACGCAGCCGTATCCTCGGCTTGTGCTGTCTCGTCGCGCAAAGCGTTGACGGCCCATTCGTCAGTGGAGGCGATCGCATCATTCGCTTCAGCCGCGAGCCTCGCTTCGTAGGCTGCGACATCGAGCCTGGGCAGCTCATCCGTGCGATCCAAATCATCGTGTTCCGTTCGAAGATGTGTGGACATCAGGTCACCGCGTCTATGCGAATTCCATAATGAGCATGCCTGGATGAGTTCCCAGGCGTGTGCTGGGAGTTATCGAGAACGTAGCGCCCTCGGCAGGCAGTGCCCGGTGCGGGGGGATAGTAGCGCCGGCTTTGGCTCGAGGGATAGGGTTCCTGCGGATGATGCATCTGCAGCGTCTTCTCGGCAGCGTCGTAAATACGACTGGTCCTTCCAGGTCCCATGCGTGATCTTACCGGTCGATTCGCGCCCGAATGATGAATACGTCAACGCTGGATGCGGCAATCGGGAATGCCGCCTGCCATCGAAGAATCAGCTGGTCGGTTCAACATGTCCCGCTATCGTTCGCTGATCATCTATTCGCTCCTGATGACCGCCGTCGCCGCGGCGTGGCTCGGCTACGAGATCGTTGGCGGCGTGCGCTTTCCGCCCTGGTGGGCTACGGCGTTGTGTATCGCAGCCCAACTGTTCGTGTGGCAGTTCGGTCTGAAGGCGCCTCGGGTCGGCCTCATCTCCATGGAGCGCATCCCGCAAATCGGCTTGCTGCTCATCATTGAGGCGCCGGCCGCCGCATCGATCTGCGCGGCGGCGTCGTTCGTGTGGCCACTCATCAATCGCGAATACAGCCACGGCTCATGGCGCGTGGGTGTTCTGCGTGGCGTCCACAACGCCGCGATGACGATCCTAATGTTGCTTGCCGCGCATCAGGTCTATGTCGCTTCAGGCGGACAGCATCCGCTCGTCGACCTGGGTATCGATGGGGTAGTGCCGCTTGCCGCCATGGCGATCACGGCGCAGATCGTCAACATCGCACTCATGGCAGTGTTCTTTCGTCTCGACGGGCGCGTCGTCGGCCGGGTGATCAGCCCTGTCTATGCGCTGTCCGACCTCATCTTCGTGCCCGGCGGCGTTCTGGCCGCGGTGCTGTTCAATGCGAGCTCGCCGGCGGTGTTCGGCCTGTTTGCCGCGCTGATGATCGTTTTCGTCCTGAGC
>CAZIXV010000166.1:0-8437 GCA_964543105.1 uncultured Steroidobacteraceae bacterium
ATGACAAGCCCAGATCACCGCGCCCGAGAAAGAAGCCGTCGATGCCATCGACCGCGACGATCTCATCGATCTGCTCGATGGCTTCACGATCCTCGATCATGGCGATCACGGTGGTGGTCGCATCGGATGCCTCGTAGTGAGCCTGCATCGGCCGGCCGCCGTAGTCGCCACCTCGACCGATACCCGAACCGCGCGTACCGCCTTTGTAACGTGCCCACGATGCGATGTTGCGCGCCTTTTCCGTGGAGGCGACATGCGGAACCATGACGCCGATCGCGCCATCATCCAGCGCCGAGAGAATGCTGTTCGCGTCCGGCCGCGCAATGCGCACGAGCCCCGCGATGCCAAACGCGCGCGCGCCCAAGAACCCAACCTCCAGCGATTGCCGCGTCCACGGCGCATGCTCCTCATCGAGCATGACGAAGTCATAGCCGATCGAACCCAAAATTTCTGTCGCGTGCGACGTCGGCGTCTTACAGAACGTGCCGATCAGCAACTCACGAGCAAGTAGTCGCTTGCGGAAGTCGCGCGGTTCAGGGCGTTGCGAAATGGACGTCATGACGCACGAGGCCTCGCTTTGTTGACGGTTGACAGTTGACGGTTGACGGTCAGAGGGGCGCCTCTCTTGCCGTCATCTATCAATTTGATGTCGCGGCGCCTGCCGATGACATGCGTTGCAATGCATCCTGCACCAAGTTTTCGAACGATCGCAAAGCTGTGCCGATGGCAGAGCGGTGCTGCGTGCTCGCGCGTACTTTCATCCGACCCACTAATCAGCTAGGCTGATCTAAGTTAGACTGATAACGGGCAGCTGTCAAAGAGCTGCGGCGCATGACAGAACAGCATGAGCTTATCCTGCAATCACAACGAGCGCAGCGCAGCGCGCTGAACCACTAATCACCAATCCAGGTTTCACTTCCTCAGGAGCATCGCAATGAGCCGGAAAGTCGTCCTTACCTGTGCCGTCACCGGCGGCGGACGCCCGCATCCGCGTCATCCCGCTATCCCGATCACGCCAGCGCAGATCGCGGACAGTTGTTTGGAAGCCGCGAAAGAAGGCGCGTCCGTCGTGCACATTCACGTGCGCAATCCGGAAACCGGGATGAGTTCGGACGATCCACGCTTGTTCGATGAGGTCGTCGATCGCGTGCGCTCGAGCGGCGTCGACATCGTCATCAATCTCACCTGCGGCATGGGCGCGCTATTGGTGCCCGATCCGGATGACGAATCGCGTCCGGGCCCGTATTCCAAGATTTATCCAGTGCCCTCCCGCATGCGCCACGTCGAGCGCAATCTGCCGGAACTCGCATCGTTCGACATCACCGCCGGCAATCGTCACTACGGACGCTTCGAGGCGATCTATATGAACACGCCGCGCTCCATGCGCTTGATGGCGCAACGCTTCCGCGAGCTTGGGGTCAAGCCGGAGCTGGAAGTGTTCGATGCCGGCAATATCGTGCTCGCCAAGCAACTGATCGAGGAAGGGCTCATCGATGGTCCGCCGCTGTTTCAAATGGTGTTCGGTGTGAAATGGACCGCACCGAGCGGCATCGAACCGCTGCTCTACCAGAAAAACCTGCTGCCCCCGGACGCCATATGGCAAGCCTTTGGTATCGGTACGGAACAGATGCCGATGCTGGCGCATACGGCATTGCTCGGCGGCCACGTACGGGTGGGCCTGGAAGACAACGTGTATCTCTCGCGCGGCGTATTCGCCACCAATGGACAGCTCGTCGAGCGCGCGCGCCGACTGCTGGAGTGCTTCAACCTAGAAGTTGCGACACCCGAAGAGGCGCGCGAAATTTTTCACCTGAAGAAGCAAGCAGCGCTTACAACGCCAAGCCTGCCACGCTAGCGGCGCGATACGTGGCCTGAGCCTCGGCGGTCAACGGAATGGACCGCCGAGCATCCAAGTCGAGCGCAATGCCTACCGTTCTGACGGCCGCCCAGGCGGCGCCTGTCTGCGGATCGAGCAGCCAATGCGAAGAATAGGTCACTCGATCGGTACAACCGGCGAGTGCTGAACGCACTTCACAAGCATCGCCGGCGCGAGGCCAGCGCACGTGCATGGATTGAAATTCGATCAGCGCCGAACCGACTCGCGACGGCCCATCCGGCATCGTCTTCGCCAGCACGTCGCGCCATTCGACATTCCTCAAGTGAGGAATGCTGTCGGCGACGCGCCCCATGAAGGAAGACAAGCGCCAGCTGCCGTTCACATCGCAATCATCAGGCATGATCGTGCTGATGCCCGTTGAGCGCATCGCCAACTGCTGCGCTCGCTCCAACGACGCGGTGACATTGACATCATCGAGCGAAATGCCGCGCGGCGCCGCCTCACGCGGCGCCTCACACGTCAGCGCACCCGCTGCACGCGTCGCGTGTTCGGGCCACGACACTGAGAGCCCGCTGGCACGCTCGACATAGGCCAGCGACAGCCTGAACGTCGCGGCGACCTGCCCGGAGAGGGAGTGATGCAACACACACAGCACCACAGCGTCATCCCGACCCCACGAGAGCACTTGCACCGTCGCATGCAGCGCTGTCGCAGCGCGCGCCTCACGAATGAAGCGCATGTGCTGCGCCTTGACGAACAGCTGGTGCGTGCCCGCAGCGTCGTTGACATGCGTGAGTGACAGCTGCCGCGCAAGGCCGGCGAGCGCCTGCTCGACGCGCACCATGTAATAGCGCGTGTTGAAATGGCCGACGTGGTCGCATTCCCATGCGTTGGCGCATCCTCGCCACACTTCGAGCGGCGCCCCAGTTACTGGCATCTGCGCGTTCATGATTGCCCCACGACGAAGAGCGCATCCAGCACGGTCGCGCCCTTCCCGCGCGCATGCAGCCGAACCGGATTCAAATCGGCTTCGACGATCTCGGGATGTCTAAGCAGCAATGCGCTCAAGGTTTCGACGACGGTGATCGCGGCATCCATATCGGCAGGCGGTGCGCCGCGATAGCCGTCGAAGAGCTTGGCGCCTTTCAGTGAGCGCAGTACGCGCTCGATGTCCGCGCGCGAGGCGCCCGCGGGAATGAAAACCACGTCTTGCAGCAACTCCGTGAGGATGCCGCCGAGCCCGACCATGATGACCGGGCCCCAACCGCCTTCGTTGCGCGCGCCGATGATGATCTCAACGCCAGGGCCACTCATTCGCTCGAGCAACATGCCATCGAGCGACACGCTGGGATGCTCGCTCGCCAACCGCTGGGTCATCGTGGTCCAGGCCGATTGCAGCGAAGCCTCATCGCGAAGATCCAGCGCCACTGCGCCAGCCTCGGATTTATGGGGCAGCTGACTGGACTGCGCTTTCAAAACGAGGGGGAAGTCCATTTCCTTCGCCGCCTTGAGCGCCTCCTCCAAAGAAACAACGAGTCGGCCGGGCGGCATGTGCAAACCAGTCTGCGCCAGCATCTGCTTCGCGCGATATTCGGGCAGCGTTCCTGGAGGAAGCGGTGTTCCGCGCGCAACCGGCGCCGTTGAAGTCGCCGCAGCAAGCTTGGTTTGACGCGCAAGCCGTCTCACCGCGGCCAATGCTCTGAAGGCGCGCTCAGGCGAGCGAAAGAACGGTGTGCGCGTAGCGCGCAGCGCGTCCACATGAGTCGTCGGAATCGGACAGTCTTCGCCCAGCATGGCGAACACCGCGCCCTGCGTCTCATCAAGCGCGTTCAGCGCATCGATGATATGCGGCATCTTGCGATCGGCCGATTGCGCGCTGGGCAAAGAAATCGTGATCACGACGCTGCCGAACGCCGGGTCGTCGGCGATCTGCTCGAGCACGCGCCGATACAAGCCGGTATCGCTCATCGCTTGCGCCGTCAGATCGAACGGATTGCTGGGTGGCGAGAACGCCGGCAAGTGACTTGCGAGCGCATCGTATGTGCGCGCCGATAACGGCGGCAGTTCCAGGCCAATCGTTTCGCAGAAATCGAGAGCGAGACCTTTGAACGCGCCGGATTCACCCACGATCGCCGTGCCTCCTGGCGCGAGTGGATTCTTCATCCGCATCAGCAGTTCGGGCACGTCGATCAACAGCTCCAGGCTGTCGACCAGACACACACCACGCGCGCTCACCTGCGCAGCCATCACCGAGTAGTCACCGGACAACGCGCCAGTGTGCGTCTTGGCTGCATCGCGTCCCGCAGCACTGCGCCCGAGATGATGCAAGACGATGAACTTGCCGGCCTCACGCGCACGCAACGCGAGATCCAAGAATCTGGCGGGGCGACGGACCTGCTCCATCAACATCGCGATCACTTGCGTCTGCGGATCGTCGATGAACTCTTCTAAGAAATCTTCCGCACCCAGCGATGCTTCATTGCCCGTCGAGACGGAATACGACACGCCAATGCCGCGTGCGAGCAAGGCAACGCGCACGGCTGAAGCCATCGCGCCGCTTTGCGACACCACAGCCACACCCTTGCGCTTTCCGAGCGACTCGAATGGCACGACGCCGAACGCCAGCGGCACTCCATCGACATAGTTGATGCTGCCAAGGCAATTGGGGCCTTGAAGCGCCATGCCGGCTTGCTGCGCAATCGCGGCGATCTGCTCTTGCGCGTGCTTGCCCTCTTCACCGGCTTCGCCAAAACCGCCGGCAAGCACGATGACGCCGCCGATGTTTGTCTCAGCGCAGCTACGTACCGCATCGGCAACCTGAGCTTGCGGAATCGCAAGCACCGCACAGTCGATGCCATCGGGAAGATCGGCGATCGAGCGTACGCAAGCTCGCTCGCCGATCCGGTCGTAACGCGGATTCACCAGGTACAACGGTTTGCTGAAGGCGAACCGCTCTAGATTCGCGAGCACGCCAGCGCCGAGGGACCCAGGCTTTGCCGATGCACCAACGATCGCCACGCTGCGCGGGCGCAGAAGCCGACTGATCGACACGTGTTACTCCGGTCGCTTGTAGCCCGTGAGGCCGGGACGATAGCTCTTCTCATCGAGGAACTGCGTCAGGCCTTCAGCGCGCCCGCGCTCCGGATCGCGCAGCTGCGTTTCTGCGCTCTTCGCGAACAGGTAATCGTTCGAGACCTCCCACGGCATCTCTTGCACCATACGCACCGCCATCTTGGCGCCGCGCATCACCGTAGGGTTCTTGCTTCGCAGCAGCATGGCGAGTTCGCGCGTGCGCGCTCTCAATTTGGCAAGCGGCACGGCCTCGTTCACCAGCCGCATGTCCGCAGCCTTGCGACCATCGAACGTCTCGCCGGACAAGACGTAGTACATGGCATCGCGATGCGACATGACATAGGTCACCGCCTTGGTCACCTGACCGCCCGGGATGATGCCCCAATTGATTTCGGACAACCCGAACTGCGCTTCTTCGGCTGCGACCGCCAAGTCGCAAGCGACGAGCGGCGTGAAAGCCCCACCAAAACACCAGCCGTTGACCATCGCGATCGTAGGCTTCGGATAGGTCAACAGCATCTTCCATTGCCACTGCCATGCAGAGCGCTTGATGCGCATCTTCTGGTGATAGGGCAACGGATCGAGATCGCGGAAGAACTCCTTCAAATCCATGCCGGCCGAAAACGCATCGCCTGCGCCGGTAAGCACCACTACAGCGACGCGCTCATCGATCTCGAGTGCATCGAGCACTCGCACCATTTCATCGTTGAGCGCCGGGCTCATGGCATTGCGCTGGGCCGGCCGATTCAGCGTGACCCAGGCGATACCTTCGTCGAGTTCCACCAGCACATTGGCCAGGGGTGGTTCAAAGACAAGCTGCTCTGAGGTATTCAAGTTACGTCTCTCCCTTGTATTCGCAGACTTCAGGAGCGAACGATATGACAATCAGCCTGGCTGATCAATTGAAATCAGCCAGGCTGATAATAAGTCAGCTGACGGCCCCTAAGGCAGGCGGACGTATGGTGGCGTTCGCAGTGCACGCAAAGCAGCCTATTCCTCGCCTTCGCCGCTGCCTTGATCATGGCGCATGTGCGCCAGCACCTTTTCCATCAAGGAGCGGTACTTATCGAGTTCTCCGGGCGCAAAGCAGGAAAAAATGTTTGTCTCGACGGCAGTCGCCGCCTTGTCGCATGCACGCAGCGCACGCCGGCCCTCCTCGGTCAGCGAGACCTCGAGAACGCGCTTACTGTTCTTGGCGAGATTGCGCTCGATCAGGCCGTTGCCTTCGAGGTGGACGATCTGCTTGATCATCGTCTGCGGCTTGACGCCGAACAGGCGCGACAATTCCGCCGACGAGCGTTTGCCGCCACGGGCCAACGCCGTGAGGATGCGGAACTGCGTGGTGGTGACACCCAGAGGCTCCAATGCGGCCTCTAGGCGCAGGAAGGTTTTGTACTGGACTTGCTTGACGAGATAGAGCGTGCGAAACGGTGCTTTGCTGGCGCTGGATCGCGTGCTGTTCGAAGGTGTCCGCTGTGGTTTCGACATACCGACAATCATCCTCTGTCAGTCAGTGGGGCAGTATATAAGTCCATCCAATGGGAGCCGTCGCATGCATTCAAACGCATCACTGCGGAAGATGCATCACGCGCGGCTCCGCATACGATTTCAGTCCCATCAACCCTAAGCCACGACCGATACCGGATTCCTTGAAACCGCCGAACGGGATTTCCGGCTCCGAACCGCCGTGAGTGTTGATCCATACCGTGCCAGCTTCGAGCTGACGGGCGATGTCCGCGGCGCGTGGCTGATTGGCGCTCCAAACGGAAGCGCCCAAGCCGAAGCGCGTGTGATTGGCGCGCTGCACGGCGGCGTCGACCTCGGTAAATGTGATGAGCGGCAGCACGGGACCAAATTGCTCCTCATCCACGAGCGGTGTGCCTTCGGCGACATCCGCGATGATGGTTGGCGCGATGAAATAACCCGGCCTGTCGAGCGCCGCGCCACCGGCCAAGGCGCGTCCACCGCGTTTTAGCGCATCATCGATGAGGCCGAGTACGCGTTCGAATTGTGGGCGGTTCTGTACCGGTCCGAGTTCTACCCCTGCTTCGAATCCATCGCCGACCTTGGCTTGATTGGCGAGCTGCGCCAGCGCATGACCGAGCCGCTCAGCCTGCGATTCGTGAACGAACACGCGCTTGATCGCCATGCAACGCTGACCGCTGTTGAGAAACGCACTCCAAAAGATCTTGGGCGCGATGGCGTCAATATCGGCGTCGGCCAGCACGATCGCGGCATCGTTGCCGCCCAACTCGAGCGACACTCGCTTGAGATTCGACACGGCGCTACTTGCCATGACGTTTTTTCCGGTCGCGGTCGAACCCACGAAGCCGATCTTGTCGATGCCCTCGTGATGCGTCATCCATCGGCCCAGCTCGTTGCCGCCGGAGAGTGTGTTGAACAGACCTCGCGGCAAAATGCTTGAAGCCAACTCCCCCAGCCTCAGCGTCGCGAGCGGTGTGAATGGCGAGGGTTTCAAGATGACGCTGTTGCCTGCCACGAGTGCCTGCGCAGCAATTTGCATCCCGAGCAACACCGGCGAATTCCAAGGAGCAATCGCGCCGACCACACCGAGCGGCTGGTAATCGAGTACGACCTTGCCGCGCGCATCGCTACGCAGTGTTTCCGGCGTCAATTCGAACTTCGAGAGCCCCTCGATGCGACTTGCAGTGGCCTCGATCTCGCGGACCGCCGCCGCCAGCGGCTTGCCCTGCTCACGCGTCAGCAACTGCGCGAGCTCTTGCGCCTGCGCGCGGATTGCCGTTGCGAATTCGTGCAGAAGCGCACGTCGATCCTCCACGCGCGTCGCTCGCCACTTCTCGAATGCCCGGCGCGCCGCTTGCACCGCCAGCCCAAGCTGCTCGGGACTCGCATCCGGCGCACGAGCGAATGCGCTCGCCGTTGCCGGATTGATGACATCGAAGAACTCGACGCCTTCGACCGCAGCGCCGTCGATGGTGTGGGTCGGGGGTGTTTGCGTGATGCGGTTCATGGGTATCAGTTTGGCTGATTAATTGTATTCGGTTTCGAGGTGTTTCGGTTTGCCGTGGATTCGTTGACATCCCCAGCCCCCTATATCACTGTAGCTTATATCAGCTTGGCTGACATCATAAGCATCCGCTCAGCGACACTTGCAGGGCGGCAATGCGCAGCAATTTCCGCTCGAGCGGAAGGGGGTTAGGTAGTGATACGAAGGAAAATTCTCGTGCGCGCTCCAAGTCAGAGTGCACCCATCGGCGGCGCGCTGCTCGCGGCGGCTGCACTCACACTCGAATTGGGCGCAGCGCCTGCTTTGGCACAGGACGCGTCAATGACAAGCGCAACCCTCGAGGAAATCACCGTGACCGGTACGCGCGCGGCGCGCGACGGCTACCAGGCACCCAGCCCCACCAATGTCATCAGCGCCGCCGTAATCGATAGTCAGGCAGCCACGGGCTTAGGCGAGATTCTCGAGCAGACCGGCATGGTCAAGGGCACCCGCAACCCGAACTCGAATGCGACGAACGCCTCGAGCCCGGGCCAATGGAC
>CAZIXV010000167.1:0-5583 GCA_964543105.1 uncultured Steroidobacteraceae bacterium
GTCGTTCGCGACGGGTAGAGGCTACAGGCGACGGCTAGAGACAAACAGGCTACAGGCTACAGGCTACAGCCAGAGATGCTGCGCCTTCTTTTATGCCTGCGGGCTGTCGGTGCTGACTGAAAGACGTAAGACCCCCTCCCTAACCCTCCCCCGCTTCGCAGGGGAGGGAATCGGACAACTCGGCTCCGCTTTCGCAGGGAGGTAATCCGCACACTCTGGCTGTCGCCTGTAGCCTGTAGCCTGTTGTCTCTGGCTGCAGCCTGCAGCCTGTTGCCTGTAGCCTGTAGCCTGTTGGCTGTTGGCTGTTGGCTGTCGCCTACCGCTGCATTCCCGCGAGCGTAAATCTAAACGTTGCGCCCTTGCCGACGACCGAATCCGCCCCGATGCGGCCGCCGTGGCGTTCGATGATTCGATTGACCGTGGCCAAACCAATTCCCGTGCCTTCGAATTCGCCAGGGGGATGTAGGCGCTGGAATACACCGAAGAGTTTGTTGGCGTAGCGCATATCGAAGCCGACACCGTTGTCGCTGACGTACACACAGGGTTCGCCTTCTTGCCTGGCCGTGCCGATCTCGATTCGCGCGCCCTCGCGCAGGCGCGTGTATTTCAGCGAGTTGCCGATGAGGTTGATGAAGACCTGGCGGACCAACGCGGGATCACAACGCGCAGAGGGAAGCGTGCCGATGCGCCACTCGATCGCGCGCATGTGCAGCTCTTGCTCGAGATGCTGGAGGGCTTGTTCGATGAGTTCGCCAAGCGGCACACGCTCTTGTTTCATCTCCACATGGCTCACGCGCGACAACGCAAGCAGGCCGTCGATCAACGCGCTCATTTGCGATGCGCCGCGACGGATGTGATCGAGACGGCTGATGGCATTTGGCGAGCTCAGCTCTTCCTCTTCGCGCAGCATCTGCACGTGTGCATCGATCAGGCGCAGCGGCGCACGCAAGTCATGCGCCACCGAATAGGAAAAAGATTCGAGTTCGCGATTTGCGATCTGCAGCTCCGCCGTGCGCTGCGCGACTCGATGCTCGAGATCTTCGTTCAGGCGGCGCACTTCCGCCTCGGCGGCGGCGCGCTGTTCGATCTCCCGCGCCAGCGCCTTGTGACGCGCGGCGTTTTCGCAGGCGACTGCAACTTGCGCGGCGATCGCTCGCGCAACGGCCAGATCCTCTTCGGTGAAGCCGGTCAGCGCAATGCGATTGATGACGGCGAGATGACCATAAACTCGACTGCCCGAGGCCACGGGTACACCGAGCATTGAAACGAACTCGCCAGGCGCAAGCGGCCGCAGCAGCGGCTCGGGTTCTGGCGGCGCCATCGGAAATACTGCACAACCGCCGTGCGTCAGCGTGCTTGCAAACTCTTGATACAGCGGCGCCGCCATCAGCCGCTGCAAGCCGTCCTCTGTCAGGCCGCTTTCGCGATAGCTTCCGGCCTCGAAACCATCCACGTGGACGACGAGTTCGGCGCATTGCGCCATCAGAATCTCGCGCGCCGCTTGGCACGCGGCCTCAGGAATAGCTTCAGGATGTTCGGCGGCAAACAACTGGCGGCTGAACGCCACCAGCGCTCGCAATCGATCCTGCGTAGCCTGCACGCTGTCTACGGGATCGGGCGGCTCGACTTGGGCTGCCGCTGCTGGAGCCTGCAGCGCTTCCTCGACGGCCAGGTGAACCGTGCGAGTGTCATATGGTTTCGGCAGCGTGACGACCACGCCCAACGTCTGCGCCATCGCGCGCACTTCGCGTTCGTGATAGGAGGCGGAGCAAAAGATGACCGGCGTGTTCGCCGTCGACGCGTCTTCGCGCAATTGCCGCACGAGTTCGTAACCGTCCATGTGCGGCATGACGATATCGGTGATCAACAGATCCGGACGTTCACGGCGCAGCACGGCCAGCGCTTCGATACCGTCCGCTGCTTCGAGCACGTCGTAGTCATGAGTGCCGAGCAGCAGCACCAATAATTCGCGAGCTTCGGGATCGTCCTCTACGACGAGGATCTTGCCGGGTTTGGTCACTCAAAGGATTCCGGGTGAGTCGAGCGGCGCAACCTGCGCCAGACGTACACGTGTACGCAATCAGTACGTATCGCGTCTACCCAGAGATCCTAGTGGAATGTTGGCGCTCTCACGTCAGACAAACCCCGAAGCGGACTGAGCAACGCGTGAGGAAGCTCGATCAATCACCGAGCGCAGTACGTAACGCCGCGATTTCCTCAGTGCAATCGCGCATCACATGAACGCATTTGTCGTTATCGAGGCCGAGGCGCCAGAACGCTTTTACGCCTTGCATGTTCAGTTCGAAGTCCGCTTCCTGACCCATGAAGCCAGACATCATGACGGCGACGGTCAGGACGTCTGATACGTCCGGTCGTTCGACTTGGCGATCGATGTTTTCGTGTTCGCCCACCGCTTCGGCAATGTGGCTCGGAAAGCCCCAGTTCTCGACGATCGCTTTGCCGATGTTCGCGTGCCAGTCGCGCATCACCTGGCCGAGCGCCGCAGGATCTTTGAATAACGCCTCGTGGCGGTTCGCGCGTGCCAGCACATAGATCTTGCCGACGTTATGTAGCAGGCCCGCGAGCATGGCTTCATCCGGATTCACTCGCGCGCGGCTTGCCACCGAATAGCACAGCGCGGCGACGAGCGTTGCCTCCTTCCACAGTGTTTCGAGCTCTTCAGCGATGTGGCGCAATTCGCCCGCTCGGCGCAGCTGCGCAATGGCGAACGACACCGCTGCGGTGCGCACGTTGTTATGTCCGATGCGGTTGACGGCCGATTTCAATTCCATCACCGACTTGCCAGAACGGTTCAACGCCGCCGAATTCGCGAGCGTAAAGACACGCGCGGCAAGACCGGCTTCTGAGCCCACGACGCGGGCGATCTGATCGTTCGAAACGTTCTCATCGGCAAGCACTTTGCGCACGCGCACTGCGACATCCGGGAACGAAGGTAACTCGATGCGGCCTTGCGAGACTTCCTGGGCAAGCTCGGCGACGAATGCGAATGCGCCGGCCGTGCTCGCTGAAGGAACGGTGGTCTCTTCGGGCGATAGCGAATGCGAAGGAGTGTTCATGAGTCGTTATCGGCTGGCACTGTGACGGCGGTGGCGTGTTATGCGAGTACCCTCGCGAACGGCTTCACGAAGCGTACGGCCAATCACAAGCACCGGTCTGCGTCACGGTTATCAGATTCCGGAGCGCGAGCACTGCACGGTGCGCCGCTGCGCGCACCGCGTCAGGCATTTGCCGCATGAACGGCCGAGGGATTCCCTGTCATGAGGCGTAACACTTCGGCGGAGATGCGATGCAAAGGCAGCAGAAGTTGTACGGCGCCCATTTTGTATGCGGCACCGGGCATACCCCACACGACGCTACTCGCCTCGTCTTGAGCGATCGTCGCCGCACCGGCATCGAGCATTTCCTTGAGCCCGCGTGCGCCGTCATCGCCCATGCCCGTCAAAATCACGCCGAGTGCGTTGGGTCCGACGTTTTGCGCCACCGAACGAAACATGACATCCACGCTCGGGCGATGCCGATTCACCTGTGGGCCATCACTCAAGCGGCAGACATAACGCGCGCCATCGCGTACCACGAGCAGATGATGATCGCCCGGTGCGATATAGACATGGCCAGGGAGAATGTATTGGCCATCCTGCGCCTGACACACCGACATCTGCGAAATGCGATTCATGCGATCGGCAAACGGCGCACTGAACGCGGCAGGAATATGCTGCGAGATAACGATCGCCGGCGCATCCGGCGGCAAGGTTTCGAGCACTTCGCGAATCGCTTCGGTGCCGCCGGTCGACGCACCGATCGCGACGATGCGATCTGTCGTTCGCAACACCGAGCCCGGTCTCGATCCCATCGGTATCACCGCATCGGCGCTGCGGCGCGGATCGATCGTCCGCGGTTGTGCGCGCTGCGTGCTCGGGCTCGCCTGCACACGCGCCACCGCAGCCGCTTTCACTTTCGCGATGAGTTCATCCGCATAGTCTGCGAGACTTCCTGCGATATCGATTTTTGGTTTGGCGACGAAATCGATCGCCCCGAGCTCGAGCGCCCGCAAGGTCACATCAGCGCCCGTTTGTGTGAGCGAGGACACCATGACGACGGGCATTGGACGCAACCGCATCAGGTTCTCGAGAAACGTCACACCGTCCATGCGTGGCATCTCGACATCGAGCGTGATCACATCAGGATTGAGCGCTTTGATCTTCTCGCGCGCCGCGTAAGGATCGGAAGCCGTACCGACGACCTGAATCTCGCGATCGCTACCCAACATCTCGGTGAGCAACTTCCGCACGAGCGCCGAATCATCGACGATGAGTACTTTGATCATGGTTTCTGCTCACAAGCGGATAGGCGATTGGCGATGGCGGATAGGTAAGGCGCCGACCATTCGCGATCGCCGCTTGCCCATCGCCTTCGTGTCTCGAGCCATCCGCTATCGCCCATCGCCCATCGCCTTCGTGTCTCAAAAAAGATCAATCTCGCCCGCCACCGGCGCTTTATCCAAGCCGCGCAGGTATTGCTGCTCTTCTTGGACCACGTCTTGACGCGCGCTTAAATGGCGTACGCGAACGCGGCCGGTCAACGGGAAGTATTGAACGTGACGCGGGCAGACATCGCCGACGTCTTCGGAGGTGACCTTCAAGCCTTCCTGACGCAGGAAATCGCGCACGAAGGTCACGTTGTGAACACCGATGTCGCTCAAGCTCGATAGCACTCGACCGCCACCGAAGATCTTCACTTCGAGGTCGGCGCGCGTACCGCCCGCCGCAAGAATGCGGTTGATGAGTTGCTCCATCGAAGCGGTGCCATAACGTGTCGCACGGCCCGCGAGGTTTTCCCACGTGTCATTTCCCGTGCCGCTCGGGCGCGGCAGCATGAAGTGATTCATTCCGCCGATCTTCAAACGCGGATTGCGAATACATGCGGAGACACACGAACCGAGTACGGTGTCGATCACCTCATCTTCGCGCGTGACGTAGTAATCGCCCGGCAGGAGTTTCGCGATGAGCGCACCCGACGCATTGCGATATCGACGGATGTTCTCGAAGCCTTTCATCACGCGAGGCAGCGGCGCGGAGTTCATGTCATTTGGCATCCGCATGCACTCCGGTCTTGCGATAGATGGTCTTACCGACGAGCCGGAAGGGCCCTTGGCCGCCATGTATCGACTCCGAATGACCGAGACATAAATAGCCGTCCGGCACGAGAATGTCGCCGAAGCGCGAAACCAGGCGTTCGCGTGTGGCCTGATCGAAATAAATCATGACATTGCGACAGAACACGACGTCGAACTGACCCCGCATCGGCCAGGTATGCATCAGATTTAAGGTTCGAAAGCTGATGAGCTGGGCCACTTCCGCAGCGACTTTCGCGCTGCCTGCATGTGCGCCGACACCCTTGCGGAAATGTTTGCGCAAGCGCTCGGGTGTCACGCTCGCAAGACGATCCAGCGGATATACCCCACGCTGTGCAGCGGCCACGATGTCGCTATCGATATCGGTGGCGAGAACTTTCAGATCCCACTTCTGACCTGCCGGCAAGATCTCGCGCGCGACCATCGCGATG
>CAZIXV010000167.1:5683-8351 GCA_964543105.1 uncultured Steroidobacteraceae bacterium
TTTCAGATCCCACTTCTGACCTGCCGGCAAGATCTCGCGCGCGACCATCGCGATGCAATACGCTTCCTCGCCCGATGAACAACCCGCGGACCAGATGCGAATGCGCCGCGACTGCGCATTACGGCGAATGGCCTCGGGCAGCATGTAGCTCGCCATTGCCTCGAAATGATGATTCTCGCGAAAGAACGACGTGACATTGGTCGTGAGCGCGTTGATGAGGCCGACTAATTCTTCGGGCCCGGAATTGCGCACGTGCTCGCAATAAGCCTCGTACGAGGGCAGGTTCAGCTCGCGCAGACGTCGCGCGAGCCGGCCTTGCACGAGTTGACGCTTGTTCGGGCCCAGTACGATGCCAGCATTTTCTGCAACGACGTGACGTAGAAATTCGAACTCCGCATCACCGAGTTGCGGCCCGAAATTCGTCAGGGCGGTGTCCGTACCGAAGCGCTCTGGGGCAATGGTGCTCACTTGGAAGCGATTGGCGACTGGCGATGAGCGGCTGAAAAGAGGCGTAGAACGTCGTCCGAATCGTTCGCTATTCCTCGAGCGCTAACCGTCAATCACTCTCCTCTCTCATCCATTGGCCGCAGCGGGCACCGCTACACCGGTGACGTCGCTGCCAATGAGCCGATCGATGTCGAGCAGCATCAACATGCGCCCGGATACCGCAGCCAAGCCGGCGATGAATTCCGTGCTCACATGCGTGCCGAGCTCTGGTGCAGGTTTGACTTCTGCGGTGGGTACGTCGATCACATCAGAGACGCCATCGACGACCACACCGAAATCGCGGCGTCCTGCTTGCGACTCCACCGACAACACGATGATGACGGTGAGCGGCGTGTATTCGGCGCGCTCGAGACTGAACCGCATGCGCAGGTCGACGATGGGCACGATCGAGCCGCGCAGATTCAACACGCCGAGCACGTGCGGCGGCGATTGTGGAATGCGCGTCACGGGCGTCCAGCCACGGATTTCCTGCACCCGCAGGATGTCGACACCGTAGGTTTCATTGCCGAGCGTAAACGTCAGCACCTGGTTCGAACCTGCAGCTACGGCTGCATCGATCGCTTCGACGGTTTGCGGTTGCATATCAATCCCAATATAAAAACGGCTTCATCCAACTCCCCCTCCCCTGCAAAGCGGGGGAGGGTTGGGGAGGGGGCCCTCTTAAAAAAACGGCTTCATCCAACTCCCCCTCCCCTGCGTAAGCGGGAGAGGGTTAGGCGAGTGGGCCTCTTCAAACACCGCTTCCAACTCCCCTCTCCTTCCTCTTTATCGGCTGACGGTTGCGCGAACTAATGCGACATTCACTGCATTCACGTTGCGCAATCGGCCAACTCAGAACTCCTGCCAAGCGCTGTCATCGCCACTGGCACGCGCAAGCGGCGCAGGCGCGGCGACTACAGGTGCGCTCTTACGCTGCTTCGTGCGAGCTGAGGGCGTTGCACGCACGACCGGCGCGGGGGCGCGTTGCACCGGCGCCGCCTGCACTGCTGCTTGATGTTCGCGGCCCGTGCGGAAGTATCCGATCTGATTGACGAGCGTCGTGGACTGCTGCTCCATCGACTTGCTCGCGGCCGAAGCTTCCTCGACGAGCGCCGCGTTCTGCTGCGTCACGTTGTCCATTTGCGTGACAGCGTTGTTCACCTGTTCGATACCGGCGGATTGCTCTTCGCTCGCTGCGGCGATCTCGGCGACGATGTCCGTCACCTTCTTCACGCTTTCCATGATCTCAGACAGGGTCTTGCCCGATTCGTCGACGAGCTCCGAGCCAACTTTCACCTTGTCCACGGAGTCGTTGATCAAATCCTTGATCTCCTTCGCCGCGCTCGCACTGCGTTGCGCGAGGTTGCGCACTTCGGTTGCGACGACCGCGAATCCGCGGCCTTGCTCGCCCGCACGCGCTGCTTCAACAGCTGCGTTCAACGCCAGCAAGTTCGTCTGGAACGCAATCTCATCGATGACGCTGATGATGTCCGCGATCTTGCGGCTCGATGCGTTGATCTCGCCCATCGCGCTGATCGCACGATGCACGACGGCGCCGCCCTTCTCCGCCTGTTCACGCGCACCGACGGCGAGTTGATTTGCCTGCCGCGCGTTATCGGCGTTTTGTTTCACGGTGGCGGTCATCTCTTCCATGCTCGATGCCGTCTGTTCGAGCGCCGCCGCCTGCTCCTGCGTACGCTGCGACAGATCGTCATTCCCGTGCGACAGCTCGCGCGCAGCGGAACCGACGGCATCCGCGCTGCTGCGCACGCCGCCGACGATCTCGACGAGCTTGCCGTCCATTCGCTTCAAGGAATCAAGCAGACGACCCAGCTCATCGCTGCTTTCCACGCGCACCTCGTTATCGAGTTCGCCGCTCGCGATGCGGTCGGCAATGTTCACCGCTGCGCTCAACGTGCTGACGATCGAACGCACGAGGATGAATCCCAGGAAACCCGCCAACCCTGCGCCCAACAGGATCGCGCCGACGATGATCGCGGAATTGCGCTTGAAGCCGCCTTCCGCTTCGGCACGCATGCGCTGCGCAACTTCGATCTGGGTGGCGAGCAAGGTTTCGCTCAAGCCCGTGAGCTTGTCGTAGGCGGGACGCGCCTTTTCGATCAACAGGCCTTCGGCCGTACTGAACGTGCCCGCTTGCGCAGCAAGCAACGCATCCTGCAGA
>CAZIXV010000168.1:0-1576 GCA_964543105.1 uncultured Steroidobacteraceae bacterium
GTGCCGCTGGCGGGCGCGCTGATGCCTTGCACGACTTGCATGTACAGCGGCATGAACATGATGACGCCGAGAAACGCCATATTGATCACGAACGAGGCGATCACGGCGATCCGAAAGGTTTTGATCCGAAACAATTGCAGCGACAGGATCGGCTCAGGGGTGCGTGATTCGACGAACAGAAAGATACCCATGGCGATCGTCGAGGCCACGAACAAGCCGATGATCTGTGGCGCATCCCACGGATACCTCGTTCCCCCGAGCGTCAGCGCAAGCAGCAAGGGCGTGAAGGTGAGCACGATCAGCACCGCGCCCAAGTAATCCACCTTGCCCGCGCCGCTATGCTTCAGCGCTGGCATGCGATACAGCAGCATGAACAACGCGAGCAGGCCAAGCGGCAGATTCACGTAAAAAATCCAACGCCAGCCGGCCACTTGATGGCCGAACAGCGTCACGGTGCCGTGGTCGGTAAAAAATCCGCCGATGAATGGCCCAAGCACGGTCGCAAGACCAAACACGGACCCGAACAAGCCGAATAAGCGACCGCGCTCACGCGGTGGATATAAATCGCCAATGGCCGCGAAGGACACGGTCATCAAGGCCCCGCCGCCCAAACCTTGGATGGCGCGAAAAATAATGAGCTGCATCATGCCGCTGCCGAGCAGCGGCAAATCGCCAAATTCGCCGGCAAGCCCACACAAGGCTGACCCCGCCAAGAAGATGAGCACCCCGATGACCAGGATCGGCTTGCGGCCGTATAGGTCGCTCAATTTGCCGTAGATCGGCACCGAGACGGTGGAGGCCAGCATGTATGCCGTTGTCACCCACGCATACATCGACAAGCCTTGCAGATGCTCGATGATCCGCGGCATCGCCGTGGCGACGATGGTTTGATCGAGCGCGCTGAGCAGCATCACGAGCGCGAGCGCAGACAGGATCGTGCGCTTCTCCGCCACAGTTACATTCACATCGGTCACGGAAACTCTCGTCATTCGCAGGGGGCTATGGGCTGCTGGGCACGCGGCTGCTGGCAAGAACAACCACGCGTGTCGCGTTCTAATTCTGACAAGCAGCCCAGCGCCCGGCAGCCTTTACTCGCAAAGCATGCCACTTAGTCACGTTGGAAGTGGTCACGCGCCGATATTGTGGGTCGTGGTCTGTGCGGCGCGCACCCGTACATTGGCAATATTTTGAAAACGCAGGTCGTCGTTCGTTGCCGCATCGTCCTCATGACCATCGCATGTGAGCGCCACCGTATAGCGACCGTCGGGGAGATGCTCGAAAGAGTATGCAGACGTTCCGGAGATCGCATCGGGACCGACCCTGGTCGTAAGGTAGGGCTCGATGCTCGAGCCGCGATCATCAGGCGTTTGATCTTCGCCCGCGAACACGTACACGGCGCCACCTTGCGCAAGCGTGCGACCCGACGGACATCTCGCGCTGACGATCCCCGTCAACCCGCCTGCATCTTCGATGCGCGTGGCGCGCACCAGTGGCGTCAAGGTGTATTCGTCTCGATCCTCATCGAAGCTCAACGATTGGCGCAGATCGATCGTGATGGCGATGTGGTCGCGGCTCG
>CAZIXV010000168.1:1676-8278 GCA_964543105.1 uncultured Steroidobacteraceae bacterium
GAGATCAGCACGAACCCCGGGTTGCGCAGCTGCCTCATCGAGAACTTCGTCATCGAGAAATCCATTGTCGAGAAATGCCGTTTACGCGGAAGCGACGGTGTAACCTTTGACTTGTGATGCGCGCAAGGGGGTCGCCACCCGTAGCCGCGCGCCAGACGAGTCGATATGATCCGGCGGTCATTTGCTGCTTCCCTTGTTGCCGGATGCTGCCAATCGAACTGCCGCGCGCACTCGAAGAGTACTTCGCTTACGCCGAAACCGAACCCACGCGCAGAGGACGCCGCTTTTCGATCAGTTTGCCGTTTTACAGCGGCGACCGTCTCGATCGATTGCAGTGGTGGTATCACGTCTCCCCGGCGGAGGAAGCCATGTTCGAAGGCGATGGCGTTACCGTGTTGCGCGCGCGAGCGACGCTGCGATTTCGGCGCCATATCGAACGCTGGCTGGTCAATACACAGCAGCGCATGTACGGCGATGACGCCATCCCGCGCATCAGCCCCGCACTTAAAACCCCGATCGAATGCACGACACCCACGGACATCGCCCGCGAGCCTGCGACCATGAAGGTGGTCAACGGCTGAGGATTCAAGCAACTCAGGGCGACTGCGGATCGTCGAGCACCGAAGTCGCCGCCGGCGCTTTCGGTGAATGGTTGTCACAAACGCACGCCGCCTTGCGCGGCACCGGCGGCACGGATGTGCCCTGCGGCGATTGTGTGGGTTGCTGCGTGTCCTCTTACTACATCCCCATCCGTCCCGCAGATCGGCGCGCTTTGGAACTCGTCCCGGATCGCTGGCTCGTGCGCAGCGGCCGAAGCGGTCAATGGTTGATCGGCTATCGCGACGACGGCACCTGCCCGATGCAAAAGAACGGAGGGTGCTCGATCTATGCGGATCGGCCGCAAACCTGCCGTGATTACGATTGCCGGATTTTCGCGGCGGCCGGCATCGAAGCCGGCGATGACACCAAGCGCGTCATCAATCAGCGCGTGCGCGCGTGGCGCTTCACGTACGCCACCGATGCGGAGCAGCAGAGTCATGCGGCGATCAAACGCACGGCGGCGTTCGTTCGCGCAGAGGCCGCAAGCTTTACCGAACGCGTACCCACCTCTCCCACCGGCATCGCAGTGTTCGCCGTGAAAGCCTTTACCGTATTTCTCGAGCCGGATATCGACGCCAAAACCCCTGCCGAAATTGCTGCGGCCCTGTTGGTGGCAAGCCGCAAGTTCGATGCTGAAGCGACCGTGGCGAGTGACTGAGATCGAAACTTAGCGTGCAGGAGCGCGTTGGAAAGTGACTCGATCTGCAAGGACTCTCACATGCGCTATCTCGCCCTGTGCTGCGATTACGACGGAACGCTCGCTCATCATGGTCGGATCGATGAGCCTACGACGGCCGCGCTGGAGCGCTTCAAGCAATCCGGTCGCCGCCTCATCATGGTCACGGGTCGCGAGCTGGATGAATTGCAAGAGGTCTGTCCGCAACTCGGCTTGTTCGATCGAGTTGTCGCCGAAAACGGCGCGCTGCTCTATGACCCCGCCAGCGGCAAGGAAACCTTACTGGCCGAGCGTCCACCCGATGCCTTCATCGCGGCATTGAAGGCGAGGAACGTCGAACGCATTTCGGTCGGCCGCGTCATCGTCGCGACCTGGGAGCCGCACGAAACCACGGTGTTCGAAACCATTCACGAGATGGGCTTGGAATTGCAGGTCATCTTCAACAAGGGCGCGGTGATGGTTCTGCCGACGGGCGTCAACAAAGCCACCGGTTTGCGCCCTGCGCTGGCGGAGCTCGGACTCTCCGAAGACGTCGCGGTGGGTGTCGGCGATGCCGAAAACGACCATGCGTTCTTGAGCACCTGCCGCTGCGGTGTCGCGGTTGCGAATGCCTTGCCGTCGCTGAAAGAACAGGCCGATCTCGTCATGCGCGCCGATCACGGCGCCGGCGTCGCCGAGTTGATCGACGAGATCCTGGCAAACGATCTGGCGCGCCACGAAGAGAAACTCGCGAAGCTCGGGCGCGACGCGGGGAGAAGCGGTTAGCTGTTAGCTGTTAGCGGTTAGCGGTTAGCTGTTAGCTGTTAGCGGTTAGCTGTTAGCTGTTAGCTGTTAGCTGTTAGCGGTTAGCGGTTAGCGGTTAGCGGTTAGCGGTTAGCGGTTAGCGACATTATCGGCTGGCGGTCTCTCCCGCTGCATTGGCGAACCTATTCCCTCCCCTGCGAAGCGGGGGAGGGTTAGGGAGGGGGCTCTGCAATGACCGATGAACAAGCTCCGTTCGTGCTGAGCCTGTGGAAGCACATTTGCCCCGAGCCCTTCGACAAGCTCAGGGCGAACGGAGGGATGCTCTTCCGTGCGAACGGAGTAACTCGAAGCCTATGACGCCTTCGTGATCTGCCCGGTGCGCTGATTGACTTCGTTGACCGTGAAGCCGGCGGTCTGCTTGTAACGCAATGCGATTTCTTCGAGCTCTGCTTGCGAGATCACCTCGTGGACGTGCTTGAAACCGCCGGGCGCGCGGTCTTCGGCGATCTGCATCACTTGCTCCGGGCCGTTCTGGCGATTCAGTAACACGAGCTTGGCCGTCGCTGGACGGCGTTCGTCATCGTAGGCTTGTAGCGCTTCGGGAATCGGCAAGCGCTGCAGCGCATTGGCGATCGCCTCCGCATCGAGAATCGCCTGCGAGGCGCCGTTCGAACCGATCGGATACATCGGATGCGCCGCATCGCCAAGCAAGGTGACGCGGCCGTGCGTCCACATCGGCAGCGGATCGCGATCGACGAGCGGGAATTCATAAACGAACTGCGCGCCTTCGATCAACGCCGGCACATCGAGCCACGGGAATTTCCAGGAAGCAAAGCGATCCGCGAAGCGCGAGCGCGGCACTTCGCGATTCCAATCTTGCCGCGGCGGCGATTTTTCCGGCACGGTGAGTTCCGCGATCCAATTGATGAGCGCGCGGCCCTCGCTCGCATGGCGTTGCGAGATCGGATAACAGACGAATTTTTCATGTTGATAGCCGGCCATGATCATGGTGCGGCCATCGAGGAACGGCTTGCCTTCGGACACCGCACGCCAAAGGATGCGTTGTGCGAAATTCGGCTCGCCCTCGTCTGGATAGAAATGCGTGCGCAGTGCGGAGTGAATACCGTCGGCAGCAATCAAGGCCGACCCTTGCGCCTCGAACGTCGAGCCATCGCCGCGACTGAAGCGCACCGTCACGACATCGCCTTGCTGTTCGAACGATTCGTACGACGCGTCGGTCACGATGCGCTCGCGGCCAAGCTGTTCGATCGCTGCTTCATACAACAACATTTGCAGATCGCCGCGGTGGATCGAGTACTGCGGCACCGCATAACCCGCGGCCAGGCCACGCGGCTCGCTCCAGATCAACTGACCGTGCTTGTTGTAATACTCGAGCTTGCTGGTTTGGATCGCAGTGGCTGCAAGCTTCGGCGCAAGACCGATTTGATGCACGACGCGCGCCGCATGCGGCAGCAGATTGATACCCACGCCGAGCGGCTTGAGCTTCGGGACTTTCTCGAACACTCGCGTTTCAATGCCGCGCGCGTGCAAACACAAAGCGGTGGCCAGGCCGCCGATGCCGCCGCCTACGATCAGGATCGGTAAATTCATGAGTTGCTCTTCAATAAAGGTCGAAAAGCGCGCGGCATTGTTATGTCAGAACCAGCGCTCTCGGTGCGGCAAATCTTACCCGAGGTCGACCGCCGCATTCCTCCCTTATCGCCTGAAAAGTGACCGCGTTCGGGGGCTTTCCGTCGGGCAAATCCCTCACGGGCCTCAGATGACGCCAAGTGCTGCTACATTCGCCGCTTCCTTTGCTTCGAGGTCTGCCATGTCGCTCGCCATGCCACTCGTTCGCCGCGTCGGATTCGCTACCATCGCCGCACTGCTCGTCACCGCATGCACTCAAGCGCCCCGTAACGATATGGATACTTCCAGCTCGACCGCGTCATCTGCTAATCCACTGTTCACGCCGAGCACGCTGCCGTACGGCACGCCGCCGCTCGATCAAATTCGCACCGAGCATTTCAGGCCTGCGTTCGAAGCGGGAATGGCCGAGCAGCGGCGCGAGATCGAAGCCATCGTGAATGCGCGCTCGGCGCCCACCTTCGCCAACACGATCGTGCCGCTCGAGAAATCCGGCCAGCTGCTGACACGTGTTTCGCGCGTCTTCTCGAGCCTGACCTCATCGGTCACGACACCGGCTCTCGAGGAGATTCAGACCGAAATGTCGCCGAAGCGCTCGGCGCACTACGATTGGATTTTTCTGCACCCCCAACTGTTTGCACGCATCAGCACACTGCACGAGCAACGCGAGAACCTCGGCCTCGACCCCGAATCGCAACGCCTGCTCGAGCGCTACTACATCATGTTCGTGCGCGCGGGCGCGAAGCTCGACGAGGCCGATAAAGCCAAGCTCAAACAAATGAACGAGACGCTCTCGAAGCTCTCGAACGAATTCCGGCAAAACGTCTTGAAAGGTGTCAATGCCGCTGCAGTGGTGGTGGACGATGTTGCCGAACTCGATGGCCTCTCCCCGCAACAAGTGGCCGTCGCCGCCGAAGCGGCGAAAGCACGCAATCTCGACGGCAAGTACGTGATCGCGCTGCTGAATACGACGCAGCAACCGCCGCTGTCGCAATTGAAGAACCGCGCATTGCGCGAACGCATTTTCAAAGCGTCGATCGAGCGCGGCCGCGGCGGCGAGTTCGACACGACCGCCATCATCGCGCAGATCGTAAAGCTGCGCGCCGAGCGTGCAGCCCTGCTCGGCTATCCGCATCACGCAGCCTATGTGCTCGAAGATGAAACCGCCCTGACGGCAGACGCCGTGAACGAGATGCTCGCCAAATTGACGAGCGCCGCCGTCGTCAACGCCAAAGCAGAAGCAGCGGCCATTCAGGAAATGATCGATGCCCAAGCAAAAGCCAACGGCACGGCGACGTTCCGCCTCGAGCCGTGGGATTGGGATTTTTATGCGGAGCAAGTGCGCGCCGCGAAGTACGCATACGACGCCTCCCAAGTGCGCCCGTATTTCGAAATGAACAACGTGCTGCGTAATGGCGTGTTGCTGGCGGCAGAACGCCTTTACGGCATCAAGTTCAAAGAGCGCAAAGACATTCCGACCTATCACGACGATATGTTCGTGTTCGAAGTCTTCGACACTGACGGCTCGCAGCTCGGGTTGTTCTTCGTCGACTGGTACGCGCGCGATAACAAACGCGGCGGCGCCTGGATGAGCAGCTATGTCGAACAATCACGCTTGATGGGCACCAAGGCCGTCGTACTCAACAACCTCAATATTCCGAAGCCGCCTGCCGGCGAGCCGACGCTCATGACGTTTGACGAAGTCACGACGGCGTTTCACGAATTCGGCCACGCCGCCCACGGCCTGTTTTCGGATGTGCAATACCCGCAGTTCTCCGGGACGAGCGTGCCGCGCGATTTCGTCGAGTTTCCCTCGCAGTACAACGAGATGTGGGCAACGGAGCCCAGCATTCTCGCGAGCTACGCGAAGCATTACCAAACCGGCGAACCCATGCCGCAAGCCTTGATGGACAAGGTGCTTGCCGCGCAGAAATTCAATCAAGGCTATGCGACGACGGAATACCTCGCCTCTGCGCTCGTCGATCAAGCACTGCATCAGTTGCCCGCCGCCCAGACACCCAATGCCGAGCAAATCGGCGCTTTCGAACAGGAAGCGCTGCGTCAGGCGGGTATCGACTTCTACGCCGTCCCGCCGCGCTACTACGCCACTTATTTCTCGCACGTGTTCGCGGGCGGTTACTCGGCCGGCTATTACGCATACATCTGGAGCGATGTATTAGCGCGCGCGACCGAACATTGGTTCAACACGAACGGCGGTCTGACACGCGAAAACGGCGATCACCTGCGCGAGAAAGTCCTCTCACGCGGTTTCAGCGCCGATGCGATCACGATGTTCAAGGACTTCTACGGCAAGGAGCCCGATATCGGACCGCTGCTCGAGTCGCGTGGCTTGTCGCTCAGCGACGGCGCCGCCGCACCTTAACGGCTGCACTTGCGCACGCTCGCCCTCATCGTTCTTGCGGCGATGACGCAAGCGTGCGCGAGCTCCGCCTCACACCCGCGTCCCGCTGTATCGAGTCTGGGCTGCATGCAGGCTGCGATTGCGCCACTCGATACAACAGCGCAATCGGACATGCAATCGCATTGCCTCGCCGCAGGATTGATCGCCTTGCAGTGCAGCCGCACCGAGGCGTGGCTTGCGAGCATCGGCAAGGAAATCGCCGATCTGTTTGGTAGCGGCAGCGCACAATTGAGTGATCTGCGTGCCGATCGCGATGGCATTCGCTGCGCACGCTCTGCGTCGGGACTTGCGCAGCTCACCGCGTGCTGTCGCGCGACGGAGACGCTCCGCGAATAGTTATCGACAACCCGCATCGCTGCTGGATTTCGCGGCTACCGGCTATGCGCGCGCTTCTGTATGCTCGCCGCCTCCCCTATTCCTCAAGGATTCCACATGCGCCATTTCTCCACGGCGATGAGCGTCGCCATGGCTGCCCTCATGTTGACGGGCTGCTCCGGCGAGTCGACACAGGAG
>CAZIXV010000169.1:0-8276 GCA_964543105.1 uncultured Steroidobacteraceae bacterium
ATGCGCTACTGATCGTCGGTGCCGAAGGGCTCGGGAAGCGTGACCTGTCTGCCTGGCTGAGTTGTGCCGTGCTGTGCGAACGCTCGCAAGAATCTCAGTTGGAGTGCTGCGGCGAATGTGCAAGCTGCCGCTTGATCGCCGCCGATTCGCATCCGGACTTACTGTGGGTGAGCCCGGAGGAAGACAAACAGCAAATTTCCGTCGATCAGATACGAACCACGTGTGAACGATTGACGAAGACGAGTTATCGACAAGGCTACAAGGTTGCCATCGTCACGCCTGCGCATCAAATGACGATCAGCGCGGCAAACAGCTTGCTCAAGACGCTCGAGGAACCCACGCCGCACAGCCTGCTGATCCTGCTCACTCCACAACCGTCGATACTCCCCCCGACGGTGCGCAGTCGGTGTCAGAAGATTCTGTTACAGCGTCCGTCCACTCAAGAAGCGCTCGACTGGCTGCAGCGTGAATCCGCAACCCCGGTGAACCCGGCATTGCTCGAATTCGCGGGCGGAGCGCCGCTGCGGGCGTTGGATTATGCGGATGGCCGCTTCGATGCGCTCGATAACAGCATGCAGCGCTCGCTGGCGGACTTGCTTGCCGGCGACACGGATGTGACGCAGGTCGCGGCAGCCTGGGCAAAGGACGCGCTTCCCGATCGTTTGACGTGGCTAGATTTGTGGTTGACCTCGGCGGCCCGCGCTGCACTTGCCGGAAGTGACGAGCCGATCACGTTCCCACCTAGATCTGCGCACTTGCCAACCCTGCCGCGCACGCTGAACATAAGCGGCCTTTACGGGATGGTGGATCGGGTTCGCGCCCTCAAAGCGCAACTCGCTCGCACGGCGCTGCAGCGCGAACTGGCTGTGGAATCCTGGCTGGTGGCGTTAATGCAATGCGTACGGCCGGCGCGGGCGTCGCAGGCAAGGTGATTGGTCGTTCTTAATCGCGGACGGTGGTTTTCGGATGGTAATGCGTCAGCCCAGTAGTAAACCCGGATTGCTGACCTTGACGATCAAGGACAAGAGCGCCTTGTATCTCGCCTATATGCCATTCGTGAAAAACGGTGGCTTGTTCATTCCGACGAACAGTAACTACCGCCTCGGTGACGAGGTTTTCATGCTGCTCAATCTGATGGGCGAGGATGAAAAACTGCCGGTCGCGGGCCGAGTCATTTGGATGACGCCGAAAGGCGCACAAGGCAAGCGTACCGCAGGGATCGGCGTGCAATTCAGCGAACAAGACCGCGGCAATACGCAACGAAAAATCGAAAGCTACTTAGCAGGCGCGCTCGGCGGCGATAAACCCACGCACACCATGTGACCGGAAAGGTGACGGTTTGCAGTTGACCGTCAGCATTCGATTGGTCTTTCTGACCGTCTCCCGTCTCCCGTCTCCCGTCTCCCGTCACCCGTCACCCGTTGCCGCCATCCCACCTTTCAGCACTGATGCTTTGAAGCCTCGCTCGGCAAGGATGTAGGCCGCGGCAGAACTGCGCCGGCCGGTGTCGCAATAGGTGACGTACGGCACGTTGCGATCGAGCGATTTCAATTTCAGACGGATGAAGTACAGCGGCAGGTTGATCGCACCCTGGAGATGCGAGCGTTCGAACTCGCTGGGCAAACGCACGTCGAGCCACTGACCGCCGCGCGCAATGATGAAGTTCGCGGCATCTCGATCGACCCATTCGAGTAGTGGCTCGTTGAGGAGGGTGTGGAAATCCTCCTTGCCCAGGCGCATGACGATTACATCCGTTGCGGCAGTGATGGTCGCATTGCGTTTGGTGTCGGCGATCAAAGCCTCTTCACCGAACGTATCTCCCACCGTGAGCTCAGCGAGCTTGATGCCTTCGCGATTCAATGGCGTCTCGCGAATGACGGTGCACGTGCCCTTGGCGATCGCATAAAAGAAATCGCCTTCGTCGCCTTGCTTGATGATCGTATCGCCGGCGGCGAAATCCATGCGCTGCATGCGCATGAACAGCGCTTGGATGTTTGCCGGTGGAATGCGGTGGAATGCTTTCGTTTGCAACAGGATCGTCATCCAGTCATCGCCAGTGACCAGATCTTCTTCGACGTTGTGCAATTCGCTGACTTCGTACGTGCCGGTTTGATCCCAGGTCAGTACGACATCGAGCAGGTCACTGTCGATAATGAGGTATTCGACTGGGTCCGAAACGGCTCGCGCGCTGTAGCGGCGCGGGGAGCCTGGTGCGATGGGGTTGCGTGCCTCTGCCGTGCCGGCGCGAATCGTATAGATGGGCTTACCATCGCTCGTGAGTTCAATGATGCCGCGCACCAGGAAGTACGTGTGCTTGTCTTGATCGCCTTCCTTGAAGAGCAAACGTCCGGCAGACAAGCGGCGGGTCACTGCTCTGCGTGCGAGCGAATGCAGGTTCTCGGGTTTCAAGCCATCGAGAGGCGAAAACGTACGTAAAAATTTCAGATCGAGCGGTTTGCTCTGCATCAGTTTTCCAGCCAGCGGTTTGCTTACGAGTGCAGCAACGCGTCCATACGTCATCGATAGCTCCTTCCTGGGAGACCTCGTAATGTAACAGCCGCAAACGACGAGGTTGCTTGCGGCCATTAGGCATTTTGCCCGCGGACTAGTTCAGCGGCTTCATCGATTCCCAGCCGGCATCGGGTCGGAAGCGCGCACCATAGCGCTGCTCGAGTTCTTTCAGTCGCGCAATTACTGTGTCAATCCCACGGTTTCTCGCATATTGCAGCGGGCCGCCTCTGAACGGAGCAAAACCGGTACCGAAAATTACGCCGGCGTCGACGAGATCGGCTTCGGTAACGACGCCTTCGCGCAATACAGCAACAGACTCGTTCACGAGCGCGAGGATCAAACGGTCTTGTAAATCCGGTGGCGGTTCTTGACCGTGCGCGGCTGGTTTCTGCGGCTTGCCTTCGTGCCAGGTGTAGAAACCGGCATCGCTCTTCTTACCGAACTTCTTTTGCTCGACCAGCTGCATCAAACGTTGAGGTGCTGCGGATTCGCTAAAGAACACTTTACCGACGCTCATGATCACATCCAGGCCGACGACATCTGCCAATTCGACTGGACCCATCGGCATGCCGAAGTTTTCCGCCGCGCTATCGATGAGCGTCAGCGGTATACCTTCTTCGACGGCGCGCATCGCTTCACTCAAATAAGGCATCAAGACACGATTGACGAGGAAGCCCGGCGAGCTGCGGCACACGATGCCGAGCTTGTCGATTTGACGCGAAAAAGCGAGGGCCTGACGGACGAAGATTTCATCGGAGACATCGGAGCGGATGACTTCGATCAACGGCATGCGCGATACCGGGTTGAAGAAATGCAGGCCCACGAGGCGCGAGGGCGTGGCGAGTTTCTCGGCGAGTTGCTCCAGCACGATGCTCGAGGTATTCGTCGCGAGCACTGCATTCGGCTTTAGCTTCGGTTCGAGGCGCGCGTACAGTTCCTGCTTCGCCTCCAGGTTCTCGAAGATGGCTTCGATGACGATATCGGCACGCGCCACGGCCTCACCTTCGACATCCGCGCTCAGCCGCGCCATGGTCGCATCGCGTTTGGTTTGATCGGGATAGCGTTTGTCAAAGAAGGCGCGCGCACGCTCCAATGCGGGGGTGATGTACTCGAGCGCACGATCTTGCAGCGTCACCGTGAGACCGCGCGCGGCGCACCATGCAGCAATGTCCCCGCCCATGACTCCGGCGCCGATGACATGAACGTGTTGTGCAGGTGTATCTGTCGTTTTCGCCGCCGCCTTCAAACGCTCTTGTAGAAAGAACACGCGAACCAAATTGCGTGACGTAGCCGTACACAACAGCTCGGCCATTGATTTGGCTTCGGCCTCATACGCTGCGGTACCGGCGGCGCCATAACGTTGCCATAGATCGACGAGTGCATACGGGGCGGGGTAGTGATCGACGCGAGCGCGCTTCGCCACCTGCGCGCGCATCTTGTTCGCGATAAAGGAGCGCGCGAGCTGCGAATTCAACAAGCGATCTTTCAGTGACATCGAGCGCGGCGCTGGCGCACGCAGCGCGATATCTTTTGCTGCCGCGTGCAGCTCTGCCGCGGGTACGACGCGATCCACGAGCCCCAATTCGAGCGCCTTCGCGGGACGCACCGAGCGAGCGGTGAGCATCAGATCCATCGCCGCAATGGGTCCGGCGACTTGCACGGCGCGCACCGTGCCCCCGAGACCTGGATGCACTCCAAGTTGAACTTCCGGGAACCCTAAGGTGATGGAGGTGTCGTCGGCGACGACGCGGTAGCGACAAGCGAGCGCAACTTCGAGGCCGCCGCCCAGTGCGAAGCCGTTGATGACGGCAACGGTCGGGCAGGGCAGTTGCGCCAAGCGATCGAGCACGAGCTGGCCCTGGCGAATCATGTCGTAGGCTTGGTCGGGCGACTGAATGCCGACGAATTCCTTGATGTCGGCTCCGGCAATGAATCCACCCGGTTTGCCCGAGGCGACAATCACTGCTTTCGGCGGCTGCTGCGCGATCACGCTCAGCTTCGCGTCGAGCTCTTCCATCACCGCGCGTGACAGGCTGTTGGCCGACGCATCCTTGCGATCGAGCGTGAGCCAAGCGACGCCATCCGTATCGTGCTGCAAGGTCCAGTGTGAGGTTTCGTTGGTTGTCGACACGCTGGTCTCCTGTGGCGTTGCTCGCTAGGCGGGGGTGCGCTTAACGGTGAAGTCGCAGATCAAAGGACGATGGTCGGAGAAACGCACGTCCGGTACGTCGAATTGCGTGATTTCGATGCCGTTCGAATACAGCACGAAGTCGAGTTCCTTGCGCGGATTGCGCGCGGGATAGGAGGGCAGCCCGAGCCGGTTTGCGCTCTTGAGGCCGGACGCTTCCATGAACAGATAAATCTCGTGATCTCCCCAGAACGTATTGAAGTCGCCGGCAACGATCACGGGCTTGTTCGCTCGCTTGACGAGTTCGTGTAAATGCCGCAGCTGGTCGTGGCGATGGCGGAACTTGAGCGACAGGTGCACGAGGAAGATCGACACGTCTTCGAGTTCAAGCTCGATGATCAGGCGTTTGATGCCTTTGTCGAAGTAATGAAAGCGTTCGCCTTCGACGCGAGGCGCGGCGAGAAACGCGTTGCCTTGTTTACGCACGATGGGCAACAGGTGGTTGAGCGATGCCTCACCGTATTTGCATTGATACGTGGAGTAATGACCGAGCGATGTCGCGATCTGTTTGGCTTGATTCACCAACCCGGAGCGAATCGAGCCGGTGTCGATCTCGATCAGCCCGACTAGATCCGGATCGAGACCCTTCAACCAGCCGGTGATGCGATCCAAGACGCGCGGATTACTGCGCAGATAGCCTGCGCCAGGAACCGGCAAGTGAAAGGCCGGGCCGGTACCCGTGGCGTACCGAATGTTGTAAAGGACGAATCGCATTTAGAGGAGGCGTGTGCTCGAGTAGGCCGAACGCTCACGAATTGCAGCCCCGCATTCTATAGGACGTTGCAAGCTCCCCGAATGGGAGAAACCCCTGAAAGCTTCCTCGATTCGTCCGATGTCGGTGTATTCCATTAGAATCCTGCACGCTGAGCACTGCGGCGGCGCGGGTCCGCAGCAGAACAGGAGGGCACATGGCCAGTATTTCGCAGCAAAGCCCGGCACGGGTATTCGTCGCGCACAACTTCGAGCACAGCGACGATTACGTGCGCGTGTTCGAGTACCTGGAGAGTTTGCACAACTTCTACTATCGCAATTGCAGCGACCCGGACCGCCCGCTGGCGGAGCCGGACAAAATGAAAGAAGAACTGCGCAAGCAGATCGCGCTGGCAGAGGTCACCATCATTCCTGCCGCCTTGTATCGCACGCAGCGCGAGACCGTCGATTTCATCCTCAATTGCGCGAAGGGGCTCGACAAGCCGGTCATCGTTCTCGAGACGTTCGGCATCAAAGAGAAGATCCCCGTTCAGCTCGAAGCCTTGGGCGATGAAATCATCGAATGGGATGCGCGTACGCTGGCCGACGCGATCCGCCGGCAGGCTCGCCATGAAGATACGGCGCGTTGGGACGTGGTCGAGTTCAAGCTCGACTAACGCTTTGGCGGCGGACGCCGCAGTGTAGGAAACGGATGTCCTGCCGTTATTCGTCGTTCGAGACGGCGCGCAACTTCGGCCGCTGTTGACCTTGAACGCGCGCAATGACACCCAGCATGTTGACGATTCGGACCGCGAAACTGCCGGCTTCGTTATCCGACATCTTGCGCACGGTGGCTTGGAGTGCGGTTTCGCCGCGAAGCGGGCGCACGCGGCAGATGGAAGTTGAAAGCGTCGAGAATTCTTCGCGAATTTCTTTCGGGAGCTCATCCTGCTCGAGGCCTTCGAGATGCTGACGGTAAGCCTCGGCAAGGCGGTGCTTGATCGGGCCGGCGGAAGCCAACACCACCGTAGCCGCGAAGAAATGTTCCCAAGCGCTGTTCATATCGGAGCTACCCCAAAAACCGGAGCGAAAACCACTCGTCGTTGGCCCTGTATCTCGACGCCAACGTGCACGAGCGACGACTGGAGCTGAGAAATCACTTTAAGTTCGCATCGCAGTTTTTTTTAAGACTGCTCAAGCGAGTACAGCCGGAATATACACCTGCGACTCGCAAAGGCAACGGGTCAAAACTGCTCATTCGCGCGAATTTTCCGTCGATGGACTGAGATTCGAGCAAGGTCGGCAAATGAAGCCCCGTTGGGCTGCAGCGCGACAGCGCGTCCGGCACAGAATGGGTTAGTAAAGTGTCGGACGACTTAGATTGATGCGTTCAATGTAGATCAATGACTTAGGCCACAGGAGTTGTAGGTCGTGTCTGTTCCGTCGATGCCCGTGCGCAAAAAGCGCAGTTTGAGCGCCTCACTGCGCGTTAGGAATGCCCCGCCCCTCGGCTGGTTGCGGGTTCAGCAACTCGGCTAGCCACGATCAGTTCGGACGAGAGAATAGGGCAGAGCCTCTGTGGCTGAGTACAACGTCAATGCCGACAGCCGCGTGGCGCCCTCGAGTGATTAATTACGAGTCACGGGGAAGATGGTCCCTTTCGCATCATCACTGACGAGCAATAGCAATTGCGAGACCCCGTGACGTAGTTGCGGACGCTCTTGCTTTCGCGATCGAAGACCCGCACAACGGCGCGATTCGCCTCTTTATCCCAGTCAGCGCCGAGGCCGTGGGGGCGAGAACAATACGCAGAATTGCTCACCCGTGGATTCAAGACCCACTACTAGACTCAGGCGTGTGGGTCTAAATCCACTTGGCTAGGACACCACTAGCCCCTGAGATTATTGGTCGAATGATGCATCCCATGATGCGCCGAAGACTCTAAGCGTGACGTTTGTGAGCTCGTGTCGACGGAGACTGTCTGGTGAACGAGGCTGAGTTGCGACATCTGCGCCGCTGCGTCGAACTCGCGGCTGAAGCCCTCGCAGCCGGCGATCAGCCGTTCGGCTCTGTGCTCGTTGCAGCGAATGGGACCGTTCTCCCTGAGGACCGCAATCGCATCACCTCCGGTGACGCAACTCGTCATCCGGAATTCGAACTCGCCCGCTGGGCGGCCGCGAACATGACTCCTGAAGAGCGAGCGACCGCGACTGTTTTCACATCAGGCGAACATTGCCCGATGTGCGCCGCTGCACATGGCTTTGTCGGACTCGGACGCATCGTCTACGTGAGCTCTTCTGAGCAACTCGCTTCGTGGCGCAAAGAGATGGGCGCTACTGTCTCGCCGGTTCGAGCGCTGCCCATCCGTGAGATCGTCCCGAGCTTGGCGGTTGAAGGACCGGTGCCCGAGCTAGTGGAGCAAGTCCGAAAGCTGCATCAACGGTCTCGAGGCGTTTAGGTGCAGGTGAAGCACTCGCTACCACCTTGAAGCGGGTTCTGGTTCTGATCTGCCTTCGGTGCGTAACCGACTTCGCATAATGTATATTATGTTATCTCCAGTATGCGGGCATGCTGCCTCGTGTGGTTTCTTCTCAGCGCCTCCTCGGATTCATCAGCGCATTCATCATTTCGACGTTCGATCTCGCTGCTGGCGACAGCGGATCGAGGGCGCTTGTCAGCGTGTCGTTGATCGCAGAGATTTTTTGATTGCCAGCGTGTTGCAGCGCCAGCGCTTCGCTTGATTTGCCTGCGTGCATCAACGCGGCTGCTCTCTCTTTGAAGGCGGCGGCTTCCCGGGTCCACGCTGAGCATGCGTTCGCGACGGCGGCCGATACGGCCTGTTTGTCGAAGCTCATCTTTACTTTCGAGAAATCGAAATCGTAGCGAC
>CAZIXV010000170.1:0-8239 GCA_964543105.1 uncultured Steroidobacteraceae bacterium
CGCCCGGCACGCGGCCGAAGAGGGTGTTCGACGGCGGCGGAATCGTGTCGCGGAACGAGACGTATGCGATGAGGCAGCCGGTCTGCGTCGGCGATTTGCACACGGGCGTGCTCTTCAATGCACCGCCGACATCCTTACCCTTGGGAACGGCGATGTTCGTGCCGATCAACATCGCGGAGACGAGCTGCGAGTGCACGGGTTTGCCTTCGATCCGATCGGCGAGCAAACGTGCGAGCAGCCCGGCGCCTTGCGAATGACCGATGAGCACGACGCCGCGCCCGTTGTTGTCATTCTTCAAATAGTGATTCCAGGCATCGACGACATCCTGGTAGGCGAGCGCGCGATCGGTAGCGATCGCTTTCCCGGTCATCATGCCGCGCAATGCGGTGAGCGTGATCTGGCGATACAGCGGTGCAAAGGTGCGGCACTGCGCACCGAAGCGCGCGAACTGCTGGTGAATCACATTCTTCTCTTCCGGGCCGGCCTGCATATCGCTGTTGCCTGTCGTGTCGAGCGACACGGTCGGATACACGTAGAAGCAATCGATCGATGCGTTCGGATTGGCTTTGAATTCTTCGCGCTCGATCGAGCCGTCCGCAGCGACGATGGTCGCCGTGAGATCCACCGCGCAGGCGTTCTGGTGGTCTGGTCGGCACAGCCAGTTCTCGGGTTTGCTGTAGTCGTTCGGTGTGGCTGCCGGTGCTGGTGACTGCGCAATCGTCGCGTGAGCTGCGAACAATGTCGCAAGCGCAAGACCGCCTCGAATGAATCGATTCGCACGTTGCATTGTTTTACTCCGAAGTGGCAGGAAACGAGCCTTTCGAAGTCTGCCAGATACGCTCGCGCGAACGTGCGCTTTACGTTTGTTGGCTCTGCAGTGCGGATGCGTGCGTATGGGGAGCACGCAGTCGGCTACTCGATGAATCTGATCCCGCAAGGTTGCCAGCAGATGCCGCTCACCGCCGGCCGCAACACGCGACCATCCTTCGGAAACACTCCGGTCAATGCTGAGCGTCCGCCTTCCAGCGTGAACTCGCTCTCGCCGAGGCGTTTGGTGTAGATGCTCAACACGCCGCTGACGGTATCCAGCTCCAGCATGATCTGGTCGCCGACGGTCCGCAGGACGTCTCCGAAGTTCAGGGTTACACCTTCCGCGTAGGTTCTCCCATTCCGGCCTCGATAGGCCCATTCGTCCGTGAACTGACCTAGCTCATGGAAGTTCGTTTGGTAGAGAGGATAGCCCGCAACGCCGAAGGTAAAGCCTTCCTGTTGTGGCCAGAAACCGTCGGCGAGAATCTCGAACTTCCACACGTACGTCTCGCCAGCGGGCAGGTCCGGACCGTCGATGATGCTGTACTTCCCGGTGGTGGTGGGGAAGTAGTGCTCCCGTGAATCGTCGGAGAACTTGAGATCCACATTGCATTGCTTGCCGATGAAGCCGGCCTCGCACTCACAGGTGTCTGTCGCCGGGCAGCTGCCGTTGCCGCTGCAGACTTGTGGGTCGTTGGCGGAGATGCCGAAGCAAGCGGTCGTCGGTGTCGCGGACACCAGCGGGCTGAAACGACGGGTGCTACCTGCTTTGGCCGCAGCGGAGAAGAAGTACTCGATACCGTCATTCAGTCCGCTCACTGTCTGCGGGCTGCTCACGTTCGGCATCAGCGTGCCGCCGGCGTAGGAGTTGTAGTTGGCGGGATCGAAGCTTTCTTCGGCGTAGTACAGGTCGTAGCCATCGGCACCCGTTACGGGTGACCAGCTCACCGTCACTGCGCCCGTGCCCGCCGTCGCGCTCAGTGTTGGCGCTGCAAGGCTCAGCGCGAAGCTGGCGCTGACCGCGCACTCGGAGGTGATCGCCGCCGTCGTATAAGTGTTGCCGTCGAGGCTGCCGCCGCAACCGCTGATCGTGGTGAGTTCGTAACCGCTAGTGGGCGTGACCGTGAAGCTCGCGGTTTCGCCATGTGTCACGTTCTGAGTCGTTGGCGTGATGCTGCCGCCTTCGTTTGCACTCGCGCTGACGGCGTATTGTTTCAATGAAAAGCTTGCGGTGACTGCGCAGGTATTGGTGATCGCGCTGGTGGTGTAGGTATTACCGGTGAGGGCGCCGTCGCACCCGCTGATCGTGTCCAGCTCATAGCCGGTTTCTGCATTGAGCGTGAAGCTTGCAGTCTCGCCGTGTGTCACGTTCTGAGTCGTCGGCGTGATGCTGCCGCCTTCGCTTGCACTTGCGCTGACGGCGTGTTGTTTCAATGAAAAGCTTGCGGTGACTGCGCAGGTATTGGTGATCGCGCTGGTGGTGTAGGTATTACCGGTGAGGGCGCCGTCGCAACCGCTGATCGCGTCCAGTTCATAGCCGGTTTCGGCATCGAGCGTGAAGCTTGCAGTTTCACCATGCGTCACGTTCTGAATCGTAGGCGAAATGGTGCCGCCTTCGCCGGCGCTGGCAGTGACGGCGTAGTGCTTCAATCGAAAGGTGGCATTGACCGCGCACGCGCTCGTTACAACGCCGGTGGTATAGATACTGCCGGAGAGCGTGCCGCTGCATCCGGTGGCCGTGTCGATTTCGTATCCGGTGTCGGCGAGCAGCGTGAAGACCGCAAGGGTTCCATGGGTCACGTTTGAATTCGCCGGACTGATACTGCCGCCTTCGCTCGCCGTGGCGCTGACCGGATAACTGAGCAAAGCGAAAGCCGCGTTCACGTGACAGTCGGCCGTGAGCGGTTCAGTCGTGAAGCGATTGCCATTCAATGTGCCGGCGCAGCCGGTGACACCGGCGATCGCGTAACCGGATTCCGCAGCGAGCGTCAGTAGGGCACTCGTACCGTGCGGCACGCGCTGTGTGACGGGGCTGATCGCGCCGCCGGCGCCCGCGCTGGCGCTGATCGTGTATTGCTGGCGAGAGAAACTTGCGGTCACCGTGCAGGCAGCGGTGATGCCGGCGGTGGTGTAGGTGTTGCCGTCGAGGCGGCCGTCGCAGCCGCTCACGGTGTCGAGCTCGTAACCCGCGGCTGGCTCAAGGGTGAAACTGCTGGCATCGCCGTGCGCTACCTGCCGGCTAGCAGGACTGATCTCGCCGCCTTCACCCGCGATAGCGGCGACTGTGTGAGCGATGCGCGTGAAGTGGGCGTTGATAGAGCAACTGCTGGTGATGGGTCCTGTGGTGTAGTTCAGTCCATCAAGGCTGCCGCCACAGCCCGTGACGGCGTCCAGCCGGTAACCCGCGTTCGGTGCGAGGCTCAAGCTCAATGTGCTGCCGTGGACGTCGACCTCAGTGAATGCGGGCGTGATTGTGCCGCCTTCGCCGGCGTTGGCAGTGATGGTGTAGCGATAGCGAATCCCGGCGGGCGGCGTTTCTCCTGCTGCTGGCTGATCTACCCAATCCAGCATCTCATCCACCCACTCATCGAGCGCGTCGCCGCCATCGAGGTAGGTGCGCGCGCGCTCGAGGTCGAATTCTTCGACCGGCATCGCTTCGATCAGGCTGCGGATGAAAGGGTCGTAGTCGAAGTTCAGTTGCTGCGCGAGCTGGGCTTTCGCATCGCCCGCGTTGTACCCGTGTTCGTCGATCAATCGCGCGATGACGGTAGTGAACGGCGTGATGTTGCAATCGGCTGCGGCTTCGCAAGGCGCGCGCAGCACGCCCTCGTATGGCTGGCCCTCAAGACGACCGCCGACCACCTCGATGCGATACGGCGGCGGAACGGTCACCTGCAGAAGATAAGCGCCGTCGTGGCTCGTGGTAGTCGTCCCCAGTAGCGCTCCATCGGCGCCGAAAATGCGGACGGTGGCGCCGTCCAACGGACCGTTCACCGCATAGCCGGTGACGCTGAAGGGCGCAGGTGTCGGCGCAGGCGCGCTGGGCGTCGGCGCGTCATTGCGATCGCAGCCGGCGAGCAGCAATAGGCCGAAGCCTAGAGGAAGCATTCGCTGGAATAACCCGCGTACGTGAGGTGTCCGCATATCGTTTGAACTCTGCCGCAGGCCCGGTTCGTTGTCCCTGCGGAATGGTGTTCGTGCGAGCCATGGCCGCGCAGCGAACGGTTGAGCCGGATCCTTGAATTCCGTTCCCGGCGAAAATCCTCTGCCGGCGTACTCAGCCGCCGCCCAACGATTGTCGAACACCGCGCCAGCGCGGTCTTGCCTGAGCGTCTCGAATGTTTTGACGATGCGTCTCAGGAATGTGATGTGGGTCGCAAGGGAGGGGATTTGTTTGAGGATTCGGATTCGAGCTTGTTAGTGCGTCTAGTCGGGGTTCAACCCGACACTCCTTGTCGGGAATGTGCTCGACCCACAAGTCGCGGACCTGTTGGTTGCGTTTCGCTCGCAGCGATCCGCCAATAATTGACGCACTACCGATGCTTATGTCGCCTCGCGTGACAGAATCGCCGTCGATCAATGGACCGGGCGACGAGTCGCCGAGAACGACATCACACTTGCGATCGCGACGGTTTGCGGCCCATGTGCCGATCCGACGCATTCGCAACGAGGCAAGATCCATGGCCAGCACGCTTCCATCGCTCTCTGGCGGTATTCCACATGAAGTCTTCGATGCACGCGCGCTGCCGCGCAGCGAGCGGTTCGATGTGTGGCGGCAAAGTGTGATGCCATTGTTCGAACCCCACCTCGAAGAAGAGCCGGCGGAAGGATTCTTTGCACGTGTCGACGGCTTCAATCTGCGACGTGTGTTTTTTTGCCGGAGCGAATTTTCCGCGCAGCGCTATCTGCGTCGGCGCGGTCATCACGCCGACGAAGGTGCAGATCACCTGCTGATTCAGCTTTATATGAGCGGCGGCTACGTGGGTCACAACGGCGGCCGCATGATGCGGATGCAGGCAGGGGACATCAGTCTGCTGGATCTGGGTTACGCGCTCGAAACGCGTACTGAAGCATCGAGCACCTTGTCGCTGGTCGTGCCGCGCGATGTGATGTTCTCGTTCGTGCGCTCCGAACAATTGCGCCCGGGTAGCACCGTTTCTGGCACGTCCGCGCTCGGCGAAATTCTCGGTCATCATTTTCGTAGTGTCTGGAGCGGTCTTCATTCCGCGTCGGCCGAAGAAGCCGAGACGATCTGTAATGCTTTGGTGGGTACGGTGGCTGGAGCATTTGCCGTCCAACCATCCGCGCGGTTGTCTGTGCAGGAAACCGGATCCACTCAGGCACTCGAAACCATCTGTGATTACATCGAGCGCCACCTGGCTTCAAACGAACTCACGACGGCGCATCTGTGTCACCGCTTCGCTTGCTCGCGAGCGCAGTTGTATCGACTGTTCCAACCGCTCAGCGGTGTGGCGGCGTACATCCGACAAGCGCGGCTGCGGCGCTGCTATCGCGAGCTTCGCGAGTCGAGCACGAGCACGCGAAGCATCGTCGAGGTCGCGATGCGCTGGGGCTTCAACAGTCAAAGCCACTTCTGTCGACTCTTTCGACAAAGCTTCGGCATCACGCCCACGCAAGCGATCGAGCAGGGTCGCGCACGCCGCAACGCGCTCACTTCAATCGCATGGCACCCCCACGCAGCCCGCCCAGCGTTTCATCATTGGATTCAGCAGCTGAGTTAGTCATCGGCTCGGGGCTCGGAACTCGGGGCTCGGGGCGCGGGGCTCGGGTAAGAACAACGCTCGAGTCCTTTTTCGGCCTGAGCTCCAAGTCGATTGGGCCTTTGCCGCTAGAAATGTCGGCCTGAAATCCGACCCACAATGGATCGCGGCATCCGTCACAAATCCATTCATCGCGCTAGCACTCGTTCACAGTTTCGATGCGCTCTGCGGTCGCGTATCCAATTTGGGTAATGCCGCTCCACCGCCCGCTCCGTACCGTTCGCGCTGCCGTATATGCGCGGTTACATATTTTGTGGTGGACGAACTTGAGCATGAGAACTTCCAAGCGGATCGCGGCGGTGACGCTCGCGCTGCTCGCTGCGGCGCAGCTTGCCGGCTGCGGCAGCGACAACAAGCCTGCCCCGGCACCAGCGGGTGATACCGGCGGCAGCGGCAACAATGGCGGCGGCAATACAGGCGGCGGTGGCGACACCGGTGGCGGCGGCAGTACGCCGGGCGCTGATTCGCAAGGCGTATTCGTCGATGCGCCTGTGGCGGGCCTGAACTACGTAACGAGCTCCGACATCACCGGCATCACGGACTCCGAAGGTCGCTACAACTATCGCGCTGGCGATACGGTTACGTTCTCGATCGGTGGCCTCGATCTCGGCACGGTCGTCGCTCAAGGTGTCGTCACACCGAAGACGGTCGCGCAGGCGCTGACGAGCGAGAATCCTGCGAACACCGAAGCTGTCGCGACGAACCTGCTCGTCTTGCTGCAATCCCTCGATGCTGACGGTGACCCGGATAACGGCATCACATTCACCGCGGACATTCGCGACGCCGTCGCGCAGAACGCCAGCTCGATCGATCTCACCGCGGATGAACACGCATTCACCGCATCGATCGGCACGTTCGTCGCCGCAGTGGCGAGCGAAGCGCAAGTGCCGCTCACACCGGTGACTCGCGACGACGCGGTTGCGCACTTCATCGGCAATGCGCCCACGGCACTTGCTGGTGCCTACGTGCTCGCGAACGAAAGCTTCGAACCGATCACCCAGAAGACGGCGACGCTGACGATCTTCCGCAACAACCGCTATTTGCTGGGCGGCCATTACGACAATGCGTCGTGCAATCTCGAGGAAGGGCGCACGGCAAAGACCTCGCTGTCGTTCAGCGATGCGAATGGCAATGGCGTCGAGCACGGCCGCTATTCCTGGAACCCGATGACGAACGAGTTCGCCATCGTCAACATGCTCGTGGAGACCGACGGCTACTGCGGCTTGAACGAGCCGGATACGGAATCGACCAACGACATCACCGTTCTCGAACAAGATCCCAAAGGACTCGTGTTCAAGGATTCCGATGGCAACGTGGTGTATCGCTTTGCGCGCTTGGCGCCGACCGATGCGACGTTCGCGGGGACCTGGTTGCAGCCGACTTCACTGATGGCCAATCAGCCGTTCGCGTTTACGTTCTTCCCCTCGAACGAGACCGGCACGAGCGGCCGTTATTTCATGGTCGATGCGTCGTTTCCGGATCTCGAGTACGACACCTCGCCCGGTATTGAGGAGGGGTGCTACAGCGTCGATGCCAACGACAATCTCAGCATCGAAATGAACCCGTCGCTGTGCACCGATGCCATCGACACGAACGACACCGCAGGGGCGTGGAGCCCGGACTCGGGCGCCGAAGGACTCAAGCTGTTCGTCGATGCGAACGATCGCCTCGTGTTCGACGACGGCTACTATCTCACCGGCTTCACGCGCCTGCCGGCGCGCTTGGTGACGCACGAAACGCTCGAAGGCGTGTGGATGATCGAAGATGGCTCGGGTCTGCCGTTCGCAGAACAGCCGCAGCTTTGGATGTTGACGGTGTTCAATGACGGCCGCTTCTTATTCGGTACCCAGGAGAATAACGAGTCGTGTGTCGCTCCTGGTTATGAAGCGGACGAACTCGACGAAGCGGGCAACGGCGTCGAGTATGGCGAGCTGTCGCTGACGGAGCGTCCGGGATTGGTCGTGCCGCAGAACGTCACGGTCGATTCGAACGGCGAATGCGGCCTGTACCACAACGGCAAAACCGACGACAACGGTGCGCCATTCCTGCAGGCGTATTTCATTGCGCCGAGCACGGATGGCGACGCGCTCGTGGTGTGGCCGAACGATGACGAAGATACAGCGGGTATCATCTTCAAGCGCGTGCCCTCGGTGGAAGGCAAGATCACCGGCGCATGGTTGTGGGAAGAAGCCGAAGACCAGTTCGCAGTCGTCACGTATCTGCCTGGCGGTGTGATGTTCGAAGCATCGGCGATCGAAGGCAGCATCGGCATTCTGCGCGAATCGTTCACCGACGATGGCGCGACGCTGATCTCGACGAACGCCGGTTATGAATACTGCGTCGACACGCAGATGCATCCGAGCGAATGTCTGACGGATCCGCCGCAAACGCTCGAAGAGAGCTACACGATCGACGGCAACACGATGACGTTCGTGGATGTGGAATCGGATGAGGAGTACAGCGTCATCCGCCTGGAGTGATCCCACGCGATTGATCGCGATGAGAAAGGCCGGACTCGTTCCGGCCTTTTTCATGTGTGTGAATTCGCTCGGCTAGGGACTTGGGTTGGTAGGAACGAAGTGGAATCTCTCTGGCCCGAGCCCCGAGCCCCGAGCCCCGAGCCCCGAGCCCCGAGCCCCGAGCCCCGA
>CAZIXV010000171.1:0-8219 GCA_964543105.1 uncultured Steroidobacteraceae bacterium
CATCATGAAACCTTGCTGGATCAGGTAGGGCTCGATGACGTCCTCGAGGGTGCCGCGCTCTTCGCCGAGCGCAGCGGCCAGGCTTTCCACACCCACCGGACCGCCATCGAACTTCTCGATGATCGCAAGCAACAGCTTGCGATCCATCAGGTCGAAACCATGACGGTCCACATCGAGCATATCGAGCGCCGCTTGCGCGACTTCGTCCGTGATTCGACCACCCGCTTTGACTTCAGCGTAATCGCGCACTCGGCGTAGCAATCGGTTCGCGATTCGCGGAGTTCCGCGGGAGCGCTGTGCGACACGCTCTGCGCCGCCGGCGTCGATCGGTACACCAAGAATCGCGGCCGAACGCGTGACGATGCTTTGCAGATCCCGCAAGTCGTAAAACTCGAGGCGCTGGACGATGCCGAAGCGATCGCGCAGTGGCGAGGTCAGAAGGCCTGCTCGGGTCGTCGCGCCTACCAGCGTGAACGGCGGCAGATCCAGCTTGATCGAGCGGGCCCCGGGACCTTCGCCGATCATGATGTCGAGTTGGAAATCCTCCATGGCGGGATAGAGGATCTCCTCGACGACGGGACTCAAGCGATGGATCTCATCGACGAACAACACATCGTTCGGCTGCAGATTCGTCAGTAGCGCCGCCAGATCACCCGGCCGTTCGATGACGGGTCCTGACGTCTGCTTCAAGCTCACGCCCAGTTCGTTCGCGATGATGTTCGCGAGCGTCGTTTTGCCCAGGCCAGGCGGACCAAAAATCAGCACGTGATCGAGCGCATCGCTACGTTTGCGCGCGGCCTCGATAAAAATCTCCATCTGCAGTTTGACGTTGGACTGGCCGACGTAGTCGGCGAGCCGCTTCGGGCGCACGGCGCGATCGAACGCATCCTCATCGCCTTGCGCGGCGGGGGTCACGATGCGATCGGGTTCGATGGACATTGAATGTGGCGTAATGAAATTACGAGGATGTAATTCAGAGCAATCAACAAAGCGTCTGCGGCCGAATTCCGGCGGGTTTGATCGGGCAGCGCGATGCTAGCTGACGCATGGGTGTCTGTCTCATTTCTGCGCAGCCGCCTGCAATGCACGGCGGATGATCTCTTCGGTCGTCTGCACGGTGGGTTCGACCGTTTTCAGTAAGCGGGTAATTTCTACGGGTTTGTAGCCGAGGGCGACGAGCGCGCTGAAGGCTTCCGCATGCGCCCCGCTCGGCGTCTCTCCGGACGGCGTGAGCGTGACACCGGGCAAGGCGCCGAAATGCTTGATCCGATCCTTCATTTCGATCAGCAATCGCTCGGCCGTCTTGCGGCCCACGCCAGGAATTCGCACGAGCGCGCCGACTTCCTGGGCTTCGATACACAGCAGGAATTGGTCCACGCTCATCCCGGAGAGCAGTGACAGCGCGAGCTTCGGGCCGACGTTCGACACCTTGAGCAATTCGCGAAATAAACGCCGTTCGCGCTCCGTCGCAAAGCCAAACAAGATGTGCGCGTCCTCACGAACGACGAGATGCGTGAACAAATGGATGTCCGCACCGATCGGCGGCAATCCATAGAAGGTCGACATGGGAGCATCGATCTCGTAACCGACACCGCCGACATCGAGCACGAGCGAAGGCGGTTGTTTTGCCGTGAGCTTACCGCGCAAGAATCCGATCATTGCGCGGACCGTACGAGCGCGCTCAGTTTGCGCGAATAAGCATGGCAGAGCGCGATCGCCAGCGCGTCCGCGGCATCGGCTCCCAACGGTCCGGAAATTTTCAAGAGTCGCTTCACCATCAATTGAACTTGCTCTTTCTCGGCGGCGCCCGTGCCGACGACCGCTTGTTTTACTTCACGCGGCGCATATTCAAAGACGCGTGGACGCAAGGCGAACGTTGCGCACAACGCGGCGCCGCGGGCTTGCCCCAGCTTGAGCGCGCTGTCGGCATTGCGATGCATGAACACCCGCTCGATCGCGACTTCATCGGGGCGAAACTCCCGTGTCAGCTCATCGACGCCGGCAAAGATTTCCTGCAGCCGCGCGGCGAACGAATCGCCTTGCGCGCGAATTGCGCCACTGACGACATACGTCACCTCCGAGCCATGCATTTCGACGACGGCATAGCCGGTTCGCAGCGAACCTGGATCAAGGCCGAGAATGCGTGCTCGTGCGGGTAAAGCCGGCTCACAGCGCCGGTAGCCGAGCAGTTCGGTCAGATTTTGCGGACGCTTGGCTCGGCGCAATCGGTTGCTCCCCGCGATCAACCCATAACGCCAGCGAATAAGGGCCGGCTTCGGGACCGCTATGATACGGCAAAGCCTCTTGAAGCTGTGACGATAGAGCGGACGGGATCGACGCGGGACGACAGCTATGCCGACTTCTGAACTCACGCCGTCATCGACGAGCCCGCAGGCGCTGCATTCGTCGATCGACGAGGTTCTCAAGCAAATCGACGCTAGCACCGATGTGCAAACGGCGGCGCTCGAGCGCTCGCGCGCCATTTTCGTCATCGTCGCGGCACTCACTGACGATGAAGACATCCGCCGCGGCGCCGCCGCCTATCCGCTGCTCGAAGCGCAATGCATTGATGAGGAAGAAGCGATCGCGCGTTTCGGCGAGGCGGCCGTGCGCATTGCCAGCGAATTGATGCGCTTTGGCTCGATCGGTGCGCTGCAGGTCCGCGGCGATGGCTCGCAGCTCTCGGGACACCAGGCTGAAGCGCTGCGCAAGATGCTCCTTGCGATCGTTACCGATCCGCGGCTGGTCTTGATCAAGCTCGCCGCACAGTTGCATCTGCTACGTGAGAGCAAGGATGCGCCGAGCGAGGAGCGCGAGCGTCTTGCGCGGGAGACGCGCGACATCTATGCCCCGCTCGCGAATCGCCTCGGCGTATGGCAGCTGAAATGGGAACTCGAGGATTTGAGCTTTCGCTATCTCGATCCCGACAACTACAAGCGTGTGGCCGGTTGGCTGGCTGCCAAGCGCATCGATCGCGAGCGATTCATCGCCGAGGTCATAAAACAAATCGGCGGAGAACTCGACAAAGCGAACATTGCGGCTGAAGTCGTCGGCCGGCCGAAGCACATCTTCAGCATCTGGCGGAAAATGCAGCGCAAGGGCTTGTCGTTCGATCAGCTGTACGACATCCGCGCGATCCGCATCATCGTCGCGACGATTGCGGACTGTTACGCCGCCCTGGGCATCGTGCATGGCATGTGGCCGTACATCCCCGGCGAGTTCGACGATTACATCGCTACGCCCAAGGACAATCTCTACCGCTCGCTGCATACCGCGGTCATCGGCCCGAGCAAGCAGCCGCTCGAGATTCAGATTCGCACGCGTGAGATGCACGAGCACGCGGAACTCGGCGTCGCCGCGCATTGGCGCTACAAGGAAGGTGGCAAAGCGAATCCGGCCTACGAGCAAAAAATCGTTTGGCTGCGACAGATCCTCGAACCGACCGATCGCGACGACACTGAAACCGAGGACGATTTCCTGGATCGCGTGCGATCGGAAATTTTCGAGGATCGCGTCTATGCATTGACGCCGCGTGGTGAGGTGGTCGAACTACCCAAAGGGGCAACGCCGCTCGACTTCGCGTATCACGTTCACACCGATCTCGGACATCGCTGTCGGGGCGCGAAGGTCAACGGCCGTATGGTGTCGCTCAATCAGCCGCTGTCGAATGGCGATCAGGTGGAGATCATCACCAGCAAGCAGCTAAACCCGAGCCGTGATTGGCTCGTGCCCTCGCTCGGATATCTCGTCTCACAGCGCAATCGCAGCAAGGTGCGTGCGTGGTTTCGACGTCAGGACGAGGAACAGAATCGCCAGCAAGGCAAGCAGGTCATCGAGCGCGAGTTGCAGCGGTTGGCGATTCACAGCGTCACGCTCGAACAGCTCATCGAGGAATTCAAGCTCGACAATGCGGCGCAGCTCTATCTGGCGATCGGCGAGGGTGAAATCACCGTCGCGCAGATTACCGGCGCCATTCAGCGTCGCGCGCGTCCGCAAGATCTGCCCTCGCCGGTCATGCGTAAGCCCGCGATTGCGACCAAGGACACGAGCGGGATCACCGTCGAAGGCGTGGGCGATTTGTTGTCGCAGTTTGCGCGTTGCTGCGGTCCTGTACCGCCGGAGGCGATTGCCGGCTACATCACGATCGGTCGTGGCGTGAGCATTCATCGCCAGGATTGTTCGAACTTCAAACGCCTCGAGCAGACCGCTCCGGAGCGCGTCATCGCGGTGGAATGGAGCACCAGCGAAGATCAGTCGTTTCCGGTCGATGTCAACGTTCGCGCCTACGACCGGCGCGGTTTGGTGCGCGATATCAGTGCGGTGCTCGCCGATTCGAAGGTCAACATTCTTGCGATGAATACGGTGACTCATGAGGCCGACGGGATCGCCGACATGAACCTGAAGATTTTGGTGCGCGACTTGGAAGAGTTGTCGCACATGCTCGCGCGCATCCAAGGGCTGCCGAGCATCGTCAGCGCGCGGCGTCGGATTTGAACGATCCTCGAGGTGGGCGTCTATGCGCGCATCGCGCGACGCCGCAGCGCACGCACCCCATACAGGGTGAGAATGATCGCAAGTGTCGCGAGCAGCGCATACAGCTGGCTGATGCCGCCTTCGGCTTCGTTGCGCACTGTTTCGACGCCAAGCCACAGCACGGCAATGCACGCCAGCACCGGGACCAAGGGTCCGCCCGGGATCACGAAGGGCTCGCCGTCGCTGCGAACATTTCGGCGCCGCAACTGCAACGTCGATATCGCACATAGCAGATACAGCGACAACGCAGCGAGATTGGAAAAGCGCGCCAGCCACTCGAACGTGCCAACGAGCGCGAAGGTGAGCACCAACACGCCGTAGACGATGATGGCGACGTTCGGGGTGCGAAAGCGCGGGTGCACATGGGTCAGCACGCCCGGGAGAAAGCGGTCGCGACTCAGCGCGAATAATCCGCGCGGTTCGGACAGCATATTGGCGCTCAAATAGCCAAACATCGACACCACCGCCGCGGCAATCATCACCGTTCGTGCGCTCGGACCCAGCGCAACGCCCGCCGCTTCAGCGAGCGGTGTGCGGCCGGTGCCCGCGAGATCCAGGCCCATGATGCCGAGTGCGACGAATTGCACGGCGAGATACAGAACCGTGATGCCACTCAGCGCAAGCAGGATTGCTAACGGCACCGTACGTGAGACGTTTTTGACCTCGCCACTTGGAATCGTCGCGCCTTCGATGCCGGAGAACGCAAAGATCATGATGCCGGCAGAACCCAGCACGGTGCTGACATCGGGCACATCAGTCCAGGTGAGATTCGCGGGCTCGATGAAGAAAAAGCCGATGCCGACGAACAACAACAGCGGCAACAGTTTCAGCACCGTGATCCCTTCGAGCACCCGAGCGCTGTTGCGCACGCCGCGCATGTTGATCGCGACCAAGGCGGCGACGAAGAAAAGAATGGATGTCTTGGCTGCCCACGTCGGTGCTGCGACATGAAACAGCGCGAACAGCGATTGCACAAAGCCATTCAAGATGCCGGCCGCGGCAAACAAACCGGTAGTGAAGACCAGGCAACCGGCAATGAAACCGAACATCGGGCCGAGCGCAGTTTCGACGTAAGCGTACGAACCGCCGGTCGCCGCAACGCGGCTGCCATTCTCTGCGAAGCACAGCACGACGAGACCGATCACGACTGCGCATGCCACATAGGCAAGCGGCGCGGCCGTGCCGAGCGTCAGAACGGCCGTGGCCGGCAACAGAAAGATGCCGCTGCCGACGGTGTAATTGAAGATGTTGGCGGCGAACTGGCGCACACCCAGTTCGCGTGACAGCAGCGCGTCGGGATTATTGCTCGAAGCTGCGGGCGCGTTCGATTGCTTCATCGCGCCGAGCATAGCTGACTGGTGGCCCGAGCGTGCTTCGCGCTGAGGGCGCGCCGCTCGTGTTGATGAGATGTGTAGATGAGACGTGTAGACGTGAGCCCGCGCGTTCCTTACACGTTCACACGTTCACACGTCCACGCGCGATTCCGTTCGTGCTGAGCTTGTCGAAGCACGTGATCAGCGCCCTTCGACAGGCTCAGGGCGAACGGATTTCGAGGCCGCGCCCTTCGACAGGCTCAGGACGAACGGAACCGACCGAACCGCTAACCGCTGGACGCGCTAACCGCTGAATCAGCGATTCGGAAAATCGATCGCGATCTTGTCGGCGTTCAATGCGGCCTCGTGCAGCGCTTCCGACAACGTCGGATGCGCGTGCATCGTGCGTTGCAGGTCTTCGGCGCTTGCGGAGTATTCCATCGCCAGCACGGCTTCCGCGATCAACTCGCCAGCCATCGGTCCGATGATGTGGATGCCGAGAATCTCGTCGTCATCTTGTGCCGCGATGAGCTTACAGAAGCCGGCGGTCTGTTCCATTGCGCGCGCGCGGCCACTGGCGAGGAAAGGAAACTGGCCGACTTTGTAGGCGCGGCCGCTTTTCTTCACTTCCTCTTCGGTTTGTCCCACCCACGCGATTTCAGGCGCGGTGTAGATCACGGAGGGGATGATTCGGTAGTTCACTTCGCTGACTTTGCCGGCGATCAGATCCGCCACCATCACGCCCTCTTCCTTGCCTTTGTGCGCCAGCATCGGCCCGCGGACGAGATCGCCGACGGCCCATACATTGGCCGCATCGGTGCGGCATTCCTCGTCGACTTTCACGAAGCCGCGCTCATCCAATTGCACGCCCGTGCCTTCGCCGAGCAGATCGTTCGAATAGGGACGCCGTCCGATCGCAACGATCACTTTGTCGACCTCGACGGTCTGCTCGCCTTTCGCATCGGAATACTTGAGCGTCAGGCCGTTCTTCGTTTGTTCGGCGCCGCTGACTTTTGCACCGAGGCGAATGTCGAGGCCGAGCTTCTTAAAGTGCTTCAGTGCTTCCTTGCTCACAGCGCCGTCCGTCATGGGCAAGAAGGCATCGAGCGCTTCCAGCACGACGACTTCAGCGCCAAGGCGACGCCACACGCTGCCGAGTTCAAGACCGATCACGCCGGCGCCGATCACGCCGAGCCGCTTGGGTACCGCCGTGAGTTCGAGCGCACCCCAGGAATCAATGACGCGCTCGCTATCGAATGGCAGTGAGCGCAATTCGGTCGGCGCCGAACCGCTCGCCAGCACGACGTGTTTCGCCGTCAGCTCATGCTTTTTGCCGTCTTTATCCGTGAATTCGACGAGATTGCCACTCAGCAGCTTGCCGTGACCTTGCAGCGCCGTGACGCCGGCGCCTTTGAGCAGTCCGGCAATGCCTTGCGTGGAAGCTTTGACGATTTGCGCGCGACGCTTCTGCATCGCTGCGACATCGACATCGACCTTGCCGACTTTGATGCCGTGCGTGGCGAATTCGTGTTGCGCGCGATGTACGAGTTCAGACGATTCGAGCAACGCCTTCGAAGGAATACAGCCCGCATTCAAGCAGGTACCGCCGAAGGCGTAGCTGCCGTCCTTGTTTTTCCATTCATCGATGCAAGCCACTTTTAGCTTGTTCTGGCCCGCGCGGATCGCGCATGGATAACCTGCTGGGCCGCCGCCGATGACGATGACGTCGTACGATTCAGACATGAGAACTCCAAAGGCAGTTGACGGTTGACGGTTGACGGTCAGACATCGCAGCGACCGTTCTTGCCGTCAACTGCCAACCGTCAACTGTCAACAAACCGATAGATTTAGAGCTGAAGCAACAGCCGCGCAGGATCTTCCAGCGCATCCTTGATCGCAACCAGGAATTGCACAGACTCGCGGCCGTCCACGATGCGGTGATCGTAGGTGAGTGCGAGATACATCATCGGACGCACTTTGATTTCGCCGTCGACGACCATCGGGCGGGGCTGAATCTTGTGCATGCCGAGAATCGCCACTTGCGGCGGATTGAGGATCGGCGTCGACATGAGCGAACCGAACACACCACCATTGGTGATCGTGAACGTGCCGCCGGTCAATTCATCGAGCGTAATCGAACCGTCGCGCGCGCGCTTCGCGTAGGAGCCGACCGCAGATTCGATTTCGGCGAAATTCAGATTTTCGGCATTGCGGATCACCGGCACCATCAGGCCGCGCTCCGTTGAAACGGCAACACCGATGTCGTAGAACTCGTGGTAGACGATGTCCTTGCCGTCGATCGAGGCATTGACGCTTGGGAATTTGCGCAGCGCTTCGATTGCAGCCTTGATGAAGAACGACGTGTAGCCAAGC
>CAZIXV010000172.1:0-8157 GCA_964543105.1 uncultured Steroidobacteraceae bacterium
CTTACGCACAGCGAGATACTCGACGATGCGTCGCTTGATCTTCTCGAGCCCGTAGTGGTCCTCATCGAGCACTTCTCGAGCGTGTGCGATATCGATCGACTCGTCGTCGAGTTTTGACCACGGCAACTGAATCATCCAGTCGAGCCAGGTGCGCAACATGGAGTACTCGCCGCTCGCATCGGGCATGCGCTCGAGCCGCTTCAATTCCTTGAGCGCCTGCTCGCGTGCTTCCTCGGGCAAGCCGGCGTTTTCAATGGCCTCGCGCAACTCGGCGATCTCCTCGCCGTTTTCGCCATCCTCACCAAGCTCCTTCTTGATCTGGCGCATCTGCTCGCGCAGCAATACCTCCTTATGACGCTCATCGATGGCTTCGCGCGTTTGTTCCTCGAGCTGACGTTGCAAGCGCAGCACTTCGATGCGCTTCGAGAGCAGCGCCGTCACGCGATCCAGACGGGCGCGCACATCGACGGTCTCGAGCAACTGCTGCTTCTCCGGCGCCTTGATGTCCATGAAGCTCGCGACGAGATCGACGAGGGCCGCAGGCGACTCGACCGCCTGAATGGCATTGGCCAATTCGGCGGGTGCCTGTGGGAGCAATGAGATGGCTTCGGCGGCCAAACTCTTCAGGTTGAGCGCGCGCGCCTCGATCTCCGGCGTCGGATTGGCGCCGTCGTTCAGGTATTCCACGCGCGCCAGCAAGAAGGGCAGATTTTCCTGGAAGTCGAGCACACGAAAGCGGCGCTCGCCCTGGACGACGAGATGATGCGAGCCGTCGTTCGCCGTCACATAGCGCACGATGTTCGCGACGGTGCCAATCTTGTGTAAGTCATCACCCATCGGCTCCTGCGTTTCAGGATCATGCTGCAGGACGAAGCCCACCTTGCGCTCATTGCGTACGGCTTCTTGCGCACCCGCGAGCGAGCGCTCGCGATTGATCGCGACGGGCAGCACCGTGCCGGGGAACAGCACGAGATTGCGCACCGGCAGGATGATCAACATGTCATCCGAGATGCGGCTCGTTTCCTCGCGCTCTCCAGTCTCGTTTCTATTCGTCTCGCTCATTCGGTTTGGACCTTCGTGACTCATCGCCGCGTCAACCGCAGCAACAAACATCCGTTCGTAAAGGCTTGCTCGGTCAACTCGTAGCGACCGGGCGGCAATGCGACCTGCCTTTCGAAGCGGCCGTATGGAATCTCCAACCGATGTACGGCCGTAACCTGCGCATTCAATGGCGGCGAGCGCAGCGCGGTGATTCGCAGCGCGTTGTTGACGATGCGAACCTGCACGCGCTCGGGCGATACCCCTGGCAATGCGACGGTCACTTGAACTTCAGGTTCGTAAGCGACCACGTCGATGGGCGGTTCCCAGCGCGGCTGCGCTTCGATCGCCTCACCGAAACGAAAAAATTGCCGTTGCAAGCGCTGGGCGCGCTCCAACATCTCGCAGGCTTCGGCCCACATCCAGGAATTGGGATTCCGCGAAGTCATAACGTTCCAGCAGCGGTTAACGGTTGGCGGTTAGTAAAAGCATCAAGAGGGGAGTTTGGGACGCGACCGGGCGAATCAAGCGCCGCGGGCAGGCGCATTAACAGACCTCGCTCAGCTAGACTTGCGCGCTTCGTTCTTGCTACTTGCCAGCTGGCCCGCTGCTCATCGCTTAACGTGTCCCGCTTCGACGCCGCCTTTTATCACCGCTTCTATACCGATCCGCGTACGCGAGTGACGAGCGCTGCGGAGATGAAAGTGCGTGCGCAAACGATCGCGATGCTCGTGCGTCATCTGGACATTCCAGTGAAACGCATCCTTGATGCGGGCTGCGGGCTGGGCCTCATGCGCAAGCCGTTGTTGCAGGCGCTACCCGGCTCAACCTACCTGGGTGTCGAAGTCAGCGAGCACCTGTGCCGACGCTATGGTTGGAAGCAAGGCTCGCTGCATGAATTCACCGCGCCGGGTCAATTCGATCTCATTATTTGTTACGACGTGCTGCAGTACATGGAGGATCGCGAGGCGGCGGGAGCAATCGCGAATCTCGCGCGGCTCTCGCGCGGTGCGTTTTATTTTCATGCACCCACGCTCGAGGACTGGCGGCGCAACGCCGATCGTTCCTGCAGCGATGGCGATGTCCGCTTACGCGAAGCGGCTTGGTATCGCAGGCGCATTACGCGTTTCTTTCGCCACGTCGGCTTCGGTCTTCACGTAAGGCGCGGCATCCCGTTCGTCCAATGGGAATTGGAGAAGCCGCTTCCCTGAGCATCGTTCGATGCTGTTGCGCTGCACGGCGCACAACCTTTTCATCTTCCTTTGCGTCCTACGCTCGCGTCGCGCCGATGTGTCGGTAAGCGACATGCTCGCGCGTTCTTGATCCATGCATTTGAGTTATCCCTTGCGTGCTGTGGCGCAGCGATTCACGCACGTGGAGTCATGAGATTCATTCCCGCTGCCGCATTTATCGCGGGTGAGCATTTTGAAAAAGTACGACCACGATGATTCGCGCTTGAGAGAGCGTCGCAAATGAAAGGCGATGGTCATGGTCAAAGTGAACAAGACGACCAAGGTAGCGATAGCACTATTGACGGGGCTGAGTGCTATCGCGATGTCAACGAGTCGCGCGGCTGATGACGAGCCCGCGGTCAGTGGTGTGCGCGTGCAAGTCGACAATGATTTGTTTGCCGGTGGCGAGCGCGATCGTGACTATACGGGCGGCTTCGCTGTCGCGATGTCGGGCACCGATGCGCGTGATCGCTACGCTTCGCTCGATCCCGTGCTCGCGGCGATCGATGCGGCCGTCTCGACGTCAGATGATGAGGTCACGCTGCGTCATTCACGCCAGATCGGCTTGATGATGTTCACGCCGCGTGACGTCACGCGCAGTGAACGGATCGATAACGATCGGCCGTATGCGAGTTTGCTGTTCTCCACGAATGCGCGCGTGCGCGTCGCACCGGACGACCGCACCGCATGGACGAGCTCGCTTACGGTGGGTGTGTTGGGGTTGTCGTTCACGGAGCAACTGCATGGCGCGGTACATGACGCCGTGGGTTCGGAGCGGCCGCGCGGCTATGAGCATCAAATCTCTGCAGGCGGAGAGCCGACTGCGCGTTACACGCTCGCACGCCATCACTTGCTGGTCGCCGATCCCAGCTCGAATCTTGATGTGAAGACAACGGTGCAGGGCAGTGTCGGATTTCTCACCGAAGCCAGCGCTGCAGTCACGATGCGCATTGGGCGCTTGGGTACGCCGTGGTGGAGTTTTGCGCCGGAGCTGACCGATTACATCGCCGCGCCGATGCCGATCGAAACCAGTGCGCAACCGGAGATGTATTTGTTTGCGGGGCTGCGTGTGAAAGCGCGCGCGTACAACGCGTTTCTACAAGGCCAATTTCGCGATAGCGCCGTGCGTTACTCGTTCGATGAGATCGAGCCCGTCGTCGTCGAAGCGTGGTTCGGCGTCGTGACACAACTGCTCGAAAACACGCACGTGAGCTACACACTGAACTACCAGAGCGCCGAGCTGCGCGAGGGCATTGCCAATCGCGATGCGCTGTGGGGCGCGGTGCAGGTCAGTCATTCGTTTTAGTCGCGCTGGTCCTCGGACCCCTGCCTAGCCCGCCGCAATGGCGGGCTTTTTTTGCGGCTGAGCGCCGAGCGCTATCTCCGCGCGCCTTTGCGCGGACCTTTCGGTATTGCTGTGCCCTTCAGCCCGGTGTGTTGCGTGCGAATTCGTTGCCGCGGCGTGCGGTGGCCCTCGTGCGCTTCGCCCGTACCGGCAGGTTGCCACGCGGGAATCAGCTGGTGTTTGCCCGGGCCGATCAAATCGGAGCGGCCCATGCGCCGTAATGCTTCGCGCAGCAGCGGCCAATTGTTCGCATCGTGATAACGCAAGAACGCCTTGTGCAGACGGCGCACCTTCAAGCCCTTCGGAATGTGAACCTCCTCGGACGAAGATGTCACCTTCTTCAGCGGGTTCTTGCCCGAGTGCCACATCGCCGTGGCGGTTGCCATGGGTGAGGGCAAGAACGCCTGCACTTGATCCGCACGAAAGCCATTGCGCTTCAGCCACAGCGCCAGTTCGAGCATGTCTTCGTCGGTCGTCCCTGGATGGGCCGCGATGAAATACGGAATCAGGTATTGCTCCTTACCTGCTTCCTTCGAGTACTTATCGAACAGCTCCTTGAACTTGTAATACGAGCCCACGCCCGGCTTCATCATTTTCGACAGCGGGCCTTCACCGATTGCCTCCGGTGCGATCTTCAAATAGCCGCCGACGTGATGTTGCACGAGTTCTTTCACGTACTCCGGTGATTCAACGGCAAGGTCATAACGCACGCCAGAACCGATCAGTACCTTCTTGATGCCCTTCAACGAGCGCGCGCGTCGATACAAATCGATCAGCGGCTTGTGATTGGTGTTCAAGTTCGGGCAGATGCCGGGAAAGACGCATGACGGGCGTCGGCATGCCGATTCGATTTCACGTGATTTGCACGCGAGGCGATACATGTTCGCAGTCGGCCCGCCGAGATCGGAAATGACGCCGGTGAAACCTGGTACGGAATCGCGGATCGTTTCGATCTCCTTGATGATCGAATTCTCCGAGCGATTTTGAATGATGCGGCCTTCGTGCTCGGTGATCGAACAGAAGGTGCAACCGCCAAAGCAACCGCGTTGAATCGAGATCGAAAAGCGGATCATCTCGTAGGCGGGGATTTTTGCGTCACCGTAGAAGGGATGCGGCACGCGCTGGTAAGGCAGCTCGTAGATCGCATCCATCTCCTTCGTCGACATCGGCAGCGGCGGCGGATTCAGCCACACATCGACATCGCCATGACGCTGCACGAGCGCTCGAGCATTTCCCGGATTCGCTTCGGCATGCAGGATGCGCGAAGCGTGCGCATACAACACCGGATCGTCACGCACGGTGTCGAACGCCGGCATGCGGATAACGGAGGTGTCGCGGTCGGCGGATTTCACATGGCGCACGAATTTGACAACTTTCGCAGCGCTAGCCGTGCCCCCCTCCCGACCTCCCCCCGCGGCGCAGGGGGAGGAGCGTTCCGAACTCGGCTTTCGGTCTCCCTCCCCAGCGGAGTAAGGGAGAGTTGGGTTCTCTGGTGCAGCAGACTGTCCGACTCCCTCCCCTGCGGAGCGGGGGAGGGTTGGGGAGGGGGCAACCGCACTGGCGCCCGCCTTCGTCGTATCCAGATAAGGATCGACCATTGGCTCGATCTTTCCGGGCTGATCGATTGTCGTCGAGTCGATCTCCGTCCAGCCCTCTGGCGCACCATGGCGCACGTATGCAGTACCGCGCACATCGGTGATGGCATGAATGTCCTCGCCCTTGGCGAGTCGATGCGCGATCTCAACGATTTGACGCTCGCCATTGCCGTACACGAGCAGATCCGCTTTGGCATCCAGCAACACCGAACGGCGCACTTTTTCCGACCAGTAATCGAAATGCGCGATGCGCCGCAGGCTTGCTTCGATGCCGCCGATGACGATCGGCACATCATTGAAGGCTTCGCGCGCGCGTTGTGAGTACACGATGACCGAACGATCGGGTCGCTTACCGCCTTCGCCGCCGGGTGTGTATGCGTCATCCCGGCGAATGCGGCGATCCGAGGTGTAGCGGTTCACCATCGAATCCATGTTGCCGCCGGTGATGCCAAAGAACAGATTCGGGCGCCCCAGCCGTTCGAAATCATGTTTCGAATGCCAATCCGGCTGCGCAATCATGCCGACACGAAAACCTTGTGCCTCGAGCACGCGACCGACGATCGCCATACCAAAGCTCGGATGATCGACGTAGGCATCACCGGTGACGATGATGATGTCGCAACTATCCCAGCCGAGCGCATCCATCTCCTCGCGCGACATCGGCAAGAACGGCGCCGTCCCAAAGCGGGACGCCCAGTACTTGCGGTAAGAAAACAGGTCGCGAGCAGGCAGCATGTTGAAAACTACAGTTGAGGCTTAAGTTCGTGCGGGCCGGTGATGATACGGCGAAACAGCCGGCAAGACCGCCGTCTGTGGATCGGAAGTGATTACGACGCGTGAAATGTAGTTCTTTTGTGGATCGGAGTTCATTCCGACACTGAAAGCTGTCGACTGAAGTCCGACCCACAAGTGCGACTTCAAAGCTCCGCGAGACGCCTGCGCCGTACAGCCGCCGACACCGTCGACACGTAGGGCGAATCACGGTCAAAAAACCGCCACGGCTTCTTCGCCCAATCGCCCGCGTAGTCGACACCGATTCGTGTCGCGCGTTCGATCTTGGGCTTGCGGTAATCGGCGGGCTTTTCGATCCACAGCTGATTCAGTGTCAGATCTGCGCCGTTGACACTCTTATCTATATGTAGCGCTCGGCACAGCAGCCCCGGCCCGTGGGTCGTGTTGTCGATGCCGGCGATGGGTTCGAGTCCGCGCAACAGCACCGCATGCGGTACGCCGTGGTCTGCGGTGACGACGTTCATGCAATGCCAGACCCCGTAGATCAAATAGACGTAGGCGTGGCCTGCGGGACCGAACATGACTTCAGTGCGCGGTGTGCGACCGCGCGAGGAATGCGCCGCCAGATCGTGCGGCCCTTTGTAGGCTTCTGTCTCGACGATGCGCCCAATCTGCAAACCGCGCGGGCCACGGCGCACTAAGTGCATGCCGAGCAGCTCACGCGCGACTGTCAGAGTTTCCTGGGTATAGAAGGAGCGAGGAAGTTTCACAGCGGTTGCGCCCATGGAGGAGCGCACATGTTAGCGGCAGCTTCGCGACCGCCGACCGCTAAGCCGCGGGCCAATGCCCGGACACTTGCAAGACGTCAATCTCAGCGCTGTTCGTTTGCGGCTGAATCGCGCGCAGTTTGATCCGCATGAAATCCAGCGAGGCGCCGCGTTCGTGAAAATGAATGACCGAGGTGCGCGGATCGTCGCGCGCGGTGCGCGGTAGCACGAAATCATTATTGCCGAGCTCCTGTACGAGCGGCCCGCAGCTCAGCGCGGTGCCGCCATACTCCACGAAGATGCGCGCGGCGGGTGCATCGCAATCGGTAAGGACCTGCTTGAGTGTGATGCGAAAGCGGGGAATCGGATGGTTGCGATCGTCGCGGATGTCCACGAACTCACCAACCGCTAGGCGCACGATCTTGCGAATTCGATCGACGCGCTGCGAGTCGACGACCCGCGTCGTGGGCGCGTCGTGATACACGATCTTGCCCGTGCCGGTGCTCAGCGGCGCTGTGCGTTGCATGCCTGCAGTAGACGGACGATGTCGCCGTAACCATGTGGTCAGCACAAACAACGCGCCCACAATCGCAGTCGCGAAGACGAGCAACTTCGGCAAATCGGTCAGCAGAGTCGGATAGTTCGGATCCATGATTCAAAGCCATCAGAGCAGCAACGCTGCGCTCAGTTCCTTATCGGCACGACATTGGACGAATGCATTGTCAGCACTGTGACCGATGCACAGTTCAGCTCGAACCATGCAATCGCGGCTGAGGCTTTTAAGAGTTTCCCTTAAGGTGCGCGGTGATGCGCAGGGCGTGCGTCACATCGTGGGCGAGATGACGCGAGACGCGCCGCTGAATGAAGCGGCATGGCGGGTGAATGCTGCGGCGGAGCGAGGCTGCTGAGGGGTTGAATGCGTTTGTTCGAATCTTCCCCACAAAATCGTGGGGAAGATTGGCCTGAAAGTGCTCCACACCCTTCCCTCGCTGCGCGAGAGAAGGGTGCTACGGAGCTGCGAGTCTTATTGTGCGGGCGGTTGTACCTTCACTTCGACATCACTTGGATTCTCGAGCACGTTCATCACCACACGGCGATTCTGCGCACGACCTTCCTCGGTGGTGTTTTCAGCAATCGGTTGCGTCTCACCATAGCCGCGCGAAGTGAGTTGCTGCTCCGGCACGCCTTGCTGGACGAGGTACTCACGGACAGAGTTTGCGCGTTGGGCGGACAACCTCATGTTGTACGCATCCGCGCCGCGGCTATCCGTGTGACCTTGCAACTCGATCTTCAAGCGTGGGTGACGCTTCAGATCGGCCGCGACTTCATCGAGCACAGGCCGCGAATCCGCAGTGAGATTCGCCGAATCGAACTCGAACGTCACACCTTGCAGCGTTGCTGAACCGCGCCGTGGGCAACCGTCCTCATCAACCGCGACGCCGCGCGGC
>CAZIXV010000173.1:0-7996 GCA_964543105.1 uncultured Steroidobacteraceae bacterium
GCAATCGGCGAAGACCCCACGCGGCCCGGTCTGATCGAGACGCCGCGGCGAGTTTGCTCCTCATACAAGAAAGCCTCGATGAGCAACGAGGTCGCCAGAATCTTGTTACGCGGCGAGTACAGAAGATTCGCGCGTGGCACGTGCGTCGCACATACCGGCTTGCACTTGCCGCAGCGCAAGCAGTCCTTGATCGCATCGGAAATCGAATTGATCTGCGACTGCTGCATGATGAGCGACTCATGGCCCATCAGATTGAAGCTTGGCGTATAGGCGTTACGCAGATCAGCGCCGGGCAGCAGCTTGCCCCGATTGAAGCGCCCCTCAGGATCGACGCGTTCTTTGTACTGGCGAAAGTCGCTCGTCTCCTCGTCCGAGAGGAACTCCAGCTTCGTGATGCCGATGCCGTGCTCACCTGAGATCACGCCGTTCAAGTTGCGCGCGATCTTCATCACGCGTTCGACGACACGATTGGCTTCTTGCAGCATTTCGTAGTCGTCGGAATTCACGGGGATATTCGTGTGCACGTTGCCGTCGCCAGCGTGCATGTGCAATGCCACCCACACCCGCCCGCGCAGCACGTTCTTGTGAATCGCCTCGACGCCTTCGAGCACCGGAATGAACGGCCCACCGACGAACAGCCGCCGCAGATGGGATCGCACTTCGCTCTTCCACGAGGTGCGAATCGAGCGGTCCTGCACGAGATCGAACAGCGTCGCGTCCGGATCGCGCTCCAGGCGCGTCTCGAAATCGCGTCGCACCGGCTCGAAGCCAAGCCGCATCAATTGCGACAACGCATCGCGCAGCGGCGTATCGAGATTCTCGAACAGGTACTGCCAGCGTGCCTGGGTCGCAGCGATGACTTGCTGCGCTTGCAACTGGTGATCACCGATCAACGTTTCACGCGGCATGCGTGCGACGTCCGGATCATCGATCTTGCCGAGCTCGAGATCGCCTTCGAAATAGGTGCGCAGCTCGCTCAACAGCTTGAGCTTGTTCTTGAATGACAGCTCGATATTGATGCGTTCGATCGCATCCGTGTAATCGCCCATGCGATCGAGCGGGATGACGACGTCTTCGTTGATCTTGAACGCGTTGGTATGACGCGCGATCGCCGCTGTGCGAGAGCGATCGAGCCAGAACTTCTTGCGCGCATCGGGATTCACCGCGACGAAGCCTTCGCCGGAGCGCCCATTCGCCAACCGCACGACTTCGGAAGTCGCACGCGCTACTGCGTCCTCGTCATCGCCGACGATGTCGCCGAGCAACACCATCTTTGGCAACGTGCCGCGCTTCGATTTGGTCGCATAGCCGACTGCACGCAAATAGCGCTCATCGAGATGTTCGAGACCTGCGAGTTGCACGCCGCTCGCACGCGCATCCCGATCGAGATAGGTCTTGATCTCGACGATGGAGGGAATCGCGTGACGCGCATGACCAAAGAATTCCAGACACACGGTGCGGGTGTGCTTCGGCATGCGATGCACGATCCAGCGTGCAGAGGTGATCAAGCCATCACAGCCTTCTTTCTGCACGCCCGGCAAACCGCCCAAGAATTTGTCTGTGACGTCCTTGCCCAAACCGACTTTGCGGAATTTCTGTCCGGCGATTTCCACGCGTTCGGTGCGCAGCACCCGCGCCTTGTCGGCTGGTGCGTTGCCGTCTTTCCACACGAGTTCGAAGGCTGCGACCTCGACTTCATGAATCTTGCCGAGGTTGTGGCCGATGCGGCTGACTTCGAGCCAATTGCCTTCCGGATCGACCATCCGCCACCACGCGAGATTGTCGACGGCGGTGCCCCACAACACTGCTTTCTTGCCGCCGGCATTCATGGCGACATTGCCGCCGATGCACGACGCATCGGCAGAGGTCGGGTCGACCGCGAAAACATAGCCCGCGCGCTCGGCCGCTTCCGCCACGCGCCGCGTGACGACGCCGGCTTGGGTGAAAATTGTCGGCACTTCGGTATCGAGACCGGGCAACGCTGTGGGCGTTACTGCGCTTAGCGTTTCGAGCTTTTCGGTATTGATCACGACGGACAGCGGCGTGAGCGGAATGGCGCCGCCGGTGTAGCCGGTGCCGCCGCCGCGCGGAATAATCGTGAGGCCCAGCTCGATGCAGCTGCGCACGAGCGCGGGAATTTCATCCTCGCTATCGGGTGAGAGCACCGCAAACGGATATTCGATGCGCCAGTCGGTGGCGTCGGTGACGTGCGAGACGCGGGCAAACGCATCGAAGCGGATGTTGTCATCGCGCGTGTGTTTCTCGAGCAGGCGCCGTGCGCGTTTGCGCAATTCGGCGACGCGCTCGAAATCGGCAGCGAACGTCTCGACCGCCTGGCGCGCGGCGTTGACCAACTCGCCCACCTTCTCGTCGCGATCGGGATCGTCGTTGTCGCGACGGCGCTCGACCTCGTTCAAACGATGATGCAGCGCTTCGATCAACAAGCGACGTCGTTTCGCGCTGTCGATCAGATCGTCCTGCAGGTATGGATTGCGCTGCACGACCCAGATATCGCCAAGCACTTCGTAAAGCATGCGCGCCGAGCGGCCGGTGCGGCGTTCCGAGCGCAGCGCGCCGAGGATGTTCCAGATGCGCTCACCGAGCAGACGGATCACGATCTCGCGATCCGAAAACGAGGTGTAGTTGTACGGAATCTCGCGCAGGCGCGGGGGCGCTTCAGGGACGAGGTTCCGTTCCGACTCGTTCGGATCGAGCGGGAGGGCGAGGTTCAACAAGGCGAATCTCTGCGTCGAAATGGGGCGCGAATGATAGTGGATCGGCTCCGCGCACGGGTGACGGATCCACGATCGAGTGCGCATTTCATGCAGGAATTTCCGGGGTTTACGCCGCTCGCCGCATAAGGCCCAAACGAAATCGAATAAGACGTAGTCGAATTGCGCCCCTTAACTCTTCGTAATCCCCTCAACGCAAGCTTGTCTTGCAGGTCGTAGATTCCACGTTATCGGCATTCACCGAACGAGGACCGCACATGCACTCGATCTCTTCTCGCTTCATGGCCACAGCCGCTGTCATCGGCCTCGCGCTGTCCGCCTGTTCCGCAGAGCTCCCTTCGATCGCGGGAACCGCGAATGCAGCCGCGGACTCGACCTCTGCGCCGCCCTCGCAGCCCGTCGTCAGTGGGCTGCCCGACTTCAGCGGTCTCGTCGAGCAGTACGGTCCGGCGGTCGTCAACGTCCAGGTCGTGGAAGAAGCCAAACCCGTCGAGAACATGCCGCGATTCTCGCCCGATGATCCGTTTTTCGAATTCTTCCGTCGCTTCGGCCAACCCATGCCGCGCGGCACACCGCAGCCGGCGCGCGGCCAGGGCTCAGGCTTCATCGTCAGCGCCGACGGCTACATCCTGACGAACGCACACGTCGTCAGCGGCGCATCCGAAGTGACCGTGAAGCTCACCGACCGGCGCGAATTCACCGCCAAGGTCGTCGGTACAGATGAGCGCACCGACGTTGCAGTCCTGAAAATCGACGCTGAGAACCTGCCGACGGTGCGCCTCGGCGACGCCTCGCAACTCAAACCGGGCGAATGGGTGATCGCGATCGGCTCGCCCTTCGGATTCGAGAGTTCGGTTACGGCCGGCATCGTGAGCGCGACCTCGCGCTCGATGGGAAGCAACAACTATGCGCCGTTCATTCAAACGGACGTGGCCGTGAACCCCGGCAATTCAGGCGGTCCGCTATTCAACATGAAGGGCGAAGTCGTCGGCATCAACTCGCAGATCTACAGCCGCACCGGCGGCTACATGGGCCTGTCGTTCGCGATTCCGATCGACGTCGCAAGCGATGTGCAGGAGCAACTGGTCGAAACCGGCAAGGTCACCCGCAGCCGCATCGGTGTGTCGATTCAAGATGTCGATGCACAACTGGCTGACTCGTTCGGACTCGACCGCCCACGCGGGGCGCTCGTCGCGATGGTGGAACAAGACGGTCCCGGCGCGAAGGCCGGCATCCAACCCGGCGATGTGATCCTCGAGGTGGATGGCACGGAGATCGAAACGTCCGCGCAAGTGCCGCTACTCGTGTCGAGCAAGAAGCCCGGCGAGAAACTTGCCATCGAAGTGTGGCGCAATGGTTCAACGAAGCGGCTCACGGCGCGCACGGAAGAGATTCCGGAAGACGGGACGCAGGTCGCCGCGCGCGCCAATGCAGGTGAGGATGCCAGTGAAAGCCGGCTCGGCCTCGCGGTACGTCCGCTGGCGCCTGAGGAAAAGCGTCAAGCCGACACCAAGGGTTCGCTCGTCGTCCAAGACGTCACCGGCCCGGCCGCGCAAGCCGGCGTGCGCCCCGGCGACATCATTCTCGGCGTCAACGGCAAGAGCGTTAAATCGCTGAAAGACTTGCAGGCAGAAGCGAAGAAAGGTGACAAAGTCGTCGCCCTGCTGATCGAGCGCGGCGGTGCGCAAATCTTTGTGCCGGTGCGGACGGGATGACGGATAAGAAGGCGATGGCGGATGGGCGATGGCCGATGGGCGGAGGCGCCTGATATGCAACGTGCTGATCTCCACATGAGCGAACTCGATCGGCTACAGTCGGCATCCAATTCAGCTGTCTCATCCGCTATCCGCGATCCGCTATCGCCTTCTAAATCGAAATCCATGCGCCTCCTTCTGATCGAAGACGACCTGCAAGCTGCCGAGTACCTCATCAAGAGTTTGCGTGAGCACGACTACGAGGTCGTGCATAGCGCCGACGGGCTCGATGGGCTGGAGAAAGCCACCTCGCAGCGCTTCGATGTGATCGTGGCGGATCGGCAGTTACCGCATCTCGACGGACTGTCGATCATTCAGCAGCTGCGTGCGAAGCACGATCGCACGCCAGTATTGATTCTCTCAGCGCTCGGCACGGTCGATGACCGCGTGCATGGCTTGCAAGCCGGCGGCGATGACTATCTGACCAAGCCCTTTGCGTTTGCTGAATTGCTCGCGCGTATCGAAGCCTTGAGCCGACGCGCCTCGCCGGCGGCTCAGGAAGTGACGCGGCTGAGTTATGCGGATCTCGAACTCGATCTGTTGTCGCGGCGCGTGGTGCGCGAGGGCCGCAGCATCGATCTCACCGCCAAGGAATTTCAGTTACTCGAATTCTTCTTGCGCCGCCCTGAACAGGTGATCACGCGCACGATGCTGCTCGAAGGCGTATGGAATCTGCATTTCGATCCGCAAACCAACATCATCGACGTCCATATGAGCCGGCTGCGCAACTCCATGGACAAGGGTTTCGCAAAGCAACTCATTCACACCGTCCGGGGCGCGGGTTATGTTCTGAAGGATGAATCACAGCAGTAAGACCTTTCGACTCTCCGCCTCGCGCGTCACGCTGCTGTACATCCTGATCTTCGCGATCGGGATCTCCTCCATCCTCACCGCCGCCTACGTCCTCACCGCGCGCGTGCTCGATTTCGAAGTCGACGCGGTGATTCGCACCGAAGTCGACGCACTCGTCGACGACTATCGACGCGGCGGCATGCTGCAACTCATCGATACATTGAACCGGCGCGCCGACAACTGGGGGCGCACCGGCGCCGTCTATTTGCTCGCCGACCCCAACGGTAATCGCATCGCAGGCAACATCGGCAGCTGGCCGGAGAAATTCTCCTCAACGGACGAGTGGGTCGAATTCAACATCGATGCAAGCGAGCACGGCGGCATCGTTTCGCATCCGGTGCGCGCACATCTATTTCATTTACCGAGTGGCGTGCGCTTGCTGGTCGGCACCGACGTGCTCGAGCGCAAGCGTCTTGCGAGCCGCATGCGTTACGCGATGCTGTGGGGCGCAGGTCTTTGCGTCGGCCTTGCGGCGCTCGTCAGCGTGGGTTACAGCCGCGGCGTGCGGCGCCGCGTGCGCGCAATTGCCGCAACGTGCGAAAACATCATGCGCGGCGACTTGTCGCAACGCTTGCACATCGCGAAGCGACGCATCGCAGAACGCGGCGATGAGTTCGATGCGCTGTCCAGCACCGTGAATCACATGCTGGATCGGATTCAGCAACAAACGGAGGTGCTGCGCACGACATTCGATAGCGCAGCGCATGATTTGCGGGCACCGCTGTATCGCGCTCGCATCCGAATCGAAGAAGCGTTGCAGCACGATGCGATGTCGGAGTCGACGCGCGCGACCCTCGAAGCAACGCTTGCGGAGGTCGAGCGCGTGCAGCGCACGCTCGGCACGCTGCTGCAGATCGCGCAAGCCGAAGGTCATGGCAGCGAGCTGGCGATGAGTGAGATCGACCTCACGGCGCTGGCGGGCGAGTTGGTGGACTTGTATCAACCCGAAGCCAGCGCGCGCGGTCTATCGCTGAACTTTGCCGGCAGCGAGCAGGCGCGCCTGCGCGGCAATGAGCAGTTGCTCGCGCAAGCGCTGGTGAATCTGCTCGAGAACGCGCTCAAGTACGTACCGGAAGGGGGCCAGGTCGACGTTCGCGTCGAGACGCGCGGCCAAACCGTTGCGCTTGAAGTTGCAGACACAGGCCCGGGCATCCCAGCGCAGGAACGCGAGCGGGTCTTGCAGCCTTTCATTCGCCTGGAGCGCGACCGCTCGCAATCAGGCAGCGGTCTGGGACTGAGCCTCATCTCCGCGGTGATGAGGCTGCATCGCGCAGCCATCGAATTGCTCGACAACGAACCGGGATTGAAAGTGCGCTGCACCTTCCAGGCGAGCTAGTCGCACGGCTCGGAGCGCTCCGTTGACGGCGCGAGCGTCGAATCGCGGAGCGGAGCGGGCTCGCCGGCATTTGACCTACATCGCGTCTTCGTGACGTAGTTCCCTCAAGCTCCGAAAACTGAGGCCGATGACGAGAACGTGCCGCAGGACATAACGCCTACCGCGTGATGTCCGCGACATGCCGCATCCGTCATTCCTCGAGTCACCCATGAATTTGATCATCGGAATCGTAGTCGTCATCGGCTGCGTTCTTGGCGGGTTCGTCGCCCATGGAGGCCAGCTACTGGCGCTGTGGCAGCCTTTCGAAGTGCTGATCATCGGTGGCGCGGCCGCGGGTGCATTGATCATCGCGAACCCAACGAGCGTGACGAAGCGCGTCTTCGGCGGCTTCGCCTCCCTGCTCAAAGGCGCGCGCTACAAGAAAGATCACTATCTCGCGCTGTTCGCACTGATGTACGACCTGCTCACCATCGCCCGCAAGGAAGGCATGATGGGTCTCGAGCGCGTCATCGAAGAACCGGAGAAAAGCGATGCGTTCAAGAAGCGCCCGCTGATTCTCAACGACCCGCACGCGGTCGAATTCATTCAAGACTATCTGCGCCTCATCGTCAGCGGCGACATGGATCAGTTTCAGCTCGAAGCCTTGATGGATCTGGAAATCGAAACCCACCATCACGACGGTCAGGAGCCGGCGAGCGCCATGAGCAAAGTGGCCGATGCCCTGCCCGGCTTCGGCATCGTCGCTGCGGTGCTCGGCATCGTGAACACGATGGCCGCGCTCGGCGGACCGCCGGAAGAAATCGGCCAGAAAGTCGCCGCGGCATTGGTCGGCACCTTCCTGGGAATTCTGTTGGCGTACGGGATCGTCGGCCCGATGAGCAATGCGATGGAACGCCACGCGCGCGACGAAACGAATTTCTACACGACGATCAAGACCTGCATCCTCGGCTTCGTCCAAGGACACCCGCCGCAGGTCGCCGTCGAGTTCGGACGCAAAGCGACACCCGGCGATCTGCGCCCCAGCTTCAAAGATCTCGAAGCGCAATTGCGCGGCAGAGCAGCGTAAGGCGAGACCTTCGCCCTGCTCACTCACCGCTAACCGCCAACCGCCAATCGCTCATTCCCCATGGCCGCCGTACGCCAAGAAATTCCCGTTGCCCCGACGATCGTCATCAAGCGGGTGAAGAAACACGGCCATGCGCATCATGGCGGTTCATGGAAGGTCGCGTTCGCCGACTTCGCCACCGCGATGATGGCGTTCTTCTTGTTGATGTGGCTGATGGGCGCGACCGACGAGAAACAGAAGGGCGCGATTTCCGAGT
>CAZIXV010000174.1:0-7958 GCA_964543105.1 uncultured Steroidobacteraceae bacterium
CGCTCGTCGCCAGGGTTGCCCCCGCGCTGCCGCTCGACTTGCATGTGTTAGGCACGCCGCCAGCGTTCAATCTGAGCCAGGATCAAACTCTTCACTTAAAGGCTTGTGACCTTTCAGTGACGATCAGATCCTCAATAACTCATTACTGGCTATTGAGTACTCTCATCGTCGAATGCGCTTTCGCGATCGACCGACGCGAGTCCCCACACAAATTACCTGTTTCGATTTTTAAAGAGCGATCTACACGCGAGGCGTAGACAGAAGCGGAACTATAACCGAGATTTTCGACTCGTCAACCTCTCGTTTGCGACGTGAGGCTGAGTTTTCAATCTCGATCGTGTCGCCGTGTTACCGGCTCCACCCGCGAAAGGCCGCGCAGTTTAGCGGCGATCTTTCGTTCGTCAACCTCTCTTTCTGGAGAAGGCTGACTGTCCGTCTCGGTTGGTCGTGAGCTTCTGCTTTGAAGCGCTCGACCCCCGAAAGGCCGCGCAGTTTAACCGTGATCTTCAGTTCGTCAACCTCTGTTTTTGTTCGAGGTGAGTCGCTTCTGACTTTGGTCAGCGAGCCTCTGTTGCCAGGGGCTCAGCCTGCGAAGGGCGCGCAGTTTAATCACAGCAGCTTGGGAATCAATACCCACGTAAACCTTTTTTTTGCGGCCCTCAGAATTGATCAGCATTTCTGTAGGTTGCCGTCCACGGTGCCTAGAGCTCTGTGTCCCGTCGCCGTCCATTCCGCCTTGATGCCACCTTCAGATCAGCGACGAGCGTATGCACAGCGTCGTCTATTCATGGGACCTTTGGACGAAGCATTCAAGTCTTGTGATTCGATTGACGTTTTGCGACCGGAGCGACTAATTTTCAGATCGTTTCGAAAATGACAGGAAGGCCAGAGGTGCGTCCAGAATCGAAGATCTCGTTCGATTACAAACCACGATCGAGTGCGCGCACGAGTGCGACTCACGCCAAGTGGTTCGCGTCCGGACTTGTCCTACCCCTCCTCGCCACCGCAATTGCCTTTTACGTATCGCGCGAGCCCGCTCAAGAGCTGACGGAAACGCAGCCAATATTCTCCCCGGATTTGCCAGAGATCCCGCTCGCACCCCTGGAGATAGAGCCGTTGCCGCCAGAGCCGCGCGGCACGCAAATCGACTACGTGGTTCGCCGCAACGACACGCTCGATCGAATCTTTCGGCAGCTCGATCTCAGCCTACGCGATCTCGCCACCATCCGCGGCGTGGACGGGATGCGGGACAAGCTCGACTCGCTTCGCCCGGGTGACGCACTCACGCTCGTCCACGATGAAGGAGCCGTTGTTTCATTCTCACGACGCATCTCCGAAACCGAAATTCTGACTGTCGAGCGCGATGGCGACGGATTCAAAACCAACGTTGTTGCCACGCCTCTCGAAATGCGTACGGCAAACGCCAGCGGCGTGATCGACTCATCGCTCTTCGTCGCAGCGCGAGCAGCCGGCGTCAGCCCGGATCTCATCATGCATCTCGCAAATGACATCTTCGGTTGGAAGATTGACTTCGCGCTGGAAATTCGTCGCGGCGATCGATTCGACATCGTGTACGAACAGAAGTACCGGGACGGTGAATACATCGGCAATGGCAGAATTCTCGCGGCGGGATTCGTCAACGCAGGGACTACGCATCGCGCCGTGTACTTCGCGTCTGACGATGGTGAAGTCAAAGGTTACTTTTCTCCCGACGGACGCAGCATGGAGCGCCAATTCTTGCGAGCGCCGCTCGATTTCACGCGTATTAGCTCGAACTTCAATCCAAACCGTCGCCATCCCATACTGAATACGATCCGCGCCCACAAGGGCGTCGACTATGCGGCTCCCACTGGGACCATCATCAAAGCTGCCGGAGATGGCAGAGTCACTTTCGTCGGCACTCAGGGAGGCTATGGACGCGTTGTGATTCTCGATCACGGCGCAGGAATCACCACGTTGTACGCGCACATGTCGCGCTTCGCGAAGAGCCTGCGTCGCGGTCAACGAGTTTCGCAAGGCCAAACGATCGGCTATGTCGGCAGCAGCGGCGCCGCAACCGGTCCACACCTGCATTACGAGTATCGCTTGAACGGCGTACATAAGAATCCGCGCACAGTTCCGCTGCCCGATGCCGCACCGATTCCGCTTGCTCACATGCCGCAATTTCAAGCGAAGTCGGGCCCTCTTCTGGCGCAGCTGGATCGCACCCAATCGCCTGCCGTCGCCGCGGTTCCGGAGAGCTAACGCAGTTACTTCGGTAACACATGCGCGCGAAGCGCCGTAGTATTCTCGACGCTTCGCAGCCAGGCGTCGCGCATGTTGGACTTCAATCTCAAGGCTCCGGAGTACTACCTCAACCGCGAGCTGTCCTTTCTCGATTTCAATCAACGGGTGCTGGCTCAAGCGCACGACGAATCGCTGCCGCTGCTCGAGCGAATTCGTTTTCTGGGGATCTCCTGCTCGAACCTGGATGAGTTCTTCGAAATCCGCGTAGCCGGTTTGAAGCAACGCCAAGAGCTTGGCTCGGTGGCCGCAGGGTTGGATGGGATGACAGTGCCTGAGCAGCTACAGGCCATCCGCGAACGCGCGCTTAATCTCGTCAACGATCAGTACGAACTTCTCAACCAGCTTGTTTTCCCGGCGTTGGCTGCACAACGCATTCAGTTCGTGAACGCGCGCACCGTGACGCCGGAGCAACGCGCGTGGATTGGGGAATACTTCAGCCAGGAAGTCGAACCGGTACTCACCCCTCTCGGACTCGACCCCGCGCGCCCGTTCCCTCGCATTCAGAACAAGAGCTTGAATTTCGTCGTACGTCTGTCTGGCAAAGACGCCTTTGGACGCGATGCCGAACTCGCCGTCGTTCAGGTGCCTCGTTCGCTACCGCGCATCATTCGCTTACCCGCGACGACTGACGGCTCGGGCATCACCCACTTCGTGTTTCTTTCCGCCGTAATCTCGACATTCATCGCGCAATTGTTCAGCGGCATGACGGTCGAAGGCACATGGCAGTTTCGCGTCACCCGCAACAGCGATCTGTTCGTCGATGACGATGAGGTCGACAATCTCTTGCGAGCGATCGAAGGCGAGCTCGCGCAACGCCGTTATGGGGCTGCGGTGAGGCTGGAAACTTCGGTCGATTGCCCTGATGACATCACAAACTTCCTGCTGCGCCATTTCGCACTGACGCGCGATGACCTCTACCAGGTGAATGGCCCCGTCAATCTAAATCGCTTGATGGCAATCTATGATCTGGTTGACCGACCAGACCTTAAATACGCACCGTTCACGCCTAGCATTCCGCAACGGCTGGATGCCAAGGAAGACATGTTTGCCGCCATGCGCGACGCCGACATTCTGGTGCATCACCCATTCGAATCATTTGCTCCCGTCATCGATTTGTTGAGACAAGCCGCGGTGGATCCGCATGTCTTGGCGATCAAGCAAACGCTCTATCGCGCAGGTCCACAATCGCCGGTCGTCGACGCGTTGGTCGATGCCGCACGCGCTGGCAAAGAGGTCACCGTCATCATCGAGCTGATGGCGCGCTTTGACGAAGCGGCAAACATTCAACTCGCAACGCGCTTGCAAGAGGCAGGCGCTCACGTGATGTACGGCGTCGTGGGTTATAAAACGCACGCGAAGCTCATCATGGTCGTGCGCCGCGAACACGGAAAGCTGCGCCGCTATTGTCATCTCGGCACAGGTAACTACCACCCCAATACCGCGCGCGTGTACACCGACTACGGACTGTTCACGTGCGACCCTGCCACGGGTGAAGATCTTCACGAGCTCTTCTTGCAACTCACCAGCCCTACGCGCGTGGCAACGATGCAGAAAATCCTGCAATCGCCATTCACGCTGCTGGATGCACTGGTAGAGAAAACCCGCCGCGAGGCGGACTTCGCGCGCCAGAACAAGCCGGCGCGGATCATTGCGAAAATGAATGCGCTCGTCGAACCGCAAATCATCCAGGCGTTGTATCAAGCTTCGATGGCTGGCGTAAAAATCGACCTCATCGTACGCGGCATCTGTGCGCTACGACCCGGCGTTCCAGGCTTATCCGAGAACATTCATGTTCGCTCGATCGTCGGTCGTTTCTTGGAGCACTCGCGCGTTTTTTATTTTCACAACGATGGCGAGCCCGACATTTATTGCGCCAGCGCCGATTGGATGGAGCGCAACCTCTTCCGGCGTATTGAAGTGGCGTTCCCGATCGAACTCGAGCAACACCGCGAGCGGATCATCGAAGATTTATTGACGTACCTCGCCGACAATACGAACGCGTGGGTATTGCGCGCCGATGCGACCTACGAGCGACTCGTGCCGCGAGGCGGGCTCGCAATCACCGCACAGGCAGAGCTGTTGCGACGTCATGTGGATACGGTGAGCTAAGCAAGCTTCATTCTGAAGCCAACGCTTTTCTGATACTCGATCTCCTGCTCGAGCTCGGCGGCCGTCAACGGATGCGCTGCGATCCAGCCGGGCGGAAAAGCGATTTCCATCGAGCGGCCCGCGACGCGTATTTCAATCTTGGGCTGCGCCTTTCTGCTGCGGCCACGATGCAAGAGCACGGCCAGTCTCAGCAATATGATCAGGAACTCCGCCTTGATGTGCCAGGGTGGATTCAAGTCCTGCAACGCCTCGAAGCGAATTTTGCGGCGATGTGCGCCGACGAGTTGCGCCAGGATTTTCTGCTCTTCTTGTGGAAAACCCGGCATATCGGCATGAGCGAGCAGGTACGCCCCGTGCTTGTGGTATTGCGAGTGCGATACATCAAGCCCGATTTCATGCAGCCGCGCCGCCCAACTCAAGACGAGCTCTGCGAACGGATCGTCCAAGCCCCACTCGGCTTGTACCTGCCGGAGGAAGCGCAGCGCAGTCGTCTCGACGCGCGTCGCTTGGGCAAGATCGACGTGATAACGCTTTTGCATTGCTCTCACGCTGCGAACGCGCGCATCTTCGTTCGTCAATCGACCCACTAAGTCATACAGCAGCCCCTCGCGCAGCGCGCCATCTGCAGCTCGCATCGAGCGGATATCGAGGGCTGCCAGCACCTCTGCGAGGATGGCGAGTCCGCCGATGAATACCGGCGCGCGCTCCGCCGACAGTTCAGGAAAGCGCAGCTTTGAGACATGCCCAGCTCGCAGCACCTGGTCGATGATGGCTTCCACGCCGTCCAAAGTAATTTTGCTCGCCCCGTGCGTGCGCAGAACATCCGCTGCTGCGCGAATCGTTCCGGATGAGCCGACCGCGCGCTCCCAGCCGAGATCCTTGAAGTAATTCTGGATGGGCGCCAACTCGAGTTTTGCCGCCAAGCGCGCACGCTTCATGCGCTTCTCGGTAATCGCACCGTCGGCGAAGAATCGCGCGCTCATATCCACGCAGCCCATATGCAGGCTATCCAGACGCTTCGTCTGCAGGTTTTCGCCGATGATGATTTCAGTGCTACCGCCACCAATGTCGACCACGAGTCGCTGGCCGCGCTCGCTCGGCATCGTATTGACGACACCGAGATAGATGAGTCGCGCCTCTTCGATGCCGGAAATGATCTCGATGGGGTGACCAAGCGCCACACGTGCCCGGTCGAGAAACGCTCCGCGCCGCCGGGCGCGCCGCAAGGTGTTCGTGCCGACAGCACGGACGCTTTTGGCGCGCATGTCGCGCAAGCGCTGCCCGAACCGCTCCAAGCACGCGAGCGCTGTTTCGATCGACGTTCGATCCAACCGACCGCGCTCATCGAGGCCTGCACCCAGCCGGATGGTCTCGCGCAGCCGATCCTGAATGATGAGCTGGCCATGCGAGTAACGCGCGACGACCATGTGGAAACTATTGGAACCGAGATCGACCGCGGCTAGAACGTCAGGAACTTTCGATCGTGCCATGGGGGCCCTGAGATATCAGTGGTCCAGAAACGCAACGGCCGGAACTGAGAGGTTCCGGCCGTGTGTCTGCAGACGGGCGAGGCGGTGAGTTATGCCGAGAATGAGGACCCGCATCCGCAGGTCGTGGAGGCGTTCGGATTGCGAATGACGAACTGCGCACCTTCGATATCTTCTTTGTAATCGATCTCCGCCCCTGCCAGATATTGAATGCTCATCGGATCGATCAGCAGCGTGACGCCGCCTTTTTCGACTTGGGTATCGCCTTCTTCGACGCTCTCATCGAAGGTAAAACCATACTGAAACCCTGAACATCCGCCGCCTTGGACGAATACTCGCAGCTTCAAATTGGGATTAGATTCTTCACGAATCAGCTCACCGACTTTCGCCGCAGCGGCGTCGGTGAATACCAGTGAAGGCAGGACGGACATATTTTCGAGCGCGGTAGCCATGGCTGGATCGTGGGGGCTGAATCGAGGTGGATCAAGTCTATGACCCTAACTGTGCAGGGTCAAAACGCCTGTCACGTATTGTCGGCAGCGTCTTTCGCGATCGCGGGCTTGTCGTCCGACCCCGGCTTCTTGGGTTCGTGGATGAGTTTGCCGTTGATTTCGGCACCCATTTCCATCTCGATCAGCCCGTAATAAACATTGCCAGTGACACGCGCCGTAGCGCCCAACTCCACGCGCTCGTGCGCGAGGATGTCGCCTTTTACCGTGCCGTTGAGGATCACGTTGGGAACGGCGACCGCGCCCTCCACGACGCCTGCGTCGCTCACACTCAGGGTTGCACCCGATTCCGGCGGGGCATCGACATTACCCTTCACATGCCCATCGACGTGAAAGCCACCGCTGAAGTGCACATCGCCGATGATCCGCGTGCTCGCGCCAATGAGCGTATCGATGCGTCGGGATTTGGGTCTGCTCTTGAACATACGGGACGCTAGCTCTCCTGCACCTGCCAGGGGAAGGATTCTCGCACGGGCGTGAGCCGCGACGATTTCACTTCGACATTCACCGCTTTGGGCTCAAAGCCTGCCGGCACCGTAATTTTCTGCTCGAGGTTCTGGAAATAGCGGAACTGGAATGGCACGAGCCCATCTGCACGTGTTTCGCCACCAGCTTCCGCGAGCGTCAATTGCGCGGGCTGGTTGTTCTGAACACCTTCGATCTGAATATTGACGGAGCCCGACACCACTGCATCCTGGCGCATCGACTGCACCAGCACCAAGCGCAAGTTGTAATGGTTTTCGATCCCAGCATTGAACACTTGGAAACGTTGAATGCGCAGCCCACCGATTCCGTCTTCGGGCGAGACGATGCCGCGATAGAACGTGAGCTCCTCGCGCTGCTTCAACACCTGGGATTGCAGCTCAGCCAGCGTCTTCTCCACTTCGGAGTACGCTCGGCGATCGACTTCGCGAGCCAGTTCGATACTCGTCGCTTCAGCGCGTAACCGAGTATTCGCTTCCTCGAGCGCCGCAATCTTCGTAGTGAATTCGCGCCGCTGCTGCAGTTCGGCGAGCTTGCTGTAACCGCCCTGCCATCGTCCCAATTCGTACACTGCATAGAGCAATACGATCGCTCCGAGCAACGCACCGATCACGACCGTGCGGCGGCGCCACGGCGCGTCATAGCGGACAACGAGTCGCCCGGTTCGCATCGCACTCGGATCAGCCATGCATGATCAGCCTATCTCGCGGTAACCTTGCGGAAATGCGCCGAAAATTGCGCGGTCGGCATTTAAACACAAGCCGCGCCGCCGCGGCACCGAACCCATTCCTCTAATTCCAATCAGCCGCCTCGTTAGAGGCAGGTGCGACAGATGCTCTGGTTAAAAACCTTTCACATATTCTTCGTGATCGCTTGGTTCGCTGGCTTGTTCTATTTGCCGCGTTTGTTCGTTTATCACGTGGATACGAACGATGCGCCCGGGATCGAGCGCTTTTGTACGATGGAACGGCGCTTGTTCGGGATGATGACCATCGGCGCGCTCCTGACCTTGATCTTTGGGGCGGCAATCGTCGCCACAGCGCCGGGTTACCTGCAAAGCGGCTGGCTACACGCCAAGCTGACG
>CAZIXV010000175.1:0-5843 GCA_964543105.1 uncultured Steroidobacteraceae bacterium
GCGCACGATCTACGACGTGGATTTCGTGCCGACGACGCAGGCACGCGCGTCCACTGCGGGACTCACGTACGTCGATCACCTCACGCATAACGTCGCGCGCGGCAACATGGACAAGTGGGCCGGCTTCTATGAGCGATTGTTCAACTTCCGCGAGATCCGCTACTTCGATATCGAAGGCCAGAAAACCGGTCTCATCAGCCGGGCGATGACGAGTCCTTGCGGGAAGATCCGTATTCCGATCAACGAATCACAAGACGATAAATCGCAGATCGAAGAATACTTACGCGAGTATCACGGCGAGGGCATTCAGCACATCGCGCTCGGCACCGACGACATATTCGCGACCGTGGACGCACTGCGGCGTCAAGGTGTGCAATTCCAGGACACGTCGGATACGTATTACGAAGGCATCAATGCGCGGGTGCCGGGCCATCGCGAGAAAGTCGACGAATTGCAGAAGCGCAAGATTCTGATCGACGGTAATCCTGAGAAGGGTGAAGGGCTGCTGCTGCAGATTTTCACTCAAAACGTCATTGGGCCGATCTTCTTCGAGATCATCCAGCGCAAAGGCAACGAAGGTTTCGGCGAGGGCAACTTCAAAGCGCTGTTCGAGTCGATCGAACTGGATCAGATTCGCCGCGGCGTGGTGTGAACTAGGGTTCGCCTTCGATGCGTTTGAGTAGCGCGGTGCCGCCGAGGCTGCTCATCTGTCCCCTGATCCACGCCTGCCGTGAGCGCACGTATGCAGACGGTGCGTTTGCGCGCAGACGCTTTGGGCTGGGCAGCACGGCGGCAAGCAACGCAGCCTCAGCGGATGAGAGTTGCACTGCGGACTTGCGAAAGAAGGATTGGCTTGCGGCTTCTACGCCGTAAATGCCGGGGCCGAACTCCGCGAGGTTCAAATACACCTCGAGAATTCGTTGTTTCGGCCAGAGCAGTTCGATCAGAACCGTAAAGTAGGCTTCGAACCCTTTTCGCACCCAGCTGCGACCACCCCACAGAAATAGATTTTTCGCGACTTGTTGCGAGATCGTGCTCGCACCGCGTACGCGTCCACGTGCGCGTTCGGTCAACGCCTGATCGATCGATTTGAAATCGAAGCCCCAGTGATCAGGAAAGGTTTGGTCCTCGGCGGCGACGACGGCGACCTTCATGTGCCCGGCAATGTGCTCCCAGTCGACCCATTCCTGATGTACGCGATCGGTCGTCATGCGCTCGCGCAGGATGAAGGCGCTCGTGGGCGGATCGATCCAGCGCAGCGCGCCGACGAGCAGGGCGCTGAAGCTCAACCAGATAAGCGCCACGAAAACCAACAGACGCAGCAGGCGGGCGGTGAAGGAGCGGCGTTTAGTCATCGATTCTCATGTTCCAGCTGCGGTCAGCATACGCAGTTGGCGCGAGCGCAAGACACTGCATTGAAAAGGCCCGCGACGCGGGCCTTTTCGGTTCGATCTGCTGAACGCGCGTGCTTAGGCGTTTGGCGCCTCAATGCGTCGCGCCGACTCGATCTTGATCGTTTCGGTTGGTACGTCCTGATGGCCGGCGCGCGTGCCGGTTTGTACGGCCGCGATGGCGTCGATGACATCCATGCCCGAATCCACTCGCCCAAAGACGGCGTAGCCGAAGCTGCCCGGCTTGTTATCCAAGAAGCCGTTGTCTACGAGATTGATGAAGAACTGCGAGGTGGCGCTGTTGATGTCGTTCGTGCGCGCCATGGCGAGCGTGCCGCGCTTGTTCTTCAAACCGTTCTCGGCTTCGTTCTTGATCGGCGCACGTTGGCCAGACTTCGTCTGCATGTTTTCCTCGAGACCACCGCCTTGCACCATGAAGCCGCTGATCACGCGATGGAAAATCGTGCCGTCGAAAAAGCCGTCATCGACGTACTGCAGAAAGTTTTCGCAAGTAATGGGCGCTTGCTTATCGAACAGTTGCACCGTGAATGTGCCTTTCGATGTTTTGAACTCGATCATTAAAACTCCTCGGTTAGCGGTTAGTAAAAAGGTTCGGAAGCATGCGTGTCGGACCAACCGCTAACCGCCAACCGCTAACCGCTTCTAAGTCCCGGCTTGGCCTTCCGTTACGCGTTCGTGGCCTGCCAAATCGGCGTGCGAGCGTACGTGAGCGAAGCCTGCACGCACAAGCAGATCGCGAACGTCGGCAGATTGCTTCCAACCGTGTTCGATCACAAGCCAGCCGTTTTCCCGCAAATGTCGCGGCGCGCCCGTGACGATTTGCTTGATGGCTTCGAGTCCGTTCGGGCCGGGCATCAGCGCGGCGGCAGGCTCGAAGCGTCGTACGAGCGGATGCAAATCTGGATCGTCACTCGCAATGTAGGGCGGGTTCGACACGATGAGATCGAAACGCGTGTTGGAATCGCGCAATGCGCCGTACCAATGTCCCTGCAGGAAACGCACTCGCGGCAATTGCACACGTGCCGCGTTACGCGTCGCAATGGCCAGGGCATCGGAGGACACATCGACAGCGGTGAGCTGTGCATGTGTGCGCTCGCTTGCAATCGCAAGCGCAATGGCGCCGCTGCCCGTGCCCAAATCCAGCACATGCCGCTCCGCGTCATCGAGATGATGGAGCGCGCGTTCGACGACGAGTTCGGTTTCCGGGCGCGGGATCAGCACGGCCGGCGAAACCTCTAGCAGCAGCGACCAGAATTCCTGGTGGCCGCTAATGTACGCAATCGGCTCGCCCTGCATGCGTCGTTTCACCAGCTGCTGAAACGACCAGGCCGCTTGGGGTGGAATCGGCCGTTCGGGCGCCGCAAGAAATTGTGTGCGCGACAAACCCGTGACGTGCTCGAGCAAGAGTTCTGCATCGAGTCGCGGCGATTCTGAATTGCGACTCAGCATCGCGGTTGCGGTATGCAATACGTCGGATACGGTTTGTGCGGGGTCGAAAGCGGGCATTCGGAAGGTCGACTCTTCTACAATGACGGCGCGTGAAGCGTGGATTTTCGCGTGCTGCATGGTGTCAGCCCATGCGCGAGAGGAGGAGCTTTTTACACGTCGACACGTTTAAACGTCTACTCGTCGCGCAGCCTTAGGCGTTTACAGTCGGGCCGCAGCAGGCCGTTTCCTCAGGAAGGTTCTCATGCACGTCTATTCCAATGCTCTCGAGATGATCGGTCGTACGCCGATGCTGCGTTTGCAGCGCTTGGACGCTGGCGCTTGCGAGCTGTTCTTGAAGCTCGAAATGATGAATCCCGGCGGCTCGATCAAGGATCGCATCGGTTTGTACATGATTCAGGAAGCCGAACGCCGCGGTGATTTGCAGCCCGGCGGCACGATCGTCGAAGCGACTGCAGGCAATACCGGCCTCGGCCTTGCGCTCGTCGCGGCACAAAAAGGTTATCGATTGATCCTCGTGCTGCCCGACAAAATGAGCCAAGAGAAGATTTTTAATCTGCGCGCAATGGGCGCCGAAGTGGTGCTCACGCGCTCGGACGTAGGCAAGGGGCATCCGGAGTATTACCAGGATCTGGGTGAGCGCATCGCGCGCGAGCGTGGCGCGTATTTCATCAATCAATTCGCCAATCCCGACAATCCGAAAGCGCATGAGGAGACGACGGCGCCGGAAATCTGGGAGCAGATGAACGGCAAGCTCGATGCGATCGTTGTCGGCGTGGGTTCGAGCGGCACGATCGGCGGCCTTGCTGCATATTTCAAAAAACATGCGCCGCACGTCGAACTGGTTCTTGCCGATCCGAAAGGTTCGATCCTCGCCGAATACATTCAAACCGGAAACATGACGCAGAAGGGCAGCTGGCTCGTCGAAGGCATCGGCGAGGATTTCATCCCGGAGATCTGCGATTTTTCGCTCACCCGGCGCGCGTATAGCATTCCTGATGGCGAATCGTTTCAAGTCGCGCGTGAATTGCTGCAAAAAGAAGGTGTGCTCGCCGGTTCATCGACGGGTACGTTATTGGCGGCGGCGCTGCGCTATTGCCGCGAACAAAAAGAACCCAAGCGTGTCGTGACGCTGGCCGGCGACACCGGCGCGCGTTATCTCTCGAAACTGTTCAATGATTTCTGGATGGAAGATCAGGGCTTCATTCAGCGCGAGAGGTACGGCGATCTGCGCGATCTGATCGGGCGGCCGCATGGTGAGCGCGCGACGATCACGGTCGGCCCGAATGACGTGCTGACGACAGCGCACAACCGCTTACGCAATGCCGGATTTTCGCAATTGCCTGTGATGGAAGACGACCAATTGATCGGCGTCGTCACCGAAGATGACATTCTGCGCTTTGCGTTCGGACGCCCCGAGCGCTTCAATGAGCCGGTGAGCAAAGCGATGACCGCCTCGTTTTTGCGCATCGACAAGTCGACCTCGATCAACAATCTCGTCGCGATGCTCGAAGTGCGCTCCTCTGCCGCCGTGATGGATGGCGAGAAGTTTCTCGGCCTGATCACGCGCTCGGATGTGTTGAATTATTTGCGCCGGCAGGTGGGGTGAAGAAGAAGGTGATGCGGTGATCAGGTGATCGAGGTCAGAAATCGGATGAGGTGATCGAATTTGGACTCTTGCCGCGATCACCGGATCACTCCATCACCCCATCACCCCATACCCCATACCCCATCCACCCCATCACCCCGCCCTTAGCTAGCATATTCCCACCCAAACTCAGTTACAGAACGCAATGAAAGACTCAAAATCCCTCAGCTTCTCCACCCGCTGCATCCATGCTGGTCAGGCGCCTGATCCGTCGACGGGTGCGGTGATGCCGCCGATTTACACGACCTCGACGTACGCGCAGTCGAGCCCCGGAGTACACAAGGGTTACGACTATGCGCGCACGCGCAATCCGACGCGTGGCGCATGGGAACGCTGTATTGCCGATCTCGAAGGCGGAGTGAGCGGGTTTGCGTTTGCTTCCGGCATGGCAGCAACGAGTACGGTGCTCGAGCTGCTCGATGCGGGCAGTCACATCATTGCGACGAGCGACTTATACGGCGGTACGTTCCGCTTGTTCGAGCGTGTTCGCAAGCGCACTGCCACATTGAGCGTGACGTACGACGATCTCGTGGATCCCGCGAAGCTCGAGCAACTGGCGACACCACAAACCAAGCTCATCTGGATCGAAACTCCGACGAACCCGACCCTGCGGCTCGTCGATATCGCGCGCGTTGCGGAGTTTGCACGCAAGCGCGGCATTCTGACCGTTGTCGACAACACGTTCGCGAGCCCGTGGGTGCAGCGGCCGCTCGAATTAGGTGCAGACATCGTCGTGCATTCCGCGACGAAATACTTGAACGGCCACTCCGACATGATCGGCGGTGTCGCTGTAACGGCAAACAAGGAACTCGCGGAGAAACTCGGCTTTCTGCAAAACGCCGTGGGTGCAATCAGCGGTCCGTTCGATAGTTTTCTCGCGCTACGCGGCTTGAAGACGCTCGCCCTGCGTATGCGTCAGACGAGCGAGAACGCCTTGGCGATCGCGCAGTGGCTTGAAAAACAAGCGACGGTAGCCCGCGTGCTATATCCGGGCTTGCCGAGCCATCCACAGCACGAACTCGCGAAGCGACAGATGCAGAACGGCTTCAGCGGCATCGTCACGTTTTTCGTCAAAGGCGGTCTGCCCGAAGCGAAGCGCTTCTTGGAGCGCCTGCAGATTTTCACGATCGCCGAAAGCCTCGGCGGCGTCGAAAGCCTCGTCGATCATCCGGGCCTCATGACCCACGCGTCCATCCCTCCCGAGCAGCGCCAAGCCCTCGGCATCGACGACACACTGATCCGATTGTCAGTGGGCATCGAAGATGTGAGCGATTTGATCGGGGATTTGGAGCAGGCGTTGGGATGAGGGATCACAGGCAACAGGCAACAGGCAACAG